>JAJZNS010000065.1 GCA_021811635.1 Thermoplasmata archaeon
ATGTCTACCGCAGAACCCTGGAGAAATCGCCTCCTTCACTTGATCTGGCACCATATTTATACTGCAGGGATCAGGAAGCACTGAACGAAATAAGGAAGAGCGAACCTGACACGGATTAGGATTTTTCCCCGGCAGCAATAAAAGATGGATCGTTCCTGATCTATCCTTTCGATGGATGCCATAAACCGCTTTTTCTGGCTGACATTTCAGCTAGAATTCAATCAGCGCGGTCTGATGAAGTGTAAATGCGTGTTGCAAGCAAATTACAGGGTTGTTCCCGAATGCCTGTATATGTTGATAAAATAAATTCTGTGGTCATCGCGAACTGCCAACGCCATCCAGGTTTGCAGGTAATACAGCGTGTTTCTCCTTGCGGGTCTTCGGATATGACTGAACAAATCTGAGGAGATAGGGATTTGTGAGTTTTTCCATCTTTAGAGAAGGAAAAAACCCGATTCGGGCCATGTTACAAATCAGTTTACATCTGAATCATAGGCATTGTGCCAGCACAGAAATGAGTCTGTAAAGCTCACTTGGGATCAATGAGGCCCACTCCAGGAAAATGAGATTGGCATTAGATAATGGACTTAAGGCTAAGAGAAGCGGGATGCAGTCACAATGCAGGGTGCACTCCGCGATGTGAAAATCTTACCGGGCCTTCTCAGCCTGCAGGAAATAAAAGGCATGAGGCAGGTAAAAATCATAAATATTTATCTGGGATGCAAAGCAGCATGAATAGAACTTCTGGTAGGCGGGCCACCGTGGCAATTGCGTTCTCGACTTTCATTGCCTTCATGGGGATCGGGGTAGTTGATCCGCTTCTTCCCTTGATTGGAAAACAAATGGGGGCCTCACCATTCCAGGTGGAATGGTTGTTTACCAGCTATATAGCCGTAATGTCTCTTTCCATGTTCATTTCAGGATATTTTTCAACCAAATTCGGCAGCAAGAAAACACTGACAACGGGGCTGTTAGTGGTTATACTGTTTTCAGCACTTTCCGGCCTCTCCCCCAATATTGAACTTTTTGCGATATTCCGCGGAGGATGGGGGCTTGGAAATGCATTCTTTACGTCGACTGCTCTTTCCATCATCGTTGGAGTTTCGGCAGGAAAACTTGAAAATTCCATTTCCATTTATGAGGCTGCACTCGGCCTGGGCATTGCTTCTGGTCCACTTCTTGGTGGTTTTCTCGGTTCTTTTAGCTGGCGTTATCCTTTCTTCGGGACCACTACTTTGATGGCAATTGGTTTCATAGCCAGCATGCTATACGTAATTGAACCGAAAGCCAGGGAAAAGCCAAGAACACCTATAGATATTATTAATGCTCTGAGAAGCAAACCGGTCAGGATGAATTCACTCATTGCACTTGGATACAACTTCGGCTTCTTCACCATACTGGCATTCACTCCGCTCACTTTATTCGGGCTTACAACCGAGCAGCTTGGAATTACGTATTTTCTCTGGGGAATGCTTGTAGCTTTTTCGTCTGTTATACTAGTTCCAAGACTAGTTAGAAGGATAAGCAGGCTGAAACTGCTCCAGGTTAACCTTTTGCTTTTCGCGTTAATTTTCATTTTCATGGGTTCATTCCCTTATTACAGGCTTGAACTGATTGTGGTATCCGGTATTTTCTGTGGTATTTCCAACGCATCTTTCACTTCACTCGCTATGGAGGTTTCACCCTTTTCAAGATCTGTATCATCTGCCGCATACAATTTCCTGAGGTGGGCTGGCGCCGCTATAGCCCCAATACTGGACGGACTTATTGCCCAAACTTATGGTTTTTCTTTCCCGTTCTTTGTTACTGCCCCAATCGTGATAGCTTCCTTCGTGGCCATGTTCATGTACACACCGTTGTTGAGGAATTCTATTGATGCGGGCCTTCACGATACACCGCTAGCAACCTCCACATAATGTTGCTGCATTCTGTATCCCTGCAATGATAATATTTACCGGGAATAATCCCGGTGACCATAGATTTAAAAATTTGATTATAAAAATATAGAAATATTAAGGTCTTTTCCTGATGTGGGCGCCTGCTACAGCCCCAAGAACCGATCCAACGATAACTGCCGTAACCAGTCCGGCAAGGACATATGAAAGTGGAATGCCCAAAATGTTTGAACCCGAGGAACTGGATGGAACGTTATTTTTAAGAACGAAGTTCACCCCGATAATGACGTTATGCCCGTTTATGGTTATCAGACCGGAATCTGGCGATATTGAATACCCGGATATACTCCCAATAGTGTAAGAGTATGTGCCATTGAACTCTGAGACTGTGATTGCTGTACCAGTCGAAGACAGGGGCTGACCATTGAATGTTATTTGCCATGATTCACCCTGTGGGAGACCGGATTCGATAAATGTTATGTTGTATCCGGTTTTACTTGATACCGCGACTTTCTGGAAAGTTATCCCAACGATTTCATCCTGCCCACTAATTACCACCGATCCTGATGGTGGGGATATTTCATAGCCTGAAACCGATGTAATGTTAAAGGTGTAGGTGCCGTTCAGGACTAAATCGTAAATTGATGTGGTTGAGGTGCTGTATATGGACCCATTGAAGGTCAGTGACCACGGTGCTCCTGACGGTAAACCGCTCTCTATGAACATTACTGAGTATTTGGTAATCCTCGAATTTGAAGCCGTTTTCTGGAAATAGAGAGCTATGTTTTCATTTCCTGAAGATACTTTAATCGTGCCAGAGCTTGGGTTTACGGTGTAACCAGCCGGAGCCTGGACCACAAAAGTGTAATTTCCGTTCGATTCGTAGAATTGAATGGACGTGCCTGTACTTTCATTGGTTACCCCATTCAAACTCACATTCCATTGCTGACCTGAAGACAATCCGCTTTCCTGGAATTCCACGCTATATTTTGTGCTTGCTGAAAACACTATGTCTATTGTGATATTGGAGGTTGAAATGTTAAAGGAACCAGCGGGTTTGTTGGCTACGAATTCAGATGCGTTTACCATGTAGGTATAGTTTCCTGCGGGGAGGTTGATTGAGAATGAATCAACGTTGTGAATCGTTGAATTTCCATTAACCTCCAGGGTCCAGACCACTGATGTTGGCAGTCCTGTTACATTGAATGTTGCGTGGTATTTTACGAAGAGGTTTGCCGTGAAGGTCACCTCCTGGGTCATTCCTGTGCCAGAAACGGTTACTGAACCCGTCTGATTGGCGGCTAAATATCCGGTAGGAACATTCACTGCATAGGGATAGGTTCCGTTAGGAACGCTGAACTGAATTAGATTTGAATCACTGGATAGTTTGTAAGTGCCAAGGGTAGCTGACCAGTAATAACCTGTTGGCAATCCGTTTTCCTTAAGTGTGACTGTGTAAAGCACCTGCTGGAAGGTAAGATACTGGTTAAAGCCCCCGTTTGAAGTGATCGTTCCAGAAACACTCGATATGGTATACCCAGGCACAGGCAGAATCTTGTAGCCATAGGTTCCGTTCATTTCGTTGAAGGTAATTGAGTTTGAGGTCGAAGTCACAACCGTTCCGGAAAGGTTAACGCTCCACTGGGTACCAGAGGCAAGGCCGCTTTCAATGAATGTGATTGGAAAATAAACCTGAACAAAGGATATATTTACCCGCACGCCTGAATCCGTTAGAGTTACTGTGCCGCTCGATGGGCTTATTTTATAGCCAGGAATAGAACTGACTGAATAGGTGTACATTCCATTCGGTGCATAAAAGACTGTTGCGTTACCGCTGGAGCTCTCACTGCTGGCATCGAATGTCACACTCCATGAAGTCCCTGAGGGCAGACCGCTTTCAACAAATGTAGCTGATGAAAGGCTGCTTGATATATTCAATGACACCGCAGAAGTTCCTGAGGGGTGGCCAGTCATTGAAGCTGTGGCAGTAATAACGTCGAAAGTGCCCTTAAAGTTCTTTGGAATGGTCAGATTGGTGATAAAATTGCCGGATGATGAACTTATGACCGTAGGATTAGAAAATGTGGAACCTGCTGAATCTGAAAATGTAACGGTGACGCCACCGACTGACCCTATTCCCAGACCAAGCCCAAATGGATTATAAAAAGTGTACGTCTGACCAGTTATGACTACCGTGCTTCCGGGAGATACAGCTGCCGCCTGCAATACCATCCTTACTCCAAGTTGAGATGTAGAAGCGCCGGAGACGTAGAAATAACTTTCCCCGCTGCTACCATTGTACCCGCTTGCAGATGCGGAAGCCGTAATGATGTCTGTCTGTCCGTTGATAACACCTGGAATATTGAAGGATACATGCGCTATTCCCGTAAGGTTTGTTGTAACTGTAGGGGGCTCAAAGGTTGAGCCGGCAGTGTCTGAAACGGAAACAAGGCTGTTATCAACAGGTTTTCCCGCAGATTCGACTAGTATTGTGGCAATTCCCTGGCCATTAGAAACCATCCCGGAAGTGGGATATACTTCTGACACAACGACAGACAGTGATCCTGAATTTCCGGGAAGTATGGTCAATACCATTGAAGAGGAACTCCCGGTGTAACCCGCCTCTGATACCGTGAGTATAATGGTATCGTTGATTTCCCTGTTCACTACTGCAGCGTTAAATTCAAAATAGAATGATCCGGATTGACCGGATAAAGTTGATGCAGAATGAAACATTGAGTTTGCGGTATCTGAGACCGAGATCGTCGCTCCAGTCACCTGATTGCCCGTATTGCCTCCATCAAAGACTGTTCCGCTTATGACGTCCGTACCGTTACTTGTGATTGTTGAGACCCCCAATCCTGCTGTAACTGATAACTGGTTGGACAATCCCTGAAGGACATCTACCTCCATTGACGTCTGTCCTTCATAGTATCCAGAAATTGTTGCCGTGGCCGAAATCAGGTCAATTCCATATGAACCCGAGCTAAAGTGCACGTTTTCGATTAGAATCCCGCTTGCATTTGTTGCCCCAGACAGCCCGCCAAAACTTGAACCGAATGAGTCTGTAAAGGCCACGGACGCACCTGAGACTGGATGGCCATTTGCTGTTACATAAACCTGAATCTGCTCCGTATCACCTACCGCAATGCTTGCAGTGGGGTCTGACAGAGTAAGGTTCTCGTTGAGGGACTTTACATTGGCAGGGAGTATCGTCAGCATAAAGCTGGAGGAAACAGAGACATCGCCCGAATAAGACGCCGTTATTGTTATAGTGTCGTTGGTAATTTTAGTGACAGACGGCAACACAAAAGACATTTCATAACTGCCTCCGTTTTCAGAGTACGTTGGCAGGTTGAGGAATTTGGAACCGACGGTATCTGTAGCAGTAAGTTGGGCGCCATTGATTTGATTTGACGATCCACTCGTATAGACGTTTCCACTGATGCTGTCCGTCTCGTTTGAGTTTATTGTCGCGAACTTAAGAGATCCAGTAACCGTAAGTTGAGAACCTCCGGAACTAACATATACAATGGATTCACCATCGGAAGTAATATATCCGGTTTTCGAGGCGCTTGCCCTGATTGTATCGTATCCTGAATTGGAATCACTCAAATGCACATTGGCAGAAATTAAACCGGAACTGTTAGTTACATCTGACAAAGGAGAAAATGTGGATCCAAAACTGTCAGTAAAGGAAACCGTAACGCCCGCCATTGCGGTCCCTGCAGATGAAACCCTCGCGCTGATGGTCATGTAACCATTCTGAGATGGATTGGATGGGGTTGCCTGCATAACACTCACTGAGAGATATCCATGCCCGGACGGTTCAACGTTAATTGTTGTATCGGACGAACTGGATCCATATCCGGATGCAGATACGGTGACCTCAATTATGGAAGTTTCAGGGTAACTTACGCTTCCAACCGTGAAATTGGAATGGTAATTCCCGTTTGAATCTGTGGTTATGGTAAATGGGGAAAATATAGAGTAGATGGGAGAGGATATTGTTACTGAAGCTCCTGAAACGGAGAAACCATCCTGTTGGACGTGACCCGATATCACGTCAGTGGAACCTGAAGAAACTTCCGATGCCGCCAGAGTGATGGAAGAACCCAGATTATTGGTACTGCTCACGTCGTTAATAACAACTGATGCTGTGGCGTTGAGGTAACCAGACAAGTTCGCCAGTGCAGATACAGTGTCTGAAGCCTGATTTGAGCTGGTAATGGAATAAGTTACTATCCCAACGCCAGTGCTATTTGTCGTAATGGTACTTGGCAGAAATGAATTACCGTTTGTGTCAGTAAAAGTGACAGAGACCCCAGACACTCCAGCCCCATTGTATGTCACGTTAGCGTAAATTATAATATCATCGGCCTGAGCGCCAGATGTCAATGTCGGCTGAAGGGAAAGCGATAGTGCCCTTGTGCTCACTAGTGGGATAACACCACTCTGTAAAGAATGGCTCGATCCGGCACCATCGTTATGTTCGAACTGGGTAAACGAGAAACCCATAGAAAGAATCATAAGGGTTACAACGGTGTAAAATACGACCTGAAACATTATTCCCTTGCCATTCTTTTCATCATAAGCTCCAAATAATGGATAGCGCATATAATATCGAACCGAGGATTTAAGAAATTTACTTAAGATTTTGCCTGACATCAATGCGATGAGCAAACACATACACTAAGGCAAAGGGTTATTCAATTTACTGTCTGTCTACTGGGTCAACTAATTACGAAAATACGATTTACTGTCCTTCTCTACTTAATGGCACTCCAAATTTAAAAGAACCAAATTGCAGATTGTGTATTTTATCTGCGCTGATCGCTGATTACGCCTGGTCTGCGTCCTCCAGGACAACCCGGGATCGTTCCTGGCTAGCTTATGGACTGTGGAAGTCCTACTTCCGCTAGACTGGTACCTTGGAGCTTTGATCGTTTCCCTCTTTAATTTATGTACGCCGTATCCTAAGCTGAAAGCTCGCCAATTAAATTCATAAGTCATCTGGCAACTTAGTTCAGGAACTGTGTTATGATCAAAGATAGGGGGCGAGATGCATATATCGTGGTGCAAAATTGATTAGGAATATCCATTAGATGAATTCCGCTAAATACTTTAATAGGAAATCGTTTAATGCTGCCATATGACACCTGACAGCCCTGACATAAGGAAGGAAGTAGACATGAGCCGGGGACTTCTCAAGAGAATACAGTTGCTGGTTCCCGGATACAGCGGCTACAGGAAACTTGAGGATCTCAGGGCTGCAGATGAACTTCTGCGTGGCCAGATTTCTGGGATATTGCAGCAAGCACTCATTTCTCTGGAACAGGAGAGGGCAAAACTGGTAAACGCCGGTAATTTCAGTAAACTTACCGAGATAGGGTCGGGGATTTCTAGGCTTCAGCAGTTCCAGGGAGAAATGCTTCATTCCCAGCAGGGATATTCCGGAATTTCCCCAGCGATTCGAATCGGATCTGATGCCCTGTCCAGATTATATGATTATGATTTGAAATTTCTGAACAATGCAGAAAGAATCAGGGAGCTCAGCGATTTCACCTCTTCTGTTGATCTTGGTAAATCGCTGGATAACATTTTGCAAGAAGTAGAGGGAGCAAGGAGTTCCTGGAATGAAAGAATTATGGCAATAAAGAAGATACTTCTCACCACGGCAGGTGAACAGCAATGATAGGAAAGAAATCAAAGGATATCCCATCCAAGGGCGGCAGCTTATTCGGGTCCACCACCATCGCGTGGGAAACACAGTTCAAGGAAGGCAATGCAATGTGGAAGGTGCCAAGGCTGATCAGGCTCAATGATAACATTGTAGTCAGGGAGGACGAAACAGCCATTTTCATGCGGGACGGAAAGATCTTAAGCACTTTCGACCAGCCGAACAGATATGCGCTTACGGATATCAATGCGCCGGTGGTAGGCCCGCTGGTAAAGGCGCTTTCCGGAGTCCAGCAGCAGGCTGAAGTCTATTATCTGCAGAGGCGGTTTATAGACGGCAAGTTTGGCAGTGCCGAGCCATTCCAGTTCACGGACCCAACTTTCGGCGTGGTCAGCCTCAGAGTTTACGGAGAATACAGATGGAAGATATCAAGCCCGGAGATATTCATAAGCCAGTTTGTGGGTTCCTTAAACCTGGAGACTTCAGATGAAGTCGAAGACAGGCTAAAGGAACAGATCGTGATTCTGCTGTACTCGGCCCTTGGAAAGATGAAGGACCAGGGGATGAAAGTTACAGACATACCATCAAATCTGACCACAATAGAACAGGCCGTACTTGCACTCTCGCCGGACAATTTCCAGCAGTATGGGGTTGAAATAAACAAGATACAGCAGCTCAACATCAGCCTTCCCGATGAAGTGCAGAAGGCAGTAAATACGCGATCAGAAATGTCGGTTTTGGGCGTAAACTACATGCAGTACCAAGCGGGACAGGCAATGGTTGATGCTGCCAAGAACTCGTCGGGAACAGCAGGCATCGGGGCAGGGCTTGGAGTGGGCATTGGAGCCGGTGCAGGAATGGGTTATTCATTCTCCGGACAGATGTCCAACATGATGCAGCAGCCACCTGCAAGAAACTGTCCTAAATGCGGATCGGCTGTCCCCGCGGGAAATAATTTCTGCCCCAACTGCGGTGCCAGCATGCAGGTCCAGACTGTGACGTGCCCAAAGTGCGGAACTTCGGTCTCAAGCGGGACCAAATTTTGCCCGAACTGCGGGTATAATCTTGAAAACGTTGGAGGGAAGAAAAAATGCCCAAATTGTGGAAGCGAAATGGATGCAAATGCAAAGTTCTGCCCCAGCTGCGGTAAGGGGGTGTGAACACTATGTTCTGCGTTAAGTGCGGT
>JAJZNS010000019.1 GCA_021811635.1 Thermoplasmata archaeon
TGCAATTGCGATCAATCCTTCATTTGATTTTTATACCGGAGCTCTCAGCCAGCTCGGTTCGCCCGGATCTAACTCCCCCTGGGTTTATAACACTGGATTGATGTTCACTTCCATCCTCCTCTTCCTGTTCTCCGTTTCACTTCTTATGTATTCAAGGAACAGGATTGAGGCAGCCGGCAGTTCATTTTTTATGATTGCTGCGCTGTTCCTGGCACTAATTGGTATATACCACGGCGGGACGTACCCGCACGATTTCGTTTCATTGTGGTTTTTCGTCCTTGCTGATATCTCTATATTCACTTGGGGGCTTGGACTCATTATCCATAGCAGAAAATGGGGTTCGTTTGTTCTTGTGCTTGGAATTGCATCAACAACTGCTGCATTCGTAATAAAATGGCCGTCAAGTGCAGAACTTGAGACTTTTGGAACTGCATCAATAGCGCTCTGGGCAATGATAATGATTGTTGAGCTCCGCCGGGATATGCAGGTCAATGTTGATTTTTCCCGCCAGGAATAACGTCCGTATAAAACGATTTACGCCTGTAATGCTTCGTGGCCGTTTCTGATCGGCCATTGGCATTTTCGTAAACCTTGACAAACGAAGGCTTCCCGAAGATCTCTAAGAATAACGGCACATCCCAGTCAACATTCAGTAGATAATTCGCCTTGAGGCCATGGATTAACGTGGCGAGATCCCTGAAGTCGACGTCCAGGAAGTTAACGTTGTACCACTGCTTTCCGGGATAAGGTGGATCCAGATAGAAAAACGAGTCCGCTGAATCGTATTTTTTTATGAGATCGCGAAAATCCATGTTTTCTATCTTCCATGATCGTATTCGTCTGGACATCTCAGGCAGATCAAAAACAGTCTTCCTGAGGTATGATGCGGAGGCTTTCTCCTTTCTCGTCGCGTAAGTATTACCCAACCCTCCAAATGAGGTGTTGAATCGATAGAGTGTTCTGAGAGCCAATTCAAGTGGATCAGAGGGAATATCATCTCTGCTCCCAGGATTACCTTTTCCACCCCGCTTCCGCAATGCCTTCGCTTCCCGCGCCATTCCGGTGCCGGGAAATTTCTTATCATGTCCAATGCCACCGGGTATGGTTGCCCTTTCAAGAAGAGACTTCATTTTTCGCATTATTCCCTCAGGGTGTTGCTGGATCATCCTGAACATGTTTACAAGAATGGGATCAATGTCATTGTATACCACCTGGATTCCGGCTGTATTCAATGAGACCAGGCCGGAACCTCCGAAGACATCAACGATTACGGAAGGTTGTGCAGCCTTCACAACCCTGAAGATGTCATGAAGCAGGCTTGTTTTAGCTCCGGGGTACTTGATTAACCTCAAGTATTTCATGTTTTATCGTTATAGAATTTCTATGTATATGAATGTTGAACAGGAAAACTCATCTCTCCATTACACCTTGCGTACTAACACTAGCCTCATAAATGCGGCCATCCATGAGGGAAGTACAAGGCTTACGGTTGGTTTCAATTATAGTATAATCTGAACTACATTGCGGCAGAAAACTCGGAAGTTTTGGGTTATGTTACCCTTGACTAAGCTGCCAGTATCTGTTAGACTCAGTATACGATCATATCTCTGGGCTGCTTTCTAGCGGCTTATCCATAACTCTTGTGGGGATAGAGCCTTGTGCTGAATATTGCGCACCCATCCTGGTTTCCCTGTAATTTCCATTTACGGCGTTGTCAATTACAAGGCCGGGGAAATGCAAGGACAAATGATCCGTAATAAGAATAACCTTTGAAGCGGGAAAAGGTTAAAGTGCGGAAATAAATAATATTAGGATAAATATAGAAGATAAATTCCGGCTAAAGCTTTCATTTTCCGTGAAATATATACTGATCACATTTCCTGTTGCCGTACTTGTGTATATTGCCATTTTTCATCCATTCTATTTCCTATTATATCCTCTATCTTCCGTCGATCCATACCTGTATTATTCGTATTCTCCCGGTTTCTGGTCTGTGGATGTCTCCTTCTGGGTCTTTACCCCTCTCTATTACATGTGGTTTAGAAAATCGAGAGAAAACAGACTGATATCGACAATCTACGCATTTTGCCTGGACGCATCTGCTGTGGGAATATTTCTTGTTTTTTTTGCAATAGTCTACGGAATTGACCCGTTCCAATCCTCATACTATACATACGCCCTTGTGTTATCCCTGATGTTCTTAGTTCCAGTGCTGCACATGAGGTTCAGGAAAAGAAACATACCGTTAATTCTGCTTTTTCCCATCATTGGAGCAGCCTGGAGAATTACGGGAACGGGTAATATCGGGTATTTCATTTCTGCTTCAGTTCTTTTCGATCTTGCGATGATATTCTACAGTTTCCTCTTCTTATATTCACTCCTGCCGAACAGTGAAGATTCCGTGAAAGTAGGGAATTGATTCATATGGGCGCAAAAGAGGGCCGTCAAATTATTGAATATGCTCATTCCAGCAAAGCATGAATAACCGCTTTTTGAAGGCATTATTGATTTTAGTTGTAGGCTGCCTTCACAGTGCGGTTACGCAGAATTGCTTCGTGCATGGATCAATTTTATTTGTGCAGACATAGATCAGAATAAGGCCCGCAGAAGGTCATGTCATTTGTTGACCGGGTCAAGATCGGCACTTACCATAAAATGGCAGTGCTGTAATGGGATCCCTAGTACCATAGTTTTTAAAACATTGAAAAATAAAGACTTCGAATAAAGACAATATTATTGCCCTGGGGAATTGGTTATGATCGGTGTCCGTCCACGGAAAGTTAGCTTTTAAATACCTTTAAAAATATGCATGTTAATGAAAAGGAGTATAAAGATCGCTATCCCTGTTGTTGTCGTGGCACTGGTGATCGTTGTTGGACTCGGCTATTTTGGTTATCTCCCGTTCCTGAACAGCCCTCATTTTGGATTCCCAACTTCTCAGCAGGTAAGCAGCACAGCGGGAAATGGGCAGACTTATAACCAGTCGGGATCTCCTTCACAGCATTCAGGATCCCCTTCAAATTTCAACGCGTCCGGTGTCTCCTCCTTTGAAATTCTCAATTATACAGACACGGCAAAGCTTTCGTATGTTGAAGTGTTGGAGATACAGTTCTCAAGCGGCAGTAATGCCCAGTCTGCGTATGCAAAACTCACTGGAACCTTCAGAGTGGGATCCCTGGGGATATCGGTAAGCGGGAACACTACTTACAGGGGCTTTACGTATTTCAGTTACGGTATTTCCGGAATCACGGTGGCTGCCGGCTTTGATTCGTCTTATATGTTCCTGATACTGATGGTCTCAGGAAACGCAGGTCAATTTTCTGTTTCTGCAACCTCTCAGGTGGTGGTAAACGCTATGTACGGCATATAGTTCAACACCTGGCAAATTGTTATTTTTACCTTAATTTAAACGCGATCATTATTCATGCATTTTGAATACTTCTTTTTCCAATTAAAAGAAAGAAGGGAATTCATGGCAATGGTTAAATGCTGTCAAAAATTTGTATCTCCATGCCAAGGATCGTCGTCAGGTGCTCCAAATGCAATGAACCCTTCGTACTGGATTACACCGGGGGCGATCTTATGAGGTTCGATACTGGCGGGAACAGGAACACATTGTGCCCAAAGTGCAGGTCAGAAGGCCGGAACGTCCCAATGCACCACAGCAAAGGGAAAGGGTCAGATGAAAATGGTCACACATAACCTCTATAGGGGATTTCTGAATGATCATCGTGAACCGGACCGCAATTGCGAGAGTGAAATTCCGAATCAATTCCCAAGCATCTGTCTGGCAACATCTACTGGAACGATACAGATGATCCTGGTATCTTTCTCCGCGACCATGCCATGGTACGCGTTCGGGGGGATGAAGACAAAGTCTCCTTCCACTGCTTCTTCCACCCTGTCATCAATAGTGGCATTCACCTTTCCTTCAATTATGAAGATTTCATGCTCATAGTTATGGGAATGAAACGGGGTGTTCTTTCCCTCGGGAATGCTGATAAGGCGCATGGAGAAATTAGGGGCTCCGTCCCTGTGGGTGATCAGCCACCTTATCCTTGCACCGCCTTCCATCTCCTTTTCTTCAATATCAGATGAGTTGCCGACTTTACCTTTTCCCGCTTTCATATTCAAAATAGCACTCGAAAGTTAATAATGATTCTCCAGGTGCTGTCTGCTGTGACCAATCGTGTAAGTCCATGATTTTATGTAACCAATAAATCAGGGTATTGCTTTCCGGGTTTATGAATTACCGTGCACTGGCAGTACATTCCACACGGGCAGTGTACGCAATCAGCTGGTACAACATTTCCCCGGCGCTGATCTATATTGAGAGTGATCTATTCCTGAACCAGGCTCAGGTAGGACTACTTGTAACAGCTTTCTATATAGGCGTGGGTATTTCACAGATTCCTGCCGGTTATCTGGCAACAATCTTTGGCAACAGGAATATGGCTTCATCCGGAATATTCCTGCTTGGCATTTCAGGCCTGGTATCCTTTATTTCCCCGGGATTGACTATACTTATTGTTTCCCGTGCAATTGCAGGCATTGCATCCGGAATGTTTTTCTCTCCGGCAATGGGGACGTTGAGAAATATTACTGATGACCATACCTTTGGCTTTCATGTCAATGTTTTCAATGGGGTTTTCAGCCTTGGCGCAGGTGCTGGACTTGCAGGATGGGCCATCCTTGACATTGCCGTTGGATGGCGCATTGCATTCCTCATAAGTGGCCTGATCACAATCTCATTTTCGCTAATCTACTATTTTTCCCTAAGAGGAGTCCATGAGGAAAGACCAGCGAGATCGCCGTCCAACATAATGAAGAGCGTACTAACCAACAGGGTGGTGTGGATCCTGGGCATGGCAGGTTCTGCAGCGATCATCTCGGAGAACGTTGCTGCTGCATTCATAGTCTATTACCTTGAGGAAGCACTTGGTATACCGCCATCTCCAGCGGCTCTTGCCGGCGTGTTAATCCTGTCCTTTGGATTTGCAGGAGGCATTGTAGGCGGGCTTGTTGCCGGGAGATACATAAGCACCAGGCTGTTTTTCTACGTGACTACGGTGGCGGTTTCAATTCTCATGATATCAATCGCATTCGTACGCAACATAGTCGAGATATACTTTATAGTCAGTCTTATAGGAATGCTAACCGCGCCCATAATCTCCTCCTCCTATGTGCTTATAACAGGATCACTCAGGGGAAGGGAGGAAGTCACGTCATCAATGTCTGTGGTCAATGGGATCCAGCAGATTCCCGGTTCCGTGTGGCCATACGCTTTTACACTGGTTGTATCGTTTTTCTCTTTTGGCGCAGCATGGGTCTTTATCGGGGTTTCCTCACTGGCACTTCTGGCATTTGGCTTTTTGCCATCTGTCCGGAAGATGGCACTGGATGAAGAGGTATGATACGCGACCTTATTCCCAGAACTTATCTTCTACTTTCAGGATACAAATCGGCAGGTTTTTTCGAGCATTCAGATCGATGATCGGACTTCATGTTCGACTCATTCTTGAAAGCCTGATTGCCCTGTATACCAGCGCAAGCCTTAAAAAAGGAAGCCCCTGAAATTTTTCATAAGGGAATCCCTTTCGGAATTTCTCAATCTTGCTAAGCCTGACGTACCAGTGCATTAGTTCAGATACCATTATTGCGGCATCAGTCAGATCTATTGTTCTTTCTTCTCTGGTGCCCAACAGCCTGACAACCGTATCATCCTCAATCTCTTCCCCCAAAGAGAGGTCAACCAGAAATTTATGTGAAGGGGGTTCAGTAAAATTTACGAGAGAATTAGAGAGATCCGAAAGGTAACGCATCATTTTTTCATATTTCTCTGACCATGCGGTATCTTTGATTCTTAACCTGGCAAGAGCTACCGCAAGGTGGTTCTTCTGCCAGAAAAATCTTTCAACCACCGAGTCAAGCTCTTCGATTGTACCTGACAAAACGCATTCGAAAGTTGGGAATCCCGCTTCCTTATCCATAGACGCAGTAACTTTTATTGAGTATTAATTGGTATCGTCTAAATACAGCCGGAGACGGTAGAGTATCCAATGGAAAGCTGGGTTGTTCCTATTCAGGCAGTTTCCCTTTGTAACTGGCATAACCGGATAAAACTCTCTCTTTCATTTTAAGCGGTTCAGGAAGATTTCAAAATGGACATAACACCCAAATCAGGAAAGAACTGAAAGGGGGCAAGGCTCCCTGCGGAAGTGTTATTTCTCATCAGACATGCTGTAATTTATGAGAGATACAGGGAAGCCGAAGGCAATTGTCTCATGGAGTTCTGGCAAGGACTCTGCGTTTGCCCTCTTCAAGGTAATGCAGTCAGGGGAATTTGACGTGGTGGCAATGCTCACTACCGTAACGTCAGATTATGACAGGGTATCCATGCATGGGGTGAGAAGGGAACTGCTGCTCCGGCAGTCCAGAGCCCTGGGATTGCCACTGATAGAAGTTGAGATACCTGCCAAATGCACTAACGAGATTTACGAGGCAAAGATGGGGGCGGCAATGTCCAGGGCGAAAGCTTCCGGTGTTGAATACGTGATCTTTGGGGATATATTCCTCGAGGATGTCAGGAAATACCGGGAGGAAAAACTTTCAGGCACAGGGATATCTCCAGTTTTCCCTCTATGGGGAGAGAAAACCTCCAATCTTGCCATCGGTATAATTGAGTCTGGTATCAGGGCGAGAGTTTCCTGTCTTGATCCAGAAAAGTTAAACAGGAAACTTGGTGGTGCTCTGTTCGACAGGGACTTTTTGGACTCCATTCCTGATAACGTCGATCCCTGTGGTGAGAATGGGGAATTTCACACCTTCGTAGAATCCTCACCCCTTTTCAGTGAGCCGATAGCAATCAGTGTGGGAGAAAGCGTTCAGAGGGACAGATTCCTGTATACGGACCTTCTTCCATCCTGATATACAACCTGCTTGGATGCGTAGACTCGCTTATCATGCCAGCATTATTGCTTCAGCTTTTGCCGCGAATCAAACGCGGGGAAAGGGAACAAAAGGTTTTCCACTTTCATCAGTCAGATAACCCTAAAGGTTACAGCGACTTTGTGAAAATGGACTGACTGCAATATTTGGCAATATCAGATAATCAGCAGGAATACCGCCATCCCGAAGAAGCAAGCAACATTGAGTGCATTCATATCATGGCGCAATGAATTTCAGAGATGGAAAGATTGATATTTTGATATTCGGTAGCAAAGGCAATAATGGATCGGTACGCAGATTGCAAAGTGGATGTTCTGATTAGGACTTTTAATTCAGGTCAAACATTGAAGACATGCCTGAACTCGGTAACCAAGCACGTCCCATATTCCAGAATACTCATTGCAGATCATTTAAGCACTGATGAAACCCGGAGGATAGGAGAGTCATTCAACGCAGAGATAATCTCTGAAGATATAGGATTGGGCTATGCCACTAAACTGCTTATCTCGAAAGCAAAAACAGAGTATTTGTTATTCGTGGACAGTGATGTGGAAGTGGTCAGGGATGGTTTCGTAGAGGAGGCGATAAAGCTTTTGGGCAAAGGCAGGACAGGAGCAGTTGTTGGCTGTGCACTGGGTCACAGATTCCTCTTTGGAATTCCTCTTGGGCTGACCATTATGGGCACGAAATTCGCGATCACGGTATCTATTCCAGATAACGTTCAGGGGAGGGAGACATTCTATTTTGAGGAAGCCTTGCGCAGGAATCATCTGAAAGTGGCATACATAAGTGACGCTATGATCCACAGATCCACTTACAGACAGGTAAGTTATTGGCCAGAATGGCAAGGGGCACAGATCAGGCTGACCCCGTCCAGGCATATGGGCCAGTTGCTTAATGCAATTGCAGTAGTATTCTTGATGCATCTGAACAGCAAAAGTGTTAAAAATTTCCTATATTCCCCAATCTATTACCTGAAGATCCTGCGTGGGTACTGCCAGCCAGAAAAATATGGATTAATGGACAGGAGAAAAGCTGGACTATACTTGAATAAGGAGGCAGGCAAGCCAGAATAGGTTGCTTCGATAGACCCCTTCAGCTTTATTGGAAATTTTGTATGTATGCCGTTTCATGCCATTTGAGGGCAGAATCAGGTATCGTTCTTCGGCAGTGAAGCGCAGGAGGCAATCCTTCTGCCGCCAACCATCATTTTAGGTTCCCTGCATTCCTGGACAATGTTGACTCAGGGGCAATAAAGGGACAGGCCAAAGGATAAAAGTGGAGTTTTTTAATACACCGGGGAATTAAGGGCGAAATCAGCGGAGGTTGTCGAGCTAGGTTAAAGGCGATGGATTCAGGGTCCATTCCCGTAGGGGTCCGCCGGTTCAAATCCGGCCCTCCGCAT
>JAJZNS010000082.1 GCA_021811635.1 Thermoplasmata archaeon
TGTACGCGAGGAGGGGGATTCGAACCCCCGCTCTCATAGAGAAACAGCTTAGCAGGCTGCCGCCGTACCACTGGGCCATCCTCGCCCGATCTATGCGCCAAATCTCTCCTGAAGATCATTTGCTACCTGCTCGAGAACCTCCTCAAAATCCTCGTTCTCCAGGGTTATGACTTCTCCTGTAGGCAGAGTAATCCTAGCGAGATAAAGTTCCCCATCCTTTGATATTTCGACCTCGGCCATCTTGTCCATTCTGCAGCACCAGCTTTTTGGGTGTATGTATAGCATTTTAAGATACTTTGCTTTCAGAGAACTGCAAACGGTTTTATGCTGCGGCACGTATTGCCTCCGTAATGGCATCATCCCAGGTCAGTTCGTTGCAATCCCTTTTGGGGGATATACCACTTGCGTATCCCCTGTTAACTATCCTTGCAATAATAGGGATACTCTATATTTTCAGGATCGCCAGGGCACTATACGGGGAGAAATTTTCGGAAACCAGGGTTTTTCTGATTCCAGTGGTTTACAGCATTTTCGTCTCGCTGACTTTCATTGGCGCATCCTTCGATGAATTACTGGCCGCGCTTATCGATACGGTGATTGGCATTGCGCTTGGCATCATATTGAGCGGTAGGATCCGGATATTCACCAGGAAAGACAGGGTTTACTATAGGCGGTCGCTTGCCGTCGTTACTCTGTGGACGGCATTTTTCACGTTCAAAATCATGGCAATTCTGTACTACCCGCAACTGGGGGCGATTTTTTTATCATCGGTGCTTCTGACTCTTGTTACCGGCATGATCATAGGGGAAGCAGTAAGGATATTTCACCGCTTCAGCCTCTACAGTTCAGGGGATGCCCCTCCCCAGCAGCAATAGCGTCAATCCTTTGCAGGGGATCTGACAATGCTTGCGAGAGCAGAATCGAGGGAACTGACCGGTATCCTGCATTCCTTCATGGTGCAGACAGAATATTCCGCCTTTCCTGCATGATCAGATGATCCATCAGGGTAGACTATGGCGAACGGGGAGAAACCAATCCCGGTGAGGAAATTCTTCCTGTATGTTTCTGTATTCTGCCCCGATACCTTGATAAAGTAGGATTTCCCCATCAGTGCAAGTGCAGACTGGATCATTGCAACGAAGTATGTGGGTGACTCTGAAATCATCCCCGAGAAAGCGCTGACGCATTTCTCTGCAAGTCCCATAAAATCCTGCCTGTCCGCCAGGTATGAAAGGATCGCCAGGTTTCGCACTTCCACCGAATTTCCGGACGGAAGCGGAGCGTCATATGCTTCCTTCATCCTTACGGGTATGTCCGTTTTATACGGAGAGGTGAAGAAGCCCCCTTCGACGTCATGAAAGAGAGAGATAAGTCTCTCATTGACCCTGATTGCAGAATCAAGGAACCTCCTCTCTGCAGTGACGCTGAATAGCTCCAGGAATGCCTCAACTAGATATGCATAATCATTGAGCATCCCGTCTCCTGAAGCTATTCCCCTGATGAACTGGTGCTGCAGGGATCCATCCTCCCTCACCATCTTCCTCAAAAGGAAATCGGCGGTTTCGACTGCAGTATCTAGGTATTCTTTCAGTCCGGTTGCCCTGTATGCTTTTGAAAGTGCCGTTATCATCAGTGCGTTGAGCTCGGTAACGATCTTCCTGTCGACACCGGGCATATCCCTGCTTTTTCTGGCTTCCAGGAGCTTTTTCCGTCCACGGTTTATGATCTCAGCATTCTGGTCTATTTTACCGGCATTGCCGCTTGATGCTGGTTCGGCTGCCATGTAAAGGACATTCAGCCCGGCGCTCCTGCCTGTGGCTTCATCTATGAAGTTCCCGTCCGGGGTGCAGTTAAATGCATTGCAGAATGCCTCGGAATCCTCGCCGAGAATTCCCAGGAGCTCCTGGTAGGGCCACAGGTAATATCTCCCCTCGCCTGCCCCGCTGTCTGCATCTATGGCGGAATAAAAGCCGCCATCAATATCTCTCATCTCCCGCAGAAGAAAAGCATAGATTTCAGCTACAACGTCAGAGTAGAATCTGTCTCCAGTTGACTGGTATGCCTCGGAATAACTTGCGACAGCCATGGCCTGATCGTAAAGCATCTTCTCAAAATGCGGGACAATCCAGTGCGGATCGGTGGAATATCTGTGCAGCCCGAAGCCCACCTGATCGTATATGCCGCCCTGCCTGATTTTCCTGAGGGTCTTTTCAACCATCTCCAGCGCTTCCTTTTCACCATACAGGTAATTGTACCTGAGGAGGAACATCAGATAGGGGAAATTGGGAAACTTGGGACGGAAGCCGAATCCACCGTTTTCAGAGTCATAGCTCTTGCTCAATTCCCGGAAGGCATCCCTGAAAGCCTTTCCGGGGTCAAGCTCCCCCTTCCTGATTCTGGAGAAGTTGCTCACTGTAGCCACTATCTTTTCACCCTGATCCTTCAGTTCTGCCCTGTTCTCCTTCCAGAGCCTGGATATCTGGGCTGTGAGGTCGATAAGCCCCACCTGCCCGCCTCTCGACTCCTTCGGGATGTAGGTGAATGCAAAGAATGGCTTCCTGTCATTGTCCAGTATAAGGTTCAGTGGCCAACCTCCTGAGCCAGTCATCATCTGGCATACGCTCATGTAGAACTGATCTATGTCAGGCCTCTCCTCCCTGTCCACCTTGATGCACACAAATGCGTCGTTCATTGCCTTTGCGACCCTCTCATCCTCGAAACTCTCCCTTTCCATCACGTGGCACCAGTGGCAGGTGGAATAGCCTATGCTCAAAAAGACAGGTTTGTCGTCTTCACGTGCTTTCCTGAATGCCTCATCGGACCATGGATACCAGTCCACAGGATTGTGTACGTGCTGCATCAGGTATGGGCTCCTCTGCCCATCCAGGTGATTTTTCTTTATATTCACTGCTCTGTAATGTTGCTATGGACTAAAACCTATTTTTATTACGCTGGAGACATTTCCCCAACAGATAAGCACGGGACTTGCCAGCTTTGCCTTTCTTGAAGGCATGGGAATTGTTTTCGTTACGCTTGTGCTTGTCGTATTCAGGCCGAAGGGCATACAGATTGGATACTCGGCCCTCATTGGAGGTGCTGCAGCACTCCTTCTTGGGCTTGTGAGCCTTCAGAATCTTGAAACCATCTGGGGCATAGTATGGAACTCAACCTTTACCTTTGTTGCGATCATAATCTTTTCGCTTGTCCTGGAGGAAGCTGGGTTTTTCAGGTATTTCGGCTACAGAATAGCACTGCTTGCCAGATCCAGCAGGAAACTGCTCTTCGTTTACATATCTCTGGCCACCGCTCTGGTTTCAGCTTTTTTTGCCAATGACGGTGCGATACTGGTCATGACTCCGGTCACTTTTCTTCTCTTGAAGGATATAGGATTCAGTCCGAGGGAAATGATCCCGTACCTGCTTTCAGTATCATTCATTGCCGACATAGGCTCCACGCCTTTTGTGATAAGCAACCTTGTTAACATAATTGCGGCTTCCTATTTCGGGATAGACTTCAACACCTATGCTCTGGTGATGGTTCTGCCAGACGTCGTGACGGTTATGGGATCGCTTGCCGTTATGTATATGGTCTTCCGCGGGCAGATAACAGGAAAATTTACAATCCAGAATGGATTCGACAGGCAGCATGTATCGGATCGCCTCATTTTCATGCTTGCGGTTCCGGTAACCGTCCTCCTCATGGCTGCCTACGCAATAACGGGAATTTATGGGATTCCAATAGCCTTTGTCGCCGTGCCTTCCATAGCCGCCCTCTTTTTTCTCGCATACTTCAGGAGGAACATCGATACCCGCAAGATACTTCGTGAGGCACCCTGGCAGGTGGTCCTGTTCTCGATAGGCATGTTCATCGTCGTTTTTTCCGTTGCCAACAGCGGCCTGGATACTGCGCTTGCAGGCAGTTTTCAGTACGTGAACTCCCACGCGGGTAGCTTCTCGCTGACAGTTTCCGGACTCCTTATCGTGCCCTTCACATCTCTGCTGAACAATCTCCCCGCGACTATGCTCTCTTCCCTTGCCGTGCACTCCATGGGTGCCCCTCATGGAATGGTATACGAACTCATTCTCGCGAATGACATCGGTACAAAGGTTTCCCCAATCGGGTCACTGGCGACACTGCTGTGGCTGCATGATCTTTCCGCGAGGCGGAAACTGCGTATTTCAGCAGCAGAGTACATAAAATATGGGGCCGTCGTTTCCCTTCCAGCCCTGGTCCTGGGATCGCTCACCCTCACGTACGTGCTTGGTCTGGCTTAAGTTATATGCGTTGCTGCGATTATGCCCATGTATGGCTCTGGTATACCTTGTGCGTCATGGGGAGAGCGAGGCCAACGCACTTGGAATCCTGACGGACAGTCTGGAGGGGTATCCACTCACTGCGAAGGGCGTGGAGGAGGTAAAGGCAATGTCAGTGCAGCTTTCAAGGTTCAGCTTCGACAGGATCGTGTCGAGTCCAGTCCTCCGCGCCAGGCAATCGGCGGCCATCATTTCGGACGCTTTGCGGAACCCGGTCGAGATCGATGACAGGATCAGGGAATCATCAATGGGCGGTTACAACAACAGGAAGTACTTTGAGCTGCCTGCCGGAGGCAGGGTGGAGAAGGGGCTTGAGTCCTGGGATTCGATGACTTCCAGAATGTTGGACTTCGCAGAATCGCTGGATGGCAGGGTTATTGCAGTGACTCACCAGATTACCATAAGGGTGCTGCTTGCTCATTACCTGGGCATTGGTGAGCTTGAGTCTTATGGAATAGACATTTCAAGGGCTTCCGTTTCCGTCGCAGACACGAAAAGCGGCAGGATATATGCCGTGGGATCGAGGAGGTTTCTGATTGATTTCGCAAACGAGGGGAAACGCTGAAATGAAATATGCAGTCTTTGTAAGGCATGGAGAGAGCGAATCCAATATCCGGGCAGTGCTTTCCTCAAGAACCGGTTCCTACCATCTGACCGAGAAGGGAATAGGTCAGGTCGAGAGAACGGCACTGCAGCTTGACGGACTGGACATTAGACGGGTATACTGCAGTCCGGTTGAAAGGGCAAGGGAGACCTGTGGAATAATAGCGAAGCGTTTCCAGTTAAAGCCGGAGATCAGGGAGGAAATCAGGGAAACGGACTTCGGAAAGAGCGAGGGCATTTACTTCCCGGGGAAAATTTCAGAACTCACTGACGAGGAAAGGGAGGAAATGGGCATAGAGAGCTGGTCTTCCCATGTAAAGAGGGTGGGTGGATTTTTCTCCAGTCTCAGGGAGAATTCGCTGATAGTTTCCCATGGGTTCCTCATCAAGGCATATGTGTCGGACGCCCTCGGCCTCGGGAGTGACGAATCGTTTGGCATCAACATTCGGTTCGCATCCATTACGATAATGTCTATACCGGATGCAAAGGTCCTGTGCCTCGGTGCGGTTGCGCTTTCCAATGAATTTAAAACCAGGCTGATTTCGAAAGGCATGGATGGCGGCAGATGAATCCGCAACAGTCCCGGGTTATCCCGTGACAAGCGGGGCCATCAGTTTAGCCACTTCCGTAAGGAAACTTTTATCCTTCTCTGAAAACGCATCCCTTGCATCTGAGTCTATATCGATCTCTCCGATCGCTCTGCCGTTCAGCCTTATGGGGACCACGATTTCAGAATTTGTCGACGGAAAACATGCAAGATATTCGGTATTGCTCTTTACGTCAGGTTCAAGCACCACCTGATCTTTCACTATTGCAAGGCTGCACAGCCCTTCTCCAAGCGGGATTACCTCATGCTCGGTCCTCTCTCCAGAGTACGCTGTAAGTACGAGTTTTTCTTCCTTCAGCAGGTAAATGCCTGTCCAGTTGTACCTTTCGAAACGCTTCCTGAGTTCATCACAGACCCACTGATCAGACGCCAAGCCTTTGGATATTCTTTCCTTAAGATCGGTGATGAACTGCCCGTACGGATCCTGAGTCATCCGTTCCTGATGTAACAGGAAGGATAAACCCTTTTTGGGGATCGCCGCTGCAATTCTGTCAGAGTCTGGGATTGCCATCAACAACAAGGAACCTGCCGATGGTATTCATCGATCTGGACCAGACGGAACTCCTCTTTTCCATCAGTTTTAGCTCAGACCTGCCCACTCGCAGTTTGATATCCCTCCCTCCAGGTACAAAGTTCAGGTAGTCAGTGAATATGATCGATTCGACAATAGCTTCCATGAGCTTCACATAACCCGCATCTTCCAGCAGCAATGAACGCGCAGGTGATTTCCTCCTTCGCGCCAGTAGCGCTTTCACGTAACGTGATATCCTGATTCCCGGCGCGGATTCCTTCATCATGAGTATCAGGTCACCCCTGCTGAGATTGGCGCTTCTCCTCAGCAGTTCCACCTCCTTGAAGCTCAATACGCCCGATCCGATCTCGGAGGAAAATATTGAATCCATTGATTCCGGTTCGAAAAAGCTGAGCGATCGGCTGCCTGTGGGGCATGCGATTATCCCGGCAAGAGATGAAGCCTTCTCATAAAAATCAAGGAGGGAATATCTCCCGTAGTTGCCGAGACCTCCTGCAGAGATAAGCATCGACCTGGGGAAGACTGTCAGGTCGGATATCAGTAGTCTCCTCTCATTGCGCCAAAAATATTCTGCTACAATGTCTGCAATCCACAGATCTGTGGGAATTCTGGAGGAAAAGAAGGATATGTATGTGGTGCTCGCCAGTTCTGTCAAAAATGCAAGTGCGCCTTTCCTGCTTCCCACGGGATAAATGCTTATCCTGTAATCATATGATTCCATTGAAACCTTGAGGGAATCCTGTTCACCTTTGACTGCAGGCAGCAGAATCTCAAAATCGAGGCCAGCCTCCTCTCCGAGTTTGATTATGGGATCAAGGATGCTGCGGAAACCCGAGGCAGTGACGGGAGAATCAGGGATAAAAGTGACTGACTTGGGAAATTCCCTGATCGCGGCCAGGGTCTGGCCGTCAGAAAGTATGTCCTGGTAGCTCAACAGGATAGTATTTACTAAGGGGTATATGAGCTTGTCCCGCTGTACTCCCGGCGATGCAGGAACCGGTAAACAGCGAAATGCTATTTTACCACCGGCAGCATACACCTGCAAGTGTCGCCTATTCAGAAAACGTACTGGATTTTCAGGTATTATTTCGTGAGCTTTTACCGATCCAGAAGTTTTTACTTCATGCTTTCGGTGATAACCATTGCAGGTGTCCTGCTCACTTACCTCACAATGAAGTATTTCCTGCACTATTCAGGAATTTCCATCTTCCAGGGGGTATCCTCACTTCTCAGTGAACAGCAGATTCTCGGTTTCATATGGACATATGTTGGATCGTACATTCCAGTGTTCGCTGCAGTGTTCTTCGGATCATCCGCCATTTCAGGTGAGATTGAATCCAGGTCAGCCTATTCCGTATTTCCACTGCCCGTTTCCAGAACTTCCCTGATGATTGGAAAGTATTTTGCCTCACTGCTGGCAGGCTTTCTCATCGTCATCTATTATTATGCTTTCTTTGCGGTAAATTCCATCATCGTACTTGGCACGCTTGATGCCGGCACTTTCATGCTGTCACTCGCTCTTTCGCTGGCGTTTCTTTCGTCTCTGCTTTCCCTGACGTACCTTGTCAGCACCCTGTTCAACAGGGCCACTTACTCATACATAACTGTATTCATTATCTACTTCCTAATTTTCACAGCGTTGAACTATGTTATTCAACTGCTTTACAACTATTTTCCCTTCTACCTGCTTAACAACACCTCAACAGTGATCTCCAGGGTCTACCTGAACTTCAACCCCAGCAGCCTTTTCCTCAGCCAGAACATTTTACCGCTGTCAATGGGTGAGGCAATTCTGTACACCGGTGTTATCTTTGCATACACATTTATTTGCTTCATAGCCGCAGTTTTCATATTCCAGGAAAAGGAGGTGAAATGAAATGGAACTGATTGCAGATTCGCTGACCCGCAGATACGGAACGGTTGTCGCGCTTGCCGGCCTCAGCCTGCGGATCGAGAATCCGGGTGTGTTCGTGATCCTCGGTCCCAACGGTGCCGGAAAGACCACGTTCATGAAGATTATCACCGGGCTTGTGAAGCCATCGGCTGGAAGCCTGAAAATCAACGGGCTGGATTCATGGGGTGATCACTCAAAGGTGTCAGAAGGGATTGGCGCCCTGATAGAGCAGCCGGAATTCCATCCCTATATGACAGGCAGGGAAATTCTCGAATTTCACTCAAGAGTAAAGGGGATTTCTGGAATCGGCGCTGAAGTGGAAAGAGTGGCTGGCATTACAGAGATTTCGGAATATCTGGACAGGAAAAGCGGAGGATATTCCAGGGGGATGAAACAGCG
>JAJZNS010000087.1 GCA_021811635.1 Thermoplasmata archaeon
GTCGCTGTAATAGTGATAGCCGCAGGGGTTTTGATATACTATGAATTTTTCGACAACGGCGGGACGGTTAATGTGAAGGTCGCCGATGCGCCTGTAGGTGCGTCCGCGGTTTACATTACCTTCAAGGATGTCTATGTACACAGCAACTCCACCGGTTGGCAGAATTTCAGCGTAACTGCGAAAACAATAGACATACTGGATCTTACCACCACAAATGCATCACTCTTCGGCAGTATTTCACTGAAAGCCGGAACCTACACCATGATTAAACTTGCCATAGTGAATGTCACAGTCGTCATGGGAGGACAGCATGTAAACTTCACCTCCGCCAACGGGTATGTTGATATCGTGACACCATTCACGGTGTCAGCCCACTCCACCACCAACATCATAATAGAATTTAACCTGACGCAGGATCTGAACCTGATGGCTAAGACCTTTACTCCAACAGCGAGCATGAGCATGACCTAGATCAGACCACTCCAGTCCGGTCATATTAAATTAAATTCTTCAACAGCCCTGCAAAGGGCTCTTTTTTTAACCTTTTTTTAATTATCTCTGGTATTTTTTCCTCATTTTTGGCCTAATGGGATTTTTCTCAATCCCCGGTCTCGCATTACATGCAGTACGCCTGCAATATTATGCTGCTGACATAAGGCATCGCTGGAATGTGAAGAACTGGTGGATCAATGACCGTTCAACAGCTATGCTGATTAAACCTCATCCGGAACGCAATCCTCAGACAGCTAAAGGAATAACTGCATGCAGAATGTATAATATCTCGACGAATTTTTTCATAAACCACTATCGACATTTGCTCTTCCCAATGCCGGCCCAGTAAAGCCCGCTGAGGATATTGAAAAATTTGTCCATATTTATAAATAAGTATGCAATCTCCTTCAAATATGCACGAAGGAGAAACCGGAGACAGTCTAGAAAGCATGACTACGCGAACGATCATGCCCAACCGCAAGAAGGGCGAAATGTTCGGCATAGTTGAAAAACTGCTCGGCGCCTCCAGAATGATGGTAATGTGCGAAGACGGGGTTTCAAGACTCACAAGAATCCCCGGCAAGATGAAGAGACGGATGTGGATCAGGGAAAGGGATCTGGTAATCCTGAAACCGTGGGAATTTCAGCGTGAGAAGGCAGATGTTGTTTACAGATATACACAGACGCAGGCAAACTATTTAAGCAGGAGCAGCAAGTTGCCTGAGGTCATTAATATTTTCAAATGATTCCAGGGTGATGGGCTTTAGAAAAGAGAGACATTTCCGCCCTTAAGGAGCTTATCGAGCGCGGGGAGTTCAGGAATGCAAACAATCTCGATAAAAAAACTGAGTCCCTTGTATTCGACAAGAGAACTATCACTGCGCTTTACAAGCTGATGGAGAACCTCTCTATCAGCTATGTCGATTACCCTATCGCTTCCGGGAAGGAATCCGTTGTTTTTAAGGCATATATAGGCAAAAAGCCCGTCGCGATAAAGATCTTCAAGATTTCCACGATTAAATTTTCAACGCTTGAACGATATATCCACGGAGACCGCAGGTTTGAGAATGAAAGAAAGGACCGTTCCACCAGGGTCTTTCTCTGGTGCCGGAAGGAATACACCAACCTTGATGAGCTGAACAGATGGAAGATAAACGCGCCGATGCCTTATGATTACAACATGAACGTACTTATAATGCAGTACCTGGGAACTGCAAAGAGCCCTTCCCCTCAGCTAAGGGATTACCGGGGGGAACTCGAGCCCCTTTATGCCGAACTGAGAAGGCAGCTCAGAATTATGTACAGTTCAGCGAAACTTGTGCATGCCGATCTGAGCGAATACAATGTCCTTGTTTACAGGAAAAAACCCTACTTCATTGACGTGGGGCAGATGGTGGATCGGCGTCATCCGTCAGCCGATGAATTTCTCAGGCGTGATATCTTTAATATCTCGAATTTCTTTAGAAGAAAGGGCATTCAGGTGGAAGAACAGGAGCTTTACGATTTTGTCACGGGTGGTTCCGTTGAATGAAGAGATAAGGATAGCCAGGGAGAGGATCCCGGTGCTCATCGGGAAGAACGGCGAGGCAAAGAAGCGGCTCGAAGAACTTGGAAAATCCAGAATCACGGTCAACTCGGTCACGGGGGACGTCTACATACAGGGAATGGAGGATGCCATCCTCACCCGTACCACATTTGAAGCGGTCAAGGCCATCGGCCGGGGGTTTTCATTCGAGAAGTCCCTTGATCTCTTTACACCCGGAATGCAGCTGGCAGTCATATCCCTGAGGGAATTCGCCAAACCGAAGTCGCACAGGCTCCATGAGATGAAGGCCAGGCTGATCGGGAAGAATGGCCGGACCCGCGAGATAATGGAGGAGCTGACTGAAACCCATATCTGCGTTTACGGAGATACCGTTTCCGTGATCGGGGACCTGGTTCCCATACAGTATGCAATTCATGGGATTGAGATGATTGTAAACGGGAAGAAGCACAGGACGGTGTACCAGTTTCTCGAGAAATCCACCCGGGAGATCAAGACTAAGAGGCTGGAGCAGTCCTTTGACGGAGTGCCCTAAAGATTGTAAAATTGGATTCACTTCCCGTTTTCCTGAATCCAGAAGGGGTTTCCCGTAGACTTACAAACAAACATTATATCCGCCGCATCTATGTGGTGACCACAGCGGGGTAGGGTAGTTAGGAAATCCCGACGGGCTCATAACCCGTAGATCAATGGTTCAAATCCATTCCCCGCTATTTTTTATTGCTGCCGATATCCTTCTCTATTTCTGCCAGTGCCTCCAGGAAATTGGAGTTTGGCACTTCCCCGACAACACTGTAGCCCTTCGATTTCAGGAATTCTGCGGTTGTGGAACCGATGGCATATAGATTCGGTATTCTGGTTCTCTCCCTTTCCATATAATCGATCACGATAGATGCCTCGAACGACGAGGTCATCAGGATGCCGGCGCAGCCCGTATCGTTCAGAGCGGAAAGATCGCTCTCGATGCGCTTCACCCTGTAAAGGGTGAATTCCATGAAGTCGTAGTTATGCGCAGCAAGGAAATCCGTGAGTTCACTATTTGCTTTGTCGCTCCTCAGCAGCGCTATCCTTCTTCCACGAAATTTGCTGCCAATCAGCCTGATGAGCCCCCTGCTGTCAAACGTTTCAGGCAGGCTGACTTCCATTCCGGATGAGAGGAATGGTTCAGCCGTATCTCTTCCTATGCAAAGTATCTGACTGTTGCCCAGGGCGGATCTACCGAATTTTTCCAGAAAGATTGAAGCTCCAACAGAACTTGTGAAAACCAGGACATCTGCCCTGAAACTATGGAAATCTTCCAGTGAGAACGTCCTGTCCGAGACAATTTCTGAAACCGGAATGTTGACCACTCTGAAAGAATAGTTCTTTCCGGGGTTCCTGTACTTTGCTTCAGGCCTGGTAGTTATGATAAACCTAGTTTTCAAAGTTTTTCACGAACCCCTTTGAGTATGCTTTTCAGCGATTCCATGTCTTCGAATTCCTCCCTGATGTTAACCGTCCTGATCCCGTTTCCATCGTAAATTTTCAGCCTGATCGCGTATCCTTTGCCATTACCTGTAACCATTATGCCAATGGGCTTCGAACACCCAAGGCCAAGGAAGTTCATGCTGTACCTTTCCATTTCCAGCAGGGCCCGATCGCTTTGGTTCATCTCACGAAGGAACTCCAGCCCGGAATGTGCGCGGGTCATGCCTATTATAAATCCCTGGTTCGGGGCAGGGACCAGTTCATCGATGCTGAACGGATGATTTGCTGCCCTGATGTTAAGCCTCTCGATCGCGGCCAGTGCCATGAGGATCCCCTGGTACTGGTGGCCTATTTTATCTATCCTTGTTCCTATGTTTCCCCTGAGGTCTCTCACATCAAGATCTCTCCTCAGGTCAAGGAGCTGGAACTGCCTCCTGAGGGAGGATGTGCCTATGACGGATCCGGGCAGCAGTTCCCCCAGCTTCACCGGGGAAACTAGCGTATCGCGCGGGTCACCTCTCCTGGAAACGAAAGCAATGTCGATCCCATGGTCATAGTCGCCAGGCAGATCCTTTGCGCTGTGCACCGCAACGTCGATATCGCCTCTCATAAGGGCGGAGTTTATGGCATCAACAAACACGCCCTCTCCCCTGGAGTAAAGGCTGGAAGTCAAATCGATGTCACCGGTATTCTTTATCCAGTGATATTCTGTTTCAAAGCCCTCTCCCTCTAGGACCTTACCCAGTATCCCGGCCTGATATCGGGAGAGTTCACTTCCTCTTGCCCCTATCCTCACCAATTTTCCCAACTGCGTTCACCAACCCCTCTATTGTCTTATCAGCGTCATTCCTGCTGTGAGAAAAACTCACGAAATTAGTTTCAAACTGCCCCGGAGCCAGATAGACCCCCTCTTTCAGCATGCTTCTGAAGAGCTTCATGTAAGTCCCGGGATCCGATTTCATTGCATCAGTGTAATTTTTCACGCTGGACGCATTGAAGAATAGCTGGAACATGCTGCCTACCCTGTTGCCTGTAACGGTGAATCCTGCCTGTCTGATCACATCTACCATGGAGGAAAGCAGATAGTCCGCCAGCAGGTCTATTTTCTCGTAGGATTCCTTCCGCAGGGCTTCCAGAGCGACCGTTCCTGCCCTCATGGTAAGAGGGTTGCCAGAAAACGTCCCTGCCTGGTATACTCTTCCTGCAGGGGACAGATTCCTCATCAAATTTTGCGGCCCAGCTATTGCTCCCACCGGCAACCCGCCGCCGATGATCTTCCCATAGGTGGTCAGGTCAGCCCGTACACCAGCAATCTGCTGAAAGCTTCCATAGTGGAATCTGAATCCAGTGATCACTTCATCAAAAATCAGCAGGCTTCCATGACTGTCGCACAACTCCCTGATCCTTTCTAAAAAGCCGCTCTCAGGTGGTATCACCCCGGTATTTCCCATCACAGGTTCGGTGATAACCCCGGCAATTTCGTTTCCCTTCGTCCTGAAGACCGCCTCCAGGCTAGCCGCATCGTTGAAATTTACCGGTATGACAGTGCTGGACACCTCTGGCGGAATCCCTTCGGAACTGGGTACCCCGAACGTCAGGTTCCCGCTTCCGCTCTTTATCAGGGAATAATCGTGTGCACCATGATAGCCGCCTTCCATCTTGACAATAAGCTTTCTGCCTGTGACTCCCCTTGCGAGGCGTACTGCGTGCATGGTTGCCTCGGTGCCAGAGCTTGCGAACCTTATCTGCTCCTCATTAACTGCGTCAAGTATCATAACACCCAGTTCCTGCTCAGCCCTGTTGACCGTGCCCGGTGAAATTATTTCGCGCGCCTGGGACGAAATTGCGTCCACAATCGGCTGAAAACTGTGCCCGAGGATGTGGGGGCCGAAACCGAGGCAGTAATCTATGTATTCCCCGCCGTCTTCGTCTCTAATTATTGGCCCGCTACCGCTCCTTATAAAGATGGGAAAAGGCTGGTAATACCTGACGGGCGAATTGACACCGCCTGGGAAAATCCTGCGGGAAATTTCAAAGAGCCTCTCGGATTCATTCACTGCAAGTAATGCCGACTCCGGATTTTATCTTTAATGCCTTCTTAACCTCTTTGAGACCACAAGCGCAATTACCGCGGCATCAAGCACGGTGAGGGCCCCGCCAATAATGTACACGTTGTCCCCGCCAAGATAGCCGTTAAGGTCATTGACAAATGCGTACTGGGTCGCAGGCACGTTGGTCTTGACCAGCACCAGGTTGACGTCCACTCCATTCGATGGATCGGAAAAGCTCACTTTGACAAAAATCCCGTTCATCACGTTGATAAAAGCAGAAGCACTCTCCGAAGTGAGGCCAAAGTTTACGTCGAAACCGCTGAAAGTGCCTGCAGGGGTGGTGACTATCTCAGCCGAACTGACAGATATTGAAGCATTCCCTGAAAAATTATTAAGGATCTGTACTAGGGGGAGAAGTGGTGCAAAGGTCGGGGACACTGCAAGAAATGGTAAAGGATTGTTAAATGTGCGCTCAGTACCCTGCGAAAGACCACTGCTCAATCTGGAGATCTCAGCGGAACCTGAACCATTCTCAATTACTAGAAGCGTGGAATTCGAGTAGTCCACGTTCTCAATGGTCATTGTAAGACTGACCTGTGACGTCGACCCGTTTATTTCAAGGCTGCCGTTGTAGACCTCGTACGAACCGTTGAATGCCCAGATTGGTGGACTGCTTGCAATGTTGCTCAGAGAAAATGCAGGAGACACCTGTCCCGCATTAGACGCTGCGCTGAGCGGGGCGACAATCAGTAATGAAATTATAACCAGCAACCCGCCGTATACCAGCCGCATGAAAAGACAATCTGTCGTAGATAAAAATACTTCCCATTGATTAAGCCATACATTGGAATCCGGATTGAAAGAAAGCAGTTACCTGACAACAACCAGGGCGGGTGCTGATCAACTCATTCGACGGCTACTTGGCTGTGGCGCTATCGACAAGACCCTTAAAATCAGGGTAAACGGAGAAAAAGTTTTGATCCCGATAAGGGAAGGCTATGAAAATGTCGCAGGACATGAAACGGTATTGCAGGGGGTTTTTCAGATGCGCCCAGGTTTTATCACGCCGCAACAGAAGATTAAGGACCTTCTGCTTAAGGAAAATATATATTCAGATTTCCCCCAGACATGGGTAAAACTCGGAAACGCCCTTTTTCTCCGGGGCCTCCCTGCCGAAAACAAGGGGAGAATTGCCGGGATAATGGGCAAAGTCCTCAATTGCAAATCGGTATACGAAATCACCGGCAGAATACAGGGTGCAACGAGGAAGCCTGCAGTCACGCTCATCTCCGGGAACGGAGGAGAAATTGTTCACTTAGAGAACGGCGTGAGCTATTGCTTTGACCCAGAAAAGATTATGTTTTCACCGGGTAACGTGAACGTGAGAACTCTGGCCTCCAGGATTGATGCTAAAGGCAAGGTAGTATGGGATGTATTTTCAGGCATAGGATATTTTTCACTCCCAATTGCAAAATACGGATCGCCAAAGGTTGTTTACTGCACCGACATAAATCCTGTTGCAATCGATTACCTGCGTAAGGGCGCCACAATTAATGGCGTATCAGACAGGTTAAGGGCGTACAGCATGAACTGCCTCGATTTTAGCCCGGATTTACCGCCTGGAATCGTAATTATGGGAAACTTTGATTCGCCGGATTACCTGGGAAAGGTAGAAGAAGTTGCCGGACCTGGAGCCACGGTAATTATGCATCACCTGATGGAGAACGGGAAGGAAAACGATTCGCATTTCGCAGGTAACAGGATACGTGGCCTGCTGAAAAGACAGATTGCGGTTCTGGATCACATGGTGGTGAAATCTTACTCCCCAAGGCGATGGCACGTGATGACTACCTTCTCTTTTCTTGACTGATTTCCCGGATGAAATTGAGGATCGTATCATTGTAATCCTTCCTGTCTTCCCACATGGTGAGATGTGAACAGTTCCTGAAAACCTTCAGCCTCGATCCGGTGATGCGGGAGTGTATCTCCTCTGCCACAACCGGCGTAACCTCGTCGAATTCTCCCACCGTTATGAGAGTCGGGATTTTGATTGCGCCAATCTGATCTGAGATGTCCCAGTCCCTGATTGATCCGGTTATGGTGAACTCGTTTGGGCCGTTCATGTACCTGTAAACATTTCTCTCCTCTGCATACTGAAGAGACCTCTCTACCTGAGGAGGCATCTCGTCCATCCTCAGAAGATAGTTCCTGTAAAACATTCTGACTGCCTCAAGGTAACCGGGGGAAGAATACTCTCCACTTTTTTCCGCGTCCCGTATAGAGTTACGGTACCTTTCCGGGAGATCATCCACTAGCCTATGCATTTCACGCACCGTGAGCGGAACGCTTGCCAGCCCTCCAGACACTATCAACCCGAGGAGGTTGCGTTGATACTTGATGCTGTAAGCCAGAGAGAGAGCACCACCGTAGGACGATCCCATAAGAAAGACTTTCCTGTTTCCATAGAAAGCTCTTCGCACAATTTCCACTTCTTCGACTGCATAATCAATGGAAAAATCGGACTTTCTTGCAGGTTCGTCTGACTTTCCGCAGCCAAACTGGTCGTAGAATGCGACATTTATTCCGTTTTTAGAGAGGTCAGCCAGCGGAAGCAGATAATCATGGGACATCCCGGGACCGCCATGGAGCGTGAGCAGATCGGCAAAGGGGG
>JAJZNS010000012.1 GCA_021811635.1 Thermoplasmata archaeon
TGAATCCTTTACAAGAACGAACGATGAGTTCTCGGTCTCTGCCATCGCACTTCACCTTGATAATTGTATTGAATGAACGCACATAAGCGGAATACCTCATATGTGAGCTAAAACCTGCCTTTTCAGCGCTGACCCGGCATCGCAAATTCCTAATGGATAGTGTGGCTCTATGAGTAGATTGCACTAAAACAAATTCTTGCACTGTGAGAGGAAAGGGATATACTTGAAAGCGTCCAGTATGGCCCGGCCCGGGTATTTGTTTCCATGGGGTGTTATGTTATCAGGTCAGCCATATCGGGATACGGGATATTCAGATGTTAGGATATTACGTTTTAAGCGCACGTGCGATCCATCGGATGAGAACTATGACGTCTAAGAATCTTGCTGAGATAGTCATTGAGGTCTCAAGGGACGACTGTCAGGTGATCAATTCCCTATCTGATGCCGGTTGTGATGTTGACCGGTTATCAGTCAGGCAGGATCGGACTCTCCACTCTATAAAGCCTAAAGACGGCTGCAACCTTGCACAACTGTTTTCATCGAAGTACATCAAGCTGCGCACCACGAGCAAGGGAGAAATATGGGCAGAGAGCTGCAGCTGCAAAGCGTGTGCATTCTTCTCAAAACTGCCGTTCGTGGAGATCATAGGAAGTGCCTCTTTAGGCAAGAAGACTCTTCAGGTGAGGGCTGTGGTCCCATCAAAATCTGATCTCAGGCTGCTTCGATCCAGCCTTCGAAATTCAGGCCTTGAATATCGCATCCTGAACGAGAAACCTTTCGTCCACAGGGAAATGACCCAGAAGGAGAGGAGCCTCATAGAGCTGGCGCTCAAGAAGAATTTTTTCGACTGCGAGAACAGGATGTCTCTCACCGAGCTTGCGAAGATGGTGGGCGTTTCGCCCTCCTCCCTTTCTGAATCGATAAGGCGGGGAACGAAGAAGGCGGTGGTTTTCTACCTTGAAAGAACTGGTGGCCGGGAATAATTCCCCCAGTCCATCCTGATTTTTCGCACAGTTTGAAATTTATCCGTGGATTTCAGGGATCTGAAGCCTTTCCATGGGAAGCAGTATCCATACAGCCGAATTCCTGATTGAAGGCCCAGCCCTTTAGGTTTTGGTTCTTACTTCCGCAATGCACATGCTGTCTCAAAACCATGACGATGGAAATTGGTGTAAAGAGCGCTTACGTCTAAGGCTTAACCTCCTAATTTTCCCGCGCCGTTGCAATTTTTCCCTAACCATTAAGGTCTGATATTCAAGTTATCACATGCCATCCCTGTCACGGCGAACAAAATGGCAACATTTGTAGACGACTTGGCCCTGGAATATTTCCTGGTGACCATGGTAAGCGTGATAACCCTGTACACCATAGCGGCAGTATACCTTGAGTATAGGAAGAACGGAACAAAGAATTTGAGAGCTGCAATGGCCCCCGCTGGATTTCCACTGCTGGTGCTTGGGACGGTAATACTTCTTATAGGCCTCTTTCAGGAATTTGTGTGGCCTCTACCCGGAAGCTACAACATATTTTTCGGCGACCCGTTCCTGATGCTGGGAATGGTCACACTGGTCTATGCCATTGCAGTGCTAAAGGACTATAAGTTACAGTATCCCGGGATTTTTGCCTTCTTCATAGGCTTGATGGCTGTAACGTACGGATACTTTGGATACATCAATAACCTTCCCCATCCAAACCAGGCACTTGAGACCTTCATCCTTTATCTGGGATACGGAGCATTCGGAATTCTGGTTTACCCGGTCAGCCTCATCTACGACATTCTTCCCTCGAGAACCAAGAGCCCGTATATTGCTAACATTATACTGGTCATATTCTTCTTCCTGGTCTTGCTGGCAATGGTTGCATCAACATACGGTGGACTCACGGCAGTAGGCTCACATATCAAATCCGCACCATAAGGCTATTTGAAATTTAGGGGGGGGGGTTACCCCTTTTCTTTTTTTATATTGAATTTATCCAATCATTGACGTCTTCCATTTTATTTTTACTCTGGTCTGCAGACTGTTCATGCGTACCATATGTTAATCAGGGGGCCCTTTAGGCACGATAATGCAACTGCATTCATTCGTCAGCAAGGTGGACGGCACTATGGAATGGAAGCAAACTGCCGGATCGTTTCACTTTTCTCCGTTCAAAACATATTCTTGCGAAATTTACCTCTGCTCCCAGATCAATCCCCTCAGGCGGCATCCACATTATTTATAAAATCAATGAAAGCTCCAGATCCTCTCCAGGAAGGATCTTTTAATTCTTATGCTTCAATAATGCACTCAATTCTGACCGATGGGCTTAATAGAAGGACTTTGGAGATTTCAGAAGCCTTTATAATGATGTATCAATAAAGCCAATGGTGATTTTATGTCAAGAATAGTACTGCATGAGAGAAACCGGCCTTACGTGATAAAGGCGGGGAACGAGGAAATCTACCTTTGTGCTTGCGGGCTTTCGCAGAACAAGCCATACTGTGACGGGCACCATAAGGTTACCCTGGACGAGAAGGAAGGCATCTTCGTTTACGACAGCGAGGGACACAGAACCCGAGTTGAGTCATTGTACAAGAATCCGTAATAAAATGTCACCGTATGCATTGTGAAGGCGTCCTGATCCCGTAGAATTAGGGATCAGCATTATAACTCGCTTTTCAATACAACGCGGTTGTTTGATCTATTCTTTTCACCCAGAAGCATTGCGATAATTGGAGCCTCCTCGAATCCCGAGAAAATAGGGTACGCCATCCTGAAAAACCTCACCTCTTCAGGATACAGCGGATCAATTTACCCTGTCAACCCCAACTCCAGCGAGATAATGGGGCTGAAGGCATACGCCTCCATGACGCAGATTCCCGGACATGTTGATTTGACCGTTATCGCCCTCCCTGCTTCAAAGACACCAGATGAGGTCAGGGAATGCGTCAGATTGAAGGTGCCATACGTGATAATCATTCCCGGTGGATTTTCAGAAACCGGAGAGGAAGGCAGAATCCTTGAAAGCCGGATCAGCAGGGCAATTGCCGGTTCTGGCACCAGGATCATTGGACCCAATACGGTTGGGGTTTATTTCCCGCATACCAGGGTTAACACCGCACTGACGCCTCCAGACAGGATTTCGTTCCCTCCTCCGGGGAATATTGCGTTCATATCACAGAGCGGGGCACTTGGCCTCCTTACGATGGATTCAATATCAGAGTACGGCATAGGCGTGTCCGCGTTCGTCAACCTTGGGAACAAGCTTGACGTCAATGAACTTGAAATGATCAGCCATTTCTCGACAGATCAAAATACGGGAAGCATTGCGCTTTATCTCGAGAGCATCGAATCGGGCAGGAAATTTTTTGATCTGATAATGGAGGTGAACCGGAGGAAACCGATAGTGATCCTCAAATCAGGCAGAAGTGAGGCATCGGCCAGGGCGGCTTCCCTGCACACCGGCGCAATGGCCTCCGACGACAGGATCTTAAACGGTGCCCTTTGCCAGGCCGGAGTGGCAAGGGCGTTCGACGAAACCGAGCTGCTGGATTATGCCAGGGTCCTCGCGTATGCCAGGCCATTTTCAGGCAACAGGATTGCAGTGGTGACGACAGCAGGCGGAGTGGGGGTGATATCAGCGGATCTTATTTCCTCAAAGATCAACGGGGTCGGCCTTCAGATGGCATCCCTGTCCCCTGCCACAAAGCAGAGAATAAGGGAATCGATTGTGGCATTTGGGACCGCGGAGAACCCCATCGATTTGACAGCTGACGGATCAATTGAAAGCTATGACCGGGTATTGTCTGCGCTTGAAAAAGAACCCGAAGTGGACGCGATCCTTGCATATGCACTGCCGCAGACGCCAAAAATGAGCATGGAGATTGTGGAAGTAGTCGGTAAACACATAAACACCGGCAAGACGATAATCGTCGGTGTGATTGGATCGAAGCTCGGGAGGGAATTGCTGCTGGAATTCGAGAAGAAGAAGATTGCTGCATTTCCAAGCATCCAGAGGTCGGTGAGGGCCCTGAAGGTGCTGCATGACTATGGGAAATTCATGAAGGACAGGGGATACAAGTGAAGGCTGGAAAGTCTCTGGGAGAAATTCTTCACGGTGAAGTCACGGAATTCGACCTCAAGATCGCACTGAAAGAGTATGGATTCAGGGTTCCCCGGGGCCTGCTGATTGATGCGATACCAGCATCGATCCCGATTAACTTTCCGGTAGTGCTTAAAGTATCGGATCCCCACATATTGCACAAATCTGAACTCGGAGGGGTTTCGATAGGGATCGGGAGCCATGATGCCCTCGCTGCCGAACTTGCCAGGATGAAAAAGGCATTCCCGGGGGCGCACTTCCTTGTTGAGGAGATGGTTACCGGCGGCGTAGAGCTGATAGTGGGGGTAAGCAGGAACAGGGATTTCGGCCTCTCAATTATGGTGGGAGCAGGAGGAATCTTCACTGAACTCTATGGAGATGCGGCATTCAGGCTGTTGCCCATAGAGAGACAGGATGCCATTGACATGATTGAAAGCGTGACACTTGGAAAATTTCTGGTGGGATTCCGCGGGAAATCCATAGATCGTGAGTCGCTTGTGGAGTTCCTGCTGAAGGTTTCGGCATTTGCCGAAGAATGCAGGGATATCATAGATCAGATGGACATGAACCCGGTAACGGCATCCGGGAAGGAGATAACCATTCTGGATGCAAAGTTGGTAAAGACAAAGGGCACTTCATAGATCTGTTGGAATACAGCCCTGGAATGGTTGCGAAGGTTCCAGTGCGGCACGTTGCTGGCAGATCTGCCTTTACGCTTAAGGTTTTCTGGATTTTCCACAGATCATGTAAGGCCGGTTCCATGAGACCATAAAATACATTATGAAATTGAGGGATCAGCGTGGCAGAATCCAATGACGGAAACGTATGTTTACAATCCGACAAGGAAACAGATTGAGGAGACCAACATTTTCAAATTCGCGAAGAAGCTGGGCCTGCCTGGCCTGGATGAACTTTACTCAATGGCAGATTCACAGCGCGAGAGATTCTGGAACGAAGTCGTCAAGGATACCGGCGTGATTTTTTTTGAAGATTACAGCAGGGTGATCGACGATTCCAGGGGGAAGCCCTGGTCAAAGTGGTTTGTGGGAGGCAAGGTAAATATTGCCTACAATGTGGCAGAAAGGTTCAGGAATTCGGATGCTACCGCAATCGAATACGAGAGGGAGAACGGCAAAGGAGGAACCATCACCTTCAGGGAGCTTGACAGGAGGACAGGCAAACTTGCCGGTTCCCTTCTCGATCTTGGAGTGAAGAAGGGAGACCGGGTCGGGATCTACATGCCTCTTTCTCCGGAGAGCGTGATTGCCCTGTATTCGATCATGCGGATCGGCGCTGTGGCAGTACCAATGTTCTCAGGATATGGCAATGAGGCTGTGGCTTCCCGCGTGGAGGATGCCGGAATCAAGGTGATGTTCGTCACCTCTGCTTTCGAAAGGAGGGGAAAACAGGTCAACCTGCTGAAGAACCTGGACGGGCTTGACAAAACCAGGCTGATAGTTTTTGGGAGGAGCGGGGCCCATCTTTCGTTTGATGACATGATACAGAATGGTACGTACACGGAATCCGTGCACACAGAATCGGAAGATCCCGCAATCATCCTGTACACCTCAGGCACCACGGGAAAACCCAAGGGAACTGTGCATGTCCACGGCGGTGCGCTTGTAAACATAGTCAAGGAGGTGAAGTACTACACAGACATGAAACCTGGCGACACGATGTTCTGGATATCTGACCCGGGCTGGATGATGGGCCCATGGTCAATGATAGGCTCCAACGCGCTTGGCTGTTCCATATTCGTTTATGACGGTGCTCTCGATTATCCTGAGGAAACCAGGCTCTGGGATCTTGTCAGGAAGCACCGCATCACCGTTCTTGGCGTTTCACCCACGCTGATCCGTACATTCCGTGCCTCAAAACTGGAGAACCCCATCAGGGGGGTAAGGTGTTTCGGATCCACCGGTGAACCGTGGGATACGGAGAGCTGGACATACCTGTTCAACGTGCTTGGCGAGGGAAAAGTCCCTATCTGCAACATTTCCGGGGGCACCGATATCATAGGCTGCTTCCTTGCTTCACATCCTGCCATGCCGATGAAACCGAGATGCCTGTACAAGGGTCTCGGGATGAACGTTTCAGTCTATGACGAATCAGGAAGGGAGATTGAGGACAGCATCGGGTACCTGGTGGCTGAACAGCACCTTCCCTCCATGACCAGGGGCTTATGGCATGCGGAGGAAAAGTATCTGGAAACTTACTGGTCCCGTTTCCCGGGCGTATGGTTCCATGGGGACTGGGCAGAGCAAAAAGACGGGGGGTACTTTTATCTTTACGGCAGGGCGGACGACGTCATCAAGATTGCAGGAAAGAGGGTTGGCCCCGGCGAGGTTGAGGATGTTGTCGCCCGCGTAAAGGGAGTAAGGGAATGCGCGGTGGCTGGCGTACCGGACAGCACAAAGGGCGAAGCGATTGCGGTCTTCGCTGCAGCAGACAGCCGGGAAGAGATTGAAAAGGAAATCAGGTCATCCATAGAAAGGAGCCTGGGGAAACCATTCTCTCCTAAATACGTCATACTGATTGACTCCCTCCCGAAGACAAGAAACGGGAAGATAATGAGGAGGATCGCGCGCAACGCATTCCTCGACAGGGATTGCGGCGATATCAGCTCGCTTGAGGATGCTTCAATAGTCGAAAAGTTACGCGAAATAGGGAAGAGCTACAGGGGCGGACAAAGTTGATCAATGATCTCTTCATGATAAGGGAGGGCAGGTTTTCCCTTGACCCCGGGGCGATTTTTGGAACAGTTCCGGAACCGATATGGTCACGTGCGATAAGAAGGAACGCGATGGGAAGGATCGATTCGGATGCCAATGTCTTTGTGCTATCCGGAAACGGGGAATACAGCATAATTGACAGTGGGGTTGGAAACATAGGCGATCCAAGGTTCAGGGAGATATTCCAGATTTCATCCCTGGTGGATCTCAGGGAAAGGCTGGACGAAAATTTCGGTATACGAAACCTGAAACACATACTGCACACTCACGTACACTTCGATCACTGCGGCAACGATCTGTCCCTTGTTAGGGGAACCGACTCCAGGATCATCATGCAGAAGAAGGAACTCACGAATTACAGGAAACCGAACCAGTTCACGAAAGTGAGCTATGTGAAAAAGTCCATGCCTGCTGGAAGGGTGCTGGAAATTGACGGAGTTACAAGAATCGGATCGGATGCCAGGATCCTTGCCGTTGGGGGGCACACCACCGGCCATCAGGTCATTGAGTTTTCAATCAGAGGGCGGAAATACCTTCACTTCGGCGACATCATCCCATCGTCGTTCCACATCAGACCCAATTATATTCCTGCCATAGACACTAACCCGCTTGACACGCTGAACCTGAAGCTGAAGTTGATCAGGAAGGCAATAAGGGAAAAATCAGTATGCATCTTCAACCATGATCCGGTTACTCCTGCAGGGACACTGAGCGGTAGCGAATTGAAGCCGGATCTCACGCCATTCGATTTGGCTAAAGTTTGAAGTCGATGTTTTCTGAAATGATCTTATCCATGGAGAGCTCGGCAATATCAGTGCCATACAGTCCTATCCTGGAGACATCTTCCGAAACAAGCGAATAGAAATGCACTGAAGACGTTCCGGAAGAGAGCTTCAGCAGCTCATCCCTGAGTTTAAGTATCTCCCCCTTCCTTTCAATCAGGTCGTTAAGTGCGTGGAAATCCTGGGAATAGAAGGCGCCACTGGCATCCTCATAGGTCAATCTGCAGTAAGTGTAAAGGGAGTTCAGCGCTTCCATAGGTTCATAATTAATGGGCTTGTACATCAGGAAACGCTTGCTTATGTTCACGGCATGATCAGCAACCCTCTCAAGTATCCTTGAAAGGATGAGGAAAAATGAAGAGGCCGGGTTCCACTGCCCCTTCGATTCCCTGAATATATACCAGTGATACCTGTCAACTTCATCATCCCTTTCAATCACGCTCTCGAAAAGTGCCCTGTCCTTGAGCGAGA
>JAJZNS010000006.1 GCA_021811635.1 Thermoplasmata archaeon
TGAAGGCCGTGGTTGAAAGGACGTTCGGGGAGATCTCAATGTTCAATTCGTACTCGATGGGGTGGATCAGGAAGTTTATCCCGAAAGAATACAATAAGTATCACAAGTTAGGTATTTAACTATAATTACCTGATACAGCATAATGGCTGTTAAACGTGATTCATGAGCCCATTTATACAATATCTCTGCAAGGGCAAACTTGGTTGAAAATGGGTTGTCCAGCTCAACTCGCCATCCTGACGGGAAAGTCGTTTTGCAAAGCCGGGAATATGATGATGGGAGCCATACACCGCAATTAAGACACCGGCAAATCTTTTGGGATAGGTAATTAAATGCGCGTCAATTCCAGTGTATGCAAGCTGAGTGTCTTGGCTGTCACAGGGTAAGAAGGGATCTTGAGCCCTATTGTCCGGACTGTGGATCTGTCTACGATCTTAAGCCAGACTTCAGTTACCGTGATAAGATACAGCAAAACTTTCCGTACGTGAGTAAACTGATCGAACTTGGGGAAGTCGAAACGCCAATACTGAAAGCAGATTCATTCGTGGCAAAGCTTGATTACTTCCAGCCCACCTACTCTTACAAGGATCGGGGGAGCAGGATTCTATTGTCATATTTGCTGGAGAAGACCGGTGGATCTGTTACGGTGAACGAGGACTCCTCTGGCAACGCTGGTGCGTCCATTGCAGCATACTCAGCCGCCGCAGGAATAAGGGCCAGGATATTCGTTTCCAGGAACAGTATGAAATCAAAACTGGAACAGATAAGGGCATACGGGGCGGAGGTTGTTGAAATAGATGGCACAAGGGAGGAGGTTTCATCTGCAGCAAAAAGGGCACCCGGCATATATGTTGGGCATTCTTACTGGCCTGAGTTCAGGGACGGAATTCGCACTCTGGCATATGAAATATTCAGGCAGTGTGGTCCCTCCATGCCAGATTCCATTTACGTCCCGCTGTCGGCCGGTACATTATATTTGGGGCTGGTAAGGGGTCTGGAACATCTTGTTTCCAGTGGGGAAATTGACGCTGTTCCAAAGATCATCACAGTACAGCCTGAACTCAACTCTCCAATTTGCAGTGAGCTTGACGGTGTCGGGAGAAATTATGGGCATTCCATTGCAGATGCACTTGTAACGCGGAACTCGCCGCTGAAGGATCTGATCATTGATGGGATCAGGAAATACGGGCTGTGCATTTCCGTCACTGATGACGAAATAATTGGAGCGAGGAATTCACTGGCACTGAAAGGGGTGCTGGCAGAATACAGCTCAGCCACAGTCTACGCAGCGTTGAGAAAGAAACGCATTGGAAATAAGCCGATGATAGTATTGACGGGAAATGGCCTTAAGACCCTGTAAGATCAATCCAGATGGGGTTTTACCTTGCTCTCCACCAGATTTCCATTTATGGAAACGGAATACCTGACATCAGCACCGCCACGAATTGCAAGTATTGAAACGCTGCAGTATTTGTTGAGAGACAGGTTTATCGCCCTGTTCACTTTTTCGGCTTCGACGTTCTCCCCCTCAAAGAAATAATGGATATCTGCAAAAACGATGGTTTTCGGATGTTCCTTTGCCCTCTCAGCAGTAATGGTGCAGCTGTACCTGTCAAGCTTGACTTTCTTCTTATCAAGGATAGAGAGGACATCGGAACTGGTGCATGAGGCCATGGCGAACAACAACAGTTCAGTTGACGTGAAATTTCTCGATGATTCTTCAAGGGGGCCCTTGATATGTATTTGATCCTTTCCGGCGACTGTGGAAATGTATTCATTGTTCCCCCTGTACTCAAAGCTTACTTCCATGAAACGGTTAGGGTGATATCAATTAAAAATAATGCCCTAGTGATGTGCTATTACTTTCACACACTGCCAGTAATATAGAGGTTGCAGTCCGCGCAACAGAAGTGAGATTTATAGGGCGGATGACATGCATCTGCGCATGATAGACGTCAAACTGCTAAGGGATAACCCTCAACAGTACTACGATTCCGCAAGAAAAAGGGGCTTCGGAAAGGAAGAAATCGACAGGTTCTTCATGCTGGACGAACAGTGGCGTGCCGTCCTGAAGGAAGTCAATGATTCAAGGAAGGAAAGAAATAATCTGTCGCTGCAGGCAAGCGAAACTATCAAAAAAGGTGGATCTGCAGAACAGATAAAGGAGAAGGTCAGGGAAATAAATTCCAGGATCGCAGAGAGGGAAACCGCACTGAAAACCCTGGAGGCAGACAGGGAAGCCGTACTGTCACTAATCCCGAATCTTCTGCACGAATCCGTTGTCGTGGCGAAGGGTGATGAGAACGACCAGTTCATCAGGTTTGACGGCAATGCCAGGGTGTTCAGGGATGACAAGGAGGAATTCCTGAGATCTACCGAAAACAAGGGAATATTTTCCCTGATCGAAAAAAGACCTGACAGCCATGTTGATGTAGAGGAAAGGCTCGATCTCGTGGACCTTGAACGGGCAGCAAAGATTTCTGGCGCAAGATTCTATTTCCTCAAGAACAGGCTGCTCAAGCTTGAGCTTGCCCTCATAAACTATGCGATCGATTTCTTTTCTCAGAGGGCCTTCACCACTGTATCGCCTCCCTTTATGATGAACTATGATCCGCTTTCAAAGGCAACCGACATCGAGACTTTCAAGGAGTCCCTTTACAAGCTGGAAAATGATGACCTCTACCTTATATCCACATCCGAACACCCGATCGCAGCAATGCTGAAGGATGAGATACTGGAGGAGGGGGAACTTCCATTGCGCGTCGCGGGAATCTCCCCATGCTTCAGGCGAGAAGCGGGTGCCCATGGAAAGGATACCAAAGGGATATTCAGGGTGCACCACTTCTACAAGGTCGAGCAATTTGTTTTCTGCAAGCCAGAGCATTCGTGGGATTTTCATGAGGAACTCACCAGGAATACTGAAGATCTTCTGAGAAGCCTTGAGATTCCATTCAGGGTCGTAAGCATCTGTTCAGGAGAACTTTCGAGGCTCAACGCAAAGAAATATGACATTGAAGCCTGGTTCCCGGCTCAGGGGAAGTTCAGGGAAGTTGCCTCATCTTCCAACAACACTGACTTTCAGGCCAGATCGCTAAACATAAGATACCGCACCCGGGAGGGGAACAGGTTTGTCCACACCCTCAACAATACTGGAATTGCAACCACAAGAATAATGGTGTGCATAATGGAGAATTTCCAGACTGAAAGCGGCGGAATAAGGATCCCGAAGGCGCTGATCCCCTATACGGGGTTTGAGGAAATTACGTGATCATCTCTGAATGATGTTTGGTGAATATTTTTTCCACCTGTCTAGGTATGGAAGCCACCTGTCGTCGGCAATCTGATCCATGACGTTTAGGTATTCCAGTATGCCTATTACTGCGGTGTCGGCATCCCTGACGGCAGATATCAAATCCCTGGCGGTGTTGGTGGAGTCCCCTCCACTGAAAAGGCCAGGTATAGAGGTCATTCCCTGCGGATTGGTAATGATATGCCCAGCCGGCGTCAGTCTGAGCTTTTTCAGGTACTCGTCCTCCATGAAGCTGAAATCAGTCTCCTGTCCGGTGGCCTCTATCACGGTGTCAGCCTCGATGAACTTGACCTTGTCCTTCTGGGGCACGGGTTTTGCCCTGCCATGTCCATCGGAGACCATCTCATTCTCCCAGTATTTGACACCAGTCACCTTCCCGTTCTCACTCACATATTCAAACGGCGTGACCTCCCAGATATATTTCACATTCTCTTCCACTGATTCCTCCAGTTCTTCCTCAGCGTTCAGAGACGGATAGCCAGGTCTGTCGATCTCTCTCCGCCTGTACATAATGCATACGTTCTTTGCGCCAAGACGGATAGAAACTCTCGAAGCATCGTTGGCAGTAAAGCCTCCTCCTATTACAACGACGTTTTTCCCCACCTGAATCTTTTCACCCAGGTTGGCCCTTCTGAGGAATTCGGTGGCATGGTAGATCCCTTTTGCCTCGCTGCCCGGCGTGCCGGTCATTCTGGGCTTGTGGTTTCCCACGCCAATAAATACGGCATCATACTCATTCATGATGTTGGCAAACTTGATATCGTCCCCGATTCTGGTGTTCAGCCTGACCTCAACCCCCAGTGACAGGATGAAATTAATCTCCTTGTCAATGACGGAGTCCGGCAACCTGTACCGGGGTATGCCTACACGCATGAAACCCCCGAGCACGGGAAGGGATTCAAACAGGGTCACCTTCACTCCCTGAATCGCCAGATAGTAAGCTGCAGTCAGACCTGCAGGTCCTCCCCCAACCACCGCCACTTTTTTGTTGATAAAGCTTCTCCTGGGAGTGTCCAGTATCTTCGAATAATCGTCAAACTGGTCAGCAGCATACCTCTTGAGGTGGCGAATAGCTATCGGCCCTCCTGTGTCATACAACACGCATATGTCTTCGCACATATGGGTGCACACCCTGCCTATTATGGCAGGAAAAGGAAGATTTTCGAACACGATCCTGACTGTTTCCGCAGGGTCGCCCAGTGCGGTGCTTCTGATATATCCACCAATATCAAGGCTGGCCGGACAGGACTGAGTGCATATATTGCAGCCAATACACCTTCCAGCTTCAGCATAAGCCTCCTGCTGGGTGTATTCCTTGAGGGGTTCCACTTCGAAGGAGCCTACCCTTTTCTCAGGCAATTCGCTCTGTATCTTTACCCTCTCAAAGTTTAGCATTTTGCCGTCCAGTATCAACAATCCGGTAATAAATTTTGATTGATGACAGGAGCTAAATACATTTCCTGCTGAAAGGAAATAACATGGGGAAGCTAGCAGATCCGGACAGCGTTCTCACAGTACAAATATGGATATAAGCAGTATCGATAGCACGTACAGAGACATAACCACATATTTCAGGTTCTTCTGATTTGCAAACTCAACCAGTGAAACGGCAACCACGGAGACCGGTGTAAAAATCAGCACCCATAGGCCAAAGGCGATGAAATAAAGCCCATCAAAACCAGCCACTCCGGAAAAAAGATCTGACAGATTTATCATGCTTGATGTGACCGTAGTTGAATTGAGTGACGCAATCTGCTGGAGATCGTATCCGGCAGCACCATTGCGAATGACAACAAGGGCAAGCCCGGCGATGATGAAGAAGATGCTTACTACCACACCGGATCGCAGAATATAGCTCGTGACCAGGTCACTATCCCACTTTGGCAATTTTTCTCGACCTCCCTATCCAGTAGTATGCTATGGCAATCATCACTATTGACAGAAGTATGGCATAAAGGGTCTGGGACATAATTGTAATATAGACTATGGGGGAATTTGATAGCCCCCTGAACACCATGTCCCACCCTAGAAATGACAGTATCACGAAGAAGACCCACCTGATCTCCTTGTTGGTTAGCTTCATAAGCAACTTTGCCCCGAAAAATGACCCAATGACCACCCCTATCGCTGTTGCAGACGCCAGGAACGGTTGTATGTAGCCAAGCTTCCAGTATATTGAGCTGCCTGTGGCTGCCGTGATCCCGATCATGAAGTTGCTGGTTGTCGTTGTCACCTTCATGGGTAGGTTCATGGCCCAGTCCATCCCCATTACCTTGAGGGCGCCGCTCCCTATGCCCAGCAAGCCGGAAATAAAACCGGCAAAAAACATTACTGCCTCTGCCTGGAACCATCTGACGCCGCTGTACTCGACCTCCTTTTTCAGTCTTGGATCGAAGTATTTTCCATTCAACTGAAAGAACTTTGTTGTTCTGTCGGGAGGCATGTCCTTCGGAAGCTCAGACATGGATCTGTGGATGGTGGGAACCATGGAAAGCAATAACACAGTGCCGAACAGTATAAAAATAACCCAGAGCAGGTCAGCCCTGTCGATGAAGTAAAGGGTGAAACTTCCGATAATTGCGCCTGTTGTTGTCGCCATTTCCAGGCCGATTCCAATCTTCACGTTGGCTATTTTCTGTCTTGTGAATGCGGATGCTGATCCCGCTGAAGTGGCTATTGTTGAGATAAGGCTCGCTCCAGTAGCGAGTATGATGGGGACACCGAAAAAGAGGGTAAGCAGAGGGACAAGGACAGTTCCGCCCCCGAGGCCGGTCATGGAGCCGACAAGCCCAGCAAACAATCCGGCGAGCATTATCGTGAGGAAGGTGATTATAACTCCAACAAGCCCGACCACAAATCAGGATAATTACATCATTAAAAAAAGCTTCAGTTTCCCTTCCAGAAATATGCCAAATTTTTGAGATTTACCTTTGCGTAAGAGGCTACCTATAAATAGAAATGTAAGTAATCAATCTGGGGGTATGTCACCAAGTGCTGCCGACTTACAGTCCGGCGACGATCTGATCAAACGGGGTTTCGCTAAGATGACCAAGGGGGGCGTCATAATGGACGTCACCACGGTTGAACAGGCCAGAGTGGCCGAGAATGCCGGCGCGGTTGCCGTAATGGCTCTCGAGAAGGTTCCTGCCGACATCAGGGCCGCCGGGGGCGTTGCGAGGATGGCAGACCCAGGCAGGATCCGGGAAATTATGGATGCAGTCACAATACCCGTCATGGCCAAGGTGAGGATTGGGCACATCTCGGAAGGTTACACTCTTGCAGCCCTCGGGGTGGACATGCTGGACGAAAGCGAAGTCCTGACTCCGGCCGATCCGTATTTCCACCTTTACAAGAGGGATTACAAGCTCCCCTTTGTTTGCGGTGCACGCAATATAGGTGAAGCTGTAAGGAGGATATTTGAAGGCGCAGCTATGATAAGAACGAAGGGAGAAGCCGGGACAGGAAACATAATTGAAGCTGTGCGCCACATGAGGCTTATGAATGAAGGAATGGCGCTCTTACAGAAAAGCGATACCTCCGCATTGGAAATCATGGCAAGAGAAATCTCAAGGCCGTACGTGAAGCTGAGGGAGGATGTTTATAAGGGCCTGCTGCCCGAGGGCACCGAAATTGACACCCAGGGACTCTTTTATGGCAACAGCCTTTCAGACATACAGGAAGGGATACTGGCAATCCTGAAAGACATTAAGGAGAATGGAAAGCTCCCAGTGGTAAACTTTGCTGCGGGGGGAGTCGCAACACCTGCGGACGGTGCCCTGATGATGAAACTCGGCGCTGATGGAGTTTTCGTTGGCAGCGGTATTTTCAAGTCCCAGGATCCAACCGAGATGGCAAAGGCAGTAGTTGACGCTGTGCAGAACTTTGAGAATTACGAGCTCATCGGTCAGGCATCGGGTGGTCTGCTGTCGATGGACGGCATGGAAATCGACCAGATTCCCGGTGACAAGAGGCTGCAGGAAAGAGGCTGGTAAGCCTTAGATGTTGTTTCTTCAACTGATTGCATTAGCTGCAATACTCATAATTTTCTTCATCCTATCTGTCAAATTCAGATTTCTGGACACCAGGGGAAGCGTAATAGCCCTTTTGCTTGGCCTGGCTATAGGAATATTTGGCGGGCTGGACTGGCTTATCCTTATGCTTGTGTTTGCTGTCACCTCGTACGGGGCAACCAGGGCATGGCTTGAATTCAAGCAGAAAAAACACCTCCAGGAGGGTACAAATGGCGAGAGGCACTTTTCCAACGTAATATCGGCCGGCCTGCCCGGCCTGATTGTGGTCTTCTTCAATGTCCTCAACTCATACTGGATTAATGCCAACATCAATTTCTTCCTGATTTTTGCGGTGTCATACGCAGTCATAGAGGCCGACACCTTTGCTTCGGAGATAGGGATAATTGATCCCAAGGTGGTCATGGTAACAACCATGAAAGAGACCACTCAGGGTGCCAACGGAGGTGTATCACTGACCGGGACCATTGCCTCGTTTGCAGGAGGATTTGTTATAGCAGCTGCTTACGATATCCTTTCCGGTTCATTTTCGATCGTAGACAATTTGATCATAGTAGCACTTGCCGCTCTTGGATCGCTGGTCGACAGCATACTGGGGGCTACACTGGAAAACAGGAATCTCATCACGAAGGGCCAGGTGAACTTCCTTTCGTCTA
>JAJZNS010000011.1 GCA_021811635.1 Thermoplasmata archaeon
GGGGGCAAGGCCTCAGCAGGTGCACCGCTTGGCCCTGCACTTGGCCCGCTTGGATTAAATCTTGGCCAGGTAATCAAGGATATCAACGAGAAGACCAAGGCATTTGCAGGAATGCAGGTTCCAATATCGGTCATAATCACCGATCCAGCTTCGAAGAAATACGAGATTAAGGTGGGAGTGCCGCCAACCTCTGCCCTACTCAAGAAGGAACTTGGAATCGAGAGCGCGTCCGGAAACAAGAAGGAGAAAATCGCTGCTGACGCTTCCCTCGAAGTCATCAAGAAAGTGGCTGCTTCCAAGATGACGTCAATGCTATCATACGATCTCAGGGGGGCTGTAATGGAGGTCCTTGGGACATGCGTGTCGATGGGGGTCAACGTTGAAGGCAAAGACCCGAAGGAAGTGCAAAAGCTTATTATGAGCGGGTCAATCAAACTCTGACCTGTAGGAGAGAGTATATCTCGCACGGACTACGGAGGTAATGCGTTTGCCGGAAGATGGCATTTCAAAAACAATTGATGAAATAAAGAAGCAGTCGCCTGAGAGGAAATTCAGGGAGAGCATAGAGCTTGCAATCAACCTGAAGGATCTTGATCTTTCTGATCCCAAGAACAGGGTAAATGAAGAAATTGTGCTGCCCAAGGGAAGAGGAAAAGACATTTCCGTGGCAGTTTTTGGCACGTCAGAGCTCAAGGAGAAGGCCAAGAAGGCCACAAAAGCCGTCTATGGACCTGAAGACATCAATAAGTTCCTTGAGGACAAGAGAGAGTTCAAGAAGCTTGTCGAAAAAATTGACTTTTTCATAGCCGAATCCACATTGATGGCTTCCATTGGTAAGTCGCTGGGTCAGATACTCGGACCAAGAGGTAAGATACCCAAACCCATCCCGCCAGGCCAGGATCCCGTTGCCATGATCTCCAGCCTTGGTAAAACCGTAAGGGCAAGAAGCCGTGACAAGAGGACGTTCCACGTACCGGTCGGTACCAGGGACATGAAGGACGAGGATCTTGAGGAAAACATAAATGCAGTGCTAAGAAGGCTTGTCACCAAACTTGAAAAGGGGTATGGAAACATAGAATCAATTTTCGTAAAGACCACGATGGGAAAGGCTGTCAAACTTGAAATTGGTGATCGCAAATGAGGAAACCAGCACAGTGGAAAGTGGAATTGGTTGACGATCTCTCAGATCGGCTTTCCAAGTCGAAAGTTTCTGCGATAGTGGGTATCAAGGGAATCAGCAACAATCAGTTGCAGAAGATTAGGAGAGACCTCCGCGGGGAAATGGAACTCAAGGTTACGCGCGGAACTCTGATCTGGAAAGCACTTGAAAAATCTGGAGTCAAGGGATTTGAGAACCTGAAGGAACTCGTTTCAGGACAGGTGGCGATTCTCACGACAGACCGTTCTCCGAACGCAACGTTCGAGAAGCTCTCAAAAACAAAGCAGAAATCCCCCGCCAAAGGCGGTGAGGTTGCCGAGGATGACATAGTCGTAGAGGCGAGCGAAACATCGTTCCCTCCTGGCCCTATGGTCAGCGAGTTCCAGAAAGTTGGGCTCCAGACTGCAATCGAGAAGGGAAAAATTGTAATCAAGAAAGACACAGTTCTTGTAAAGAAGGGAGAAACCATCTCGAAGGAGAAGGCAGCGGTGCTGAAAAAATTGGAGATTTTCCCGCTCACTGTAGGCATAGACATGAAGGGTGCCCTGTACGATGGCATATTCTTCGATGAAAGTGCTCTCTCAATAACTCCATCCAGTGTCCTGCAGGATGTATCACGTGCGCTGGTGACAGCAAAGAAGCTTGCGCTTGCCTCAAAGTTCATCGTGCCGGAAATAGTTCCAGAGCTTCTCGTCATGGCAAGGATAAATGCCGAGTCGCTTGCAATAGCTGCCGGGGTTGTTGATGAGGGCAGTATAGAGTTATTTATACTGAAAGCAATTAAGGATGCCGCTGCACTCAATTCGGTAGTCTCCCCAGGCGAGAACGTGCCGGAGAAGGCAGAGGAACCTAAAGCTAAAAAGGACAGGGAACCGGAGAAAAAGGAGAACATGGACGACCAGATATCTGAGGGTCTAGGAGCCCTGTTCGGATAATAGAGGAGAGAAAAATGGAATATGTATATGGGGCTCTGCTCCTGCACTCAGCAGGATCGGAGATAGACGAAACAAAACTGAAGAAGGTACTTGAAGGAGCAGGCGTGAAGGCGGACGCAGCCAGGATTAAATCCATGGTGTCGAGTCTGCAGGGCGTGAACATCGATGAGGTCCTGAAGAACGCCGCATCGGCAACCGTATCGGCAGCACCCGCTGCCCAGGCTCAGTCACATGAAGCCACTCACGAGGGCGATAAGAAGGGCGGGAAGAAAGCGAAGGAGGAGCCTAAGGAAGAGAAGAAGCAGGAAGGCTCTGAGGACGATGCGCTTGCAGGCCTGAGTTCCCTTTTCGGATGATCTGAGAAATGGATCTTTCAAAAATCTATATTCTTGCCGTGAAGTTTATAATTCCGGCATTATTCTTTATAATTTTCTCGTTCATCTACGTCGATATCCTTATGGTAATAGTCTCCGTGATCTGGCTCTTCATAGCTGTGTTTATAACAATAATGAATGTCGAAGATTCTACCGGGCGCGGCATTTAATAAAAGACTTGCCCAAATTCCGGGAGAATTCGCTATAACTGATCCAACCGGATTTGAGATTCAGTGCGGGAAGCGCCGGGTTTACGGCGTAAGTTTGAGTTCCTTCATCTTTTCCAGCACTTCAGATCCATGGGCCTTTGGAGAGACCTTTTCATAGACGTGGGCAATCTTACCGTCCCTGTCTATCAGGTACGTCACCCTGTTCGCATGCCCTGTCATGCCCTTTACCCCGTACTGAGTGACAATCTTTTTCGAGTCATCGGCCACAAGCGTAAAATTCAGGTTGTATTTTTCCTGGAACTTCTTGTGCGATTTCTGGCTATCGACGCTTACTCCAAGCACGGTTATGCCCTTTTCCTTGAACTGGCTGAAATTGTCCCTGAAATTGCATGCTTCCGCGGTGCATCCTGGAGTATCATCCTTCGGATAAAAATAGAGAACAACCGGGGATCCCCTGAAGCTGCTCAGTTTCACATGCTTGCCGTCCTGATCCACTGATTCGAAATCCGGTGCCTTTGTTCCTGGTCTAAGCAGTTCTTCCATGGATTGACAATATTACTTATTAGTTAAGCGTTTCTAAAAGCCGACTCCGTCCCTCGTAATTCGAAGGGATTTTGGAATTCGCCATGAAAATCATGCGTTATTTATGGCAGGTCATCGCTTCTTCTGCTTGATCAGCCTTGCCTCATAACCCTCAAAGATCTCGTAGACGCATTTTCCGAAATTCCAGTCGTAGGAGTTCACGGACATGTAAATCTTCCCGGCAGTAAGACGGGTCCTGACTGAATATTTCGTGCTGCCCTCCGTGTTGTACCTGATCACGTGAATATTGAGCAGAGCAGATTTCACGCCAAACATCTTTCCCAGCTTCTGGGCAAACTTCTCACTCAGGCCGTAAGCGATGTCGTACAGATCCTCGTCACCTGGACCAAGGCCGGTGATGGTCACCAGGAGACCTTGCTTTCCGGCAGGCCTGGCGAGTATGTCAATGATGTCGTCGATCCCTATCACGCCGGTTATCTTCTGCGATGAGTCGACCACGGGAATTATGTGCATGCGCAGTTTTACCATCTCGCTGCATGCCTTGCTCAGCGGATCCCTGTCTGTAACGGACACAGGGTCATCCATCAGTGAGGAGACAATGACTTTTGACTTGCTCTTTTCCGAGGTGTATTGCCCGTACTGGATCCGCTGCCTGTCAGCCATTGTCATTTCCATAATGCTTTCAAGCCTCAGCACTCCGGCCAGTTTTCCTGAATCATCGGAAACGGGAACTTCATATTCATCGAGCTTCCTCATGGCCTCGACTGCGTTCTCTATGGAATCACCAACGTTCACGGAAATTGGATCGACGGTCTTAACCTCAAGCGCCATAATCCCGCTTACGTCACTGATCTCCTGTACGTATTTTGCGATGTCAAACCTGGAGAGTATTCCGACGAGCTTCTTCTTATCGGTTACAGGAAGTGCTGGCAGTCCGGAAGAATGGAGTTTCTGGACTGCGCTTAAGCTATCCTCATCCGGGGACAGTTCCGCGGTGGTGATCATGAAGGACGCAACCTTGGCCCTGGGCTGGATGCTCCTCCTGCGCATAATGTCCCTGTAAACAACCAGCCCCTGGTATTTGCCCCCCTTGATTAGAGGGAGGGAATGGATGCTGTTCTCCCTCATCTTGGTCAGTGCGGCAGAAAGAGGCTCTGATGCCTCCAGTGTTATGAGTTCCCTTGTCATCATCTGTTCAACTTTCACTTGAAATCACCATACAGTGCGGATGCAATTTTCGTGACAGTACCTTTCACGTCCTCTCCGCGCAGGGAGGCCATGATCAGTTCGGAGATGCGGGACATGTCCTCATACCCCAGCCGTGAGATCTCCGAAGTACCTATTCTACCATCCCTATCCACTATGATATTGTTTCGCTCCAGTTTACTGGAAAGTTCCACGCGCGTGATTTCTTTCCTGTTAAGCCATCCGTCGTCTATCAGGAGCTGATGAGAATGTGAGAACCATGGCTTGAACCTTACGCCGAATCCCCTTTCAGAGAGTTCTGCGCCCAGTTTCCCGCTGTTTCTAACGACCCTTGAAGCGTACTCTCCGGCGTACTCCTTCATTTCCTCCAGTGTTACCCCAAGTGCTGCAATTCTAGCCAGGTGGGTATTATCCTGGATGTGCCATGTGAAACCTTCCTTCATGCCCACTAGCATGTCCGGATCGTTTGCCAGAATTATGCCACCCTGAGGACCGGGAAATGTTTTATGTGTGGATCCGAAAAGTACGGAGCAGTAGCTCATAACATCTTTCTGGAAAGCCCTGCCGGCAATGAGGCCCATCACATGCGATCCATCATAAACCAATCTGCTTGAAGAATCATCGCAGATATCCCTGATCCTCTTCAGGTCATATTCCCTGACGAATGCAGACTGGCCAAGCACTATCAGTGCAGGCCTTTCTGACTTGACCATGGTTTCCAGCGCCTCATAATCAATCTCCTGCTCCGCGAAGTTGTATGGTATGGTGCCCTCCTCCACGCCGAGCAGTTTCGGGATGTAGGGGCTGTCATAGCCTGGATACCCCCCATTCTCTGTGGAAATATGGAGCATTTTCTGCCCGGGCCTTAACGTTGATCTCAGCACTGCAATAGCTGCAATGTGCCCCCCCACAGGGCTGACATCAGCAAGTTTCACCCCAAAAAGGGACTTTGCGGCTTCTATAGTCCTCTGATGGATTTCCTCAAAAATCGAGGTGCCGCCATAGTCGTTGATTCCATTTTCGCCGATGTGGGAATACCTGCCGGAGAGATCCGATGAAAGCGCCTCCAGAGCCTTTTTTGACATGATGTTCTCTGAGGCCTGAAGGTTCAGGCAATTTCTTCTGTACTCATTGTGATTGCTGACAAGAGAGGATATGCTTTTCATTGTGGGATATCACGCAAAAAATAAAAAAGTGTTTTAACCGCCCGAGACTTTTAGCCTGATCACGTTGCTTCAGTCAAGGGAAAAAGAGAGAATCCTGGAATTTTTTCAGTCAAATGGGATACTCGTCGCCCCTGACGCGCTAAACAGGATCATTGAGAATAATATGGGCCCGATGATCCGATCCCTGCTGACCTCTGAGGTGCTGGACTCCGGTTATCTTTCTGAAAAACAGATACATTCCGTCCTCGTAGACTCAAACAAAACAAGAAACCCGTACTTTGAGGTCGATTATTCCAACCTCAAGGTCAACAGCTCTGCCGAGGATTTCAGGAAATACTTCTCGGACAGGTATGAGAAACTGAAGAAGATTATCCTGCTTTCCAGCCATATGCGCGGGACCCTCCCGATCTCCAAGGCAAAAAGGACTCCGGGCAAGTTAAAAGTGGTCGGCATGGTTTCGGAGACGAGCGTCACTTCCAATGGGCACAGAAAGCTCCTCATTGAGGATCTTGAGGATTCCATTCAGGTCATAATAATGAAGAAGAACCCGATCTCCTCCGAGCTTATCCTGCCTGATGAGGTAATTGGCATCGTGGGATCGGTATCCTCAGGCAAAGGCGACCCAGTGATATTCGCGGATGAGATCGTCAGGCCGGATATACCGAACAGGGTGGTGCAGTTCGAGGAATCTGCCCCCGTATTTGTCGGGTCGATCTCAGACATACACGTCGGGAGCAAGACTTTCAGGAAGGACGATTTCCGATCCATGATCCACTGGCTCAACGGAGGAAGCGAAGAATCAAAGCAGCTGAAGTACCTGGTTCTGAGCGGTGACGTGGTGGACGGGATTGGCGTTTACCCTTCCCAGGAAAACGATCTTGAGATCCTTAACCCCATGGAGCAGTATTCTGCTCTGGCGGAACTGATTTCCGGCATACCCGAAGACGTGAAGGTATTCATAATGCCGGGAAACCATGATACCGTGAGGCTCGCCGAACCACAGCCATGCCTTCCGGAAGCCCTCAGGAAGGATCTTCCGGATAATGCGTTCCTTATCCCGAACCCATGCACCCTGACGCTGGAGAAGAGGAAGGTCCTGGTCTATCACGGAATGTCCCTCAATGATCTTGTTGAACTGATCCCGGGAATGAATTACTCAACCATAGGAGATGCGGTGAAAGAGCTGCTTAAAAGGCGGCATCTTGCCCCGAGGTACGGAGGAAAAACTCCGTTAATCCCCTCTGCCACCGATTACCATGTCATAGAGGAGATCCCGGACGTGTTCATAACGGGCCACGTGCATTCCCATGCAATGGGAGAATACAAGTCGGTGAGGTACGTGAATTCTTCCACCTGGCAGTCACAGACTGATTACCAGAGGATGATGAATTTCAGCCCCAATCCTTCGATACTGACCCTGTTCGATCTGAACTCCCTCAATGTGGTAAAGAAGGATTTCAAGCCAACTTCCTAGAGCGTTTTCCTGATGATATCTTCGATTTCCTTCTGGAATACGCTTAGGAAATCTGAGATTGCCTCATCCTTAAGCGATTCCGGAGCCAGGCTGTATCCAAGTTTTGCTGAAATCCGGGTCATCTTTGCCATGGAATCGTACTCCTTCACCTTTGCCTCGGTGAATTCCTTCAGGACTTCCACTATTTCGTGTTTGAGATGATCATCGCTGTTGATTTTCTTCTTGATGTACTCCTTTATGATATCCTTCAGGATTTCCCTTATCGCCTCAAAGTAAATCTCCTCTGAAGGCAGGCTTCTGATGAAATTCTCAAGTTTCTTGTCAATTTCGCCTGGCACGTCTATCGTCAGCTAATCCAACCGTAGATTAAATCTATTGCCTATTCGTCAAGGTTGGCAAAAATCTCTACGCCGAACATTTCCTTCAGCCTCTTATCGGAGAATATTGACAGCGCGTCTGAAAGCAGCGGATGTTCCGTCCCCTCTGGATCGTTTTCCAGAGTCTTCAGTATGCATTTTTTTGCGGACTCTGCGATCTCTCCGTTCTCAACAGAACCGTTGTTGATGAGGTTCTCGAACCATTCAAGGAAGTCGGCGGACTTTCTGGAAAGTTCCGCAGGATCGTAATTTTCAGACTCCTCAATTGATTTGACTTCTGTGGAAAACTTGTGTTCCACCTGTTTTATCAGAGAATCACAATCCATGCAAATGGCTTAGTGGTTCGACCGTTAATAATTTTTGTGGTACTATTCATATTCTGGAATTCACACGGTATTCCTGACAGTGACTGACGACAGCGTAGGTTTTCTGATGGCTTCCTCTTC
>JAJZNS010000008.1 GCA_021811635.1 Thermoplasmata archaeon
TCAGAGGGTCATGTTCTCCTGACGGTTTTCCACGGCTAATGAGCCATCTGAAGAAATATACCAGCGATGCTATGCCTGCGAGGAACAGCCAGACCAGATTGACGTCAACCAGTGCAACAGGTGCAAACCCGTGGAGGTATTCCACAAAGGTGAAGTACCCGTTGAAGAACCAGTGCATAAGGATATCCACAAATGGGCCGAACTCCAGGAATCCTATGGCTAAGAGTACACCGACGAGGGCTGCCTGGCTTATCTTTCCGATATCCCATTCACCGAAGTAATAATGGGCGTATCCGAAAAGTGCCGCGGTCAGGATTATTCCGGCCCATTCGGCCCTTCCCATTCTTATTCCAAGACGCCTTCTCAGCTTTCCCGGATATAGGAATGATCCGATCAGGAGGCTGCCAGTTCCGAATTCTCCAAGATTTTCGCCGAATCTTCCGGTGTCAAGCACGAACAGTGCCTCTGCAAGCACCAGTATACCCAGCGGGATTATCCTGAACCCGATCTCCTCCACAAACGGCGCGTATATAAGACCAAGGTAATCGATCTGGCTGGAGGTTGAGATGGGGTTGCCCACCTGTACACCTGCAATATTCTCAAGCAGCAGGATTGCAACAGAAACAACATATAGGAATGGTATGGTCATCCCTATGAACGAGACCGGATTTTCCAGCATGCGCTTTGACCTGTTTCCGTGGCCGAGATAGATCACCAAGGCGAACATTATGAAGTAGAGCACGGTCAGCCCTGCCATCACCCATAACGCATTGACCGCGAAGGGCGCGATAAATATCAGGAGGAGCAAAAAGGCATAGGGCTGGATCGGAACGCTGATCTGCGATGGGGAATAGATCATGGCTCCGTCTGCGTAAAGCATCGTCAGCAGCCCCAGGAATACGAGGGCCCCAAAGATCATGAAAATGACAGCGGATGGTTGGTAACCACCATCGCTGGGTTCCTGCATCATCAGGATGCAATGAAATCTGGTTATTAAACAGGTCGCTGCCCTATTCTAACACAAATTTGTAACCGTACTGGATGATGCCTCCCTTCCCGTCCTCCCTGATCTTCCGGAAGACTGCCCTCACCTTCCTGCCTGTCTCCAGTTCAGAGAAGTCGCTGTCCACTATCTGAGCCGTCAGGACGGGACCTTCGTCCAGCTTTATCAGTGCCAGTACGTATGGCCTCTGCCTCGCGAATGCCGACGGGGCGTCATGCACTATGGTGAAGGACTCTATCTTCCCGTTTCCGGAAAGCTCCTTCTCCTTCATCTTCCCTATGGACTCCCTGTGGCAGTCGGGGCATATGTCCCTCGGCGGGAAGTACATCCTCTTGCAGTTTCCGCACTGGTGCGCCACCAGCCTGTACCTGTGGTTTGTTTCCCTCCATACTGCAGAAAGTTTTCCCATTTCATGCACCCCCCACAATGTGTACAATTGAAGTGGAACCTGTCCCCGCAACGTTGTGCAGCAGCCCGATCCTTGCATCCTTCACCTGGCGCTGGCCGGCCTTGCCGCTGATCTGCGATACCGCCTCCACGAACTGCCCCACACCCACGGCACCGATGGGGTTGCCCTTTGCCTTCAGCCCGCCGGATGGATTGATGGGGAGCGGATCGCTCAGCCCTATCCCGGCATCTATGACTTCTGAGGCTTTTCCCTTCTCGGCGAACCCCAGGTCCTCCAGTGCCGTCAGACCGTATATACTGTAAGAATCATGGATCTCGGCAAAGGAAATGTCTTTCTGCTTCAGCCCGGCTCTTTCAAATGCGATCCTTGCGGCAAGAACGGTGGAGTCCATTGTGTAAATGGAGCGCCTGCTGTGCAGGGCAAGGAAATCCTGCGAAATAGCCGAGCTCAGGATCTTGATGCCCTCAATCTTCCTCTTCCTCATAAATGATCCTGAGCAGAGGACAAGGGCGGCGGCGCCGTCGCTCATAGGACTGCAGTCCATCATGTTGAGCGGTTCTGCCACCATGGTGGACTCCATCGCAGCTTCCATCGTAATCTTGTTCCTGTAATGCGCGTCCGGGTTCATTGATGCATTGCTGTGATCATTGACGGAAATGCTCATCAGTTTCTCCTTGGGCACCTTGAAGTCAAGCATGTATTTCCTTGCGCTCAGTGCCGCCATTGCTGCAGGGGTCCCGCCGAAGAATGCCTCCCATTCCCTGTCCAGCAGGGTACCCATGTGATCCAGCATCTCCGTGCCGTAAAGATCGGTCATCTTTTCCACTGCACCGACCATCACGCAGTCGTATTCCCCGGATTTTATTCCCAGATATGCCTCCCTGACAGCAGCCGCTCCAGAAGCGCTCGATGCCTCTATTCTGATGGCAGGTGTGTGGTTGCTGGCTATACCTGAGAAATCCGAAATAAGAGAGCCGATATCATTCTGGGAGTTTATCGTCCCCCCAAGGCTGTTGCTGCCGTAAAGCAGCTGGACGTCCTTCGAATATATGCCCGCTGATTCGATTGCCCTGAGACCTGCCTCAACTGCAAGTTCCCTGAGCGACCTTTCCCATAGCTCGCCGAATTTGGTCTCCCCCGAACCGATTATGTATACGTCCTCACTCAACTGCATCACCCACGATTATCTTCTTCTTGAACTTCGCATAGATGGCGTAATCCAGCCACTTCACATTCGCAAGCATCTTCTTGATTGTCGGGGCGGATTCGCGATCCATCTTCTCAATGTTCTTTGTGACCGTGATGTCGAAAGCATCTGATCCTGCCCCGGACCCGAATGATACCGCAAGTATCCTGTCACCGGGCGCAGCCTTGTCAAGTATTGCCGAGAGTCCGGTCATCATCGATCCTGAGTAGGTGTTTCCTATCACCGGAGTAAGAAGGCCGTCCCTGAACTGCTGGTCGCTGAAGCCCAGTGTCTTTGCGGCCCTTGTGGGGAATTTTCCGTTGGGCTGGTGGAACACCGCATAGGTGTAATCCGAAGGCTTTGTTCCCATCCTTTCCATCATCATCTTTGAGGCGTTCAATGTATGCCTGAAATATGCCGGTTCCCCCGTAAACCTCTCTCCATGCGTCGGGTAGGGCTGCCCCTCCCTCCTCCAGAAATCAGGCGTGTCTGATGTAACGGAAAGGGTTGAGTTGATTTCGGCTATGACGTTCTCCTTTCCAAGTATCATGGCAGTGCCGCCTGCAGATGCGGAATATTCGAGTGCATCGCCCGGGGCTCCCTGCGAGGTGTCGGCGCCTATTGCCATTCCCAGCTTGACCATGCCGGAATCGACCATTGCCTTCACGTTCTGCATCCCAGCAGTGCCTGCCTTGCACGCAAATTCATAGTCGGCGGAAAACAGGCTGAAATCAGCGCCTATTGCCGAAGCAACTATGGTTGCGGTGGGCTTTACCGCGTATGGATGGGATTCTGATCCAACGTATATTGCCCCGATGTCCCCGGCGTTCACCTTTCCCCTCCTGACTGCATTTCTTGCAGCCTCGACTGAAATTGTTGCAACATCCTCGTCCGGGGAAGGGACCGATTTGCTGAGGATGTTGATCCCTGTTCTGATGCTGTCGGCATCCTCGCCCCATACCCTTGCGATCTCGTCCGGTTTAATCCTGTATATTGGGATATAGCTCCCGTAACTTACTATTCCTGACATTTTATAGCCTAGGAGCCAGCCCTAGCACATATTAAAAACTAACTAATTGAATGTCGACAATTGTCGAAAATTCATATATCTCTGCAGCTATAATTACATACCTATATATATTTTTAAACGCTTAACGTGCTTACTGGTGTAACAATGGGGGATCTATCTCCAAACTCGCAGAAGATCTACGATGCTATAAAGAAGCTGGGCGCGACGTCTGAAGACAAGCTGAAAACAGCGGATGACATAATGAAGGCCTCCGGCGTGGGCAAGGCAATAGTTGCCTCTTCCCTGCAGGATTTGGTCAGCAAGGGATATGCCAAGAGGGTCGCCAGACAGAAAAGCGCCGGTTACTACCTGATCAAATAAACCCTTCCCGTTTTATCGCCGTTTCATTACAGGCGGGTGCACTCGGGTGGGCGTGCCACATCCTTTTCACATGGGATTAGGCATGTTTCCGTGGGGAAGTAATTTCTTCCGATTTTCGTTCATGACCACAAGATAATACTGATTGCGCACCCGTTCTGGCTGTGAAATGCATAATCTGATCATGTATTGCCACATTTTTGAGAACACATGGCGGACAGGCTCACCTATTAATATGCGGGATTCAATTTCTATCCGAAAAGGAACTGGATGACCACCCTCATTCTAAACGTTGACAGAGACGACGATTTCGGGGAAAAAGCGGGCGTAAAGGGCCCTGTTACGGGATATGCTGACTGTTACGACGCAGCTCTCAAACTGATATCTGCCGACCCAGAAGATTCCGATGCCAACGCTCTTTTTGGCGCGATCAAGCTGTATGAGGAGATGAGGAAAAAGAACGAGGATGTGGAAATTGCCCTTATCACCGGAAAGAGTGACGTTGGCGCGGTCTCCGATACCGAACTCGGCAGGCAGCTGGACGAGCTTGGGAATTTCGGGAGATTCTCGGATGCCATACTCGTTACGGACGGGGCGGAAGACGACTACATAGTTCCGCTGATCCTTTCAAGGTTCAAGATAAGGTACGTAAAGCACATACTCGTCAGGCATAACCAGAACATCGAATCTCTGTACTACTATATCGTAAACGCGATAAAGGACAAGAAGTTCATGAGCAAGTTCGTGGTTCCGATCGGGCTTGTCTTCCTCACCTATGGTGTGGTATCACTTGTATTCATTCTCTATTCTGTATTCCTGTTCAACGGGTTCTCGGTTTCCCCGGGCAATGGCGCGATCACTTTCGTGGCCATCGTGCTGGGGGCATACCTGGTGGAAATGGGAGTGGACCTTGTGCAAAAGATGAAGAATTCCTTTTCTTCCCTCAGAACCTATGCGAGGGAGACGAGAATTTCATTCCTGTCTTACGTGGTTTCAATCTCGCTCCTGCTGGCAGGCATTGCTTCTGGAGTTGTTCAGGTATCAAGCCTTCCCGGGCCGCTGTTCAACAAGGTACTGGTTTTCTTCTCCCTCTACATATGGTGGATATACGGCTCTGTGGCTGCCATCGAACTTGGGCAGGGCGTGGAGCTGATTGTGAGCGGAAAGACCGGCATAAGCGGTATACTTTACGGGCTTCTTTTCTCACTCGCGATAGGAATGGTAGTCTACGGGATGATCAACTACGTGAGATTCATATTCAGCTACACCACTTTTTCGGACGCGGTGATCAACCTCACGATAATGATACTCGGCGTCGTGCTGGCAATTCTTTCCTCTCTCATCAACAGGTACTACAACGACATCATCAGCGTAACCGCGATAGAACAGTCGCCCACATCGCTCTTTGAGGAGAAGTGATGCCCAGCTATGCCGGGGAGATAATTCTCAAACTGAGGGAAGAATGTTTCCTTGACCTCGGAATAGATCCTGCACTTGACAGGGAAGCTGCACTTGAGGTCAGTGAGCTTGCAGAGAAGCATGGGTTCAGACAGAACCTGCCGGATTTATGGGGGAGGGGAAACGCTGCCATATTCGGGCCGGCCCCCTATGTGGTCAGGGACATATCCGGGTATGGATTGAAGATTGTCGCGGATTCAGGGATTTCCAGATTCCTGGTGATGAATTCACTGCCGGACGTCATCGTCACCGATCTGGATGGTCCTTTGCAGGAAATTCTTTTCTGCCAGAGGAACGGGTCTTTCCTCTTTGTGCACGTGCATGGGGATAACCTTGAGAAGGTGAAGAGCAGCATGCCGCTTTTCGGCGAGAGAACGCTGTTCACATGCCAGTCTGCGGAGACCTACGATCTCTATGACTTTGGGGGTTTCACCGATGGGGACAGGTCGGCATTTATTGCAGATCATTATCGATCAGAATCCATTACAATCTACGGGTTCAGGTTTGATAATCCCGTGCCCAAGCCGTTTGGCAACCAGGCAAGAAAACTGAAGAAGCTCCGATGGGCGCGCAGATTCCTGGAAGAACTTGCAAAACAGCGGAATACCACCATGCTGGAAGGAGAGGTTATTTCGCTGTGACAATCCTGTCGTTCTGGTAAACGGCGGCAGATCTGACTGTATCCATTGTTGTGGCTGGAATCACGTCCCTGCCGTAGCCTATCAGCTTGAGCCTCCTTGCGCCATTGGATTTTCTTGCCATCTGTATAAAGGAGGCTGGTTCAACATCCTTTCCCTTCAGCTTCTGCTCAAGGAACAGAGAGAATATCTGGTCTTCATCCGCGCTGCCGTCAGGCCTGCCGGACATTACGATTGCGATGTCGTCAAACCCGATCAGGCGCTTATATGTAGCAGTGAAGTTGACGAATGAAGTTACGAAAATATTGTCCCTGTCCCTCATTCTTTCAAGCACCCTGGTGCAATTGGTTGAAGTGAACAGGATGGATTTTCCCTCAAAAGAGTGCTTGAGTATGTCTGCAGGCGAATTTCCGTAATCAAACTGGGGTATCTTAAATCCGTATCTCTCTCCAACCGCAATGAAATCAGGATTCTTCTTCATCATTGCCCTGGCGGTGTTCAGGCGGAAGACCGGTACGACTTTGCTTGCACCATTCCTTAGCAGTAATGGTATGGTTGATGTGGATCTGAAGATGTCTATAAGCGCATATGCTTCCGCATGCGGGATGATATCCTTTCTACCCTCGACAATGGTTATCTTCAAGTCTACCGCATGTATCTATCGCATATATTAACAGATGCCTAGTGCATCGAAACTGTAGAAAAATGGCTGACCAGGGACGATAGGGGCGCATCTGTCCACACTTCCCTGTTCGAGAACAGTGAGCAAAGGGAACTTGCTGGAGGCTGGATTCTGAGCATGACGACATTTGGCACGAAGGCATTTCACAATATCGTAATTCTTCCAGCTGTGTTATCGGCAGCCGGCTGGAATGGAACATTTTCGACAAGAAAGACAGAGATCCCGTGAATATCGGGTGAGCCTGCAGAACTCCGTTGATAAAGGATCGCAGGAATAGGTAGCAATGAGAGCATGCCTGGCGATACAGCAATTTTGCCAGTCAAGATAGTTAGGACGTTTGGCATTCCTTTATTTCTTCTTATTTCCCTTTTTGCCTTTTTTTCTTCTCTGAATTGTTGCCTGCACTCCCCCTTTCTAGTTCGATCGGCGATGGTTTACCTATGTCCGCCACCGCAACTTGCGCATCGTCCAGCGGGGATAATTCCAGGGTAATTGTGTGCGTGTTTTCTTTTTTGAAGAGCCCTCCTGCACGGAACACCCAGACGTCCACTCCTCCTCCCACATGTTTATCGACCGCTACAGATAACTGTACTGTCACCTTATCGATTTTAAAAAGGTGATTGTCTTTTCCCTGATCTTCCAGTTTCTTAATCTCTTCTTTCAGTTTGTTGACAACATCGTAAATTCCTAAATTTTCCTCATTGTCCATTTTTATAATATAATACTGTTAATCTGTATCTAAACTTTTGGTATGCACGCCTAAGCGGTGTACCGTTTACTGCTCAGGCGTTAAACATTGTCATGCAATGTGAATTCACCAACGCCCTCTCCTTTCAAAAGTAATATTAAAGCGGATCAATTACAGGCTTCACTTCAAACTAGTGTTCAACATGCCGCAAACAGTAAATACAATGGTAGAGGGGGGCAAGGCCTCAGCAGGTGCACCGCTTGGCCCTGCACTTGGCCCGCTTGGATTAAATCTTGGCCAGGTAATCAAGGATATCAACGAGAAGACCAAGGCATTTGCAGGAATGCAGGTTCCAATAT
>JAJZNS010000092.1 GCA_021811635.1 Thermoplasmata archaeon
TTGCTGAAGGTATAACCACAAGGAATGAGGTGGTCGAAAAGAACAGCACCCAGGCAAAACCCAGGCCGGAGTTGAAGAGATGGTGCCCCCATACTACCTCACTAAGGATCAGAAGCAACCCCAATCCATAAACGCCGGATCTGTAGCTGAAAATCTTCCCGCCCGTGAATTTCGGAAGTATCTCGTAGATCAGCCCGAAATACGGTATTATCGCTATGTACACAACGGGATGCCCCCAGAACCAGAAAAGGATTGCGAACAGCAGGACCGACCCGGATGAAGCCGTGAAGAAAATCGGATTGAAGAAATCATAGAAGAGCATTCCGAATCCGGCAATAAGTGGGGGTGCGGAAACGATTATCATTATCGCAGTGAAAATGATTGACCAGGTGAAAAGGCTGAAGTTCTCCCTCTTAACTTCAGGTGATCTGTCGTAGATCACGATCAGCAGGATCGTAATGCTGGTAATCATCAGTCCGATGAGAACGGTTTCTATGCCAATGACAGAAAGCCAGTCGTAAAGGCCCCCTCCATTCTGGTTAAGCTGCAGTGACAGCGGCGGATAGAAATACCACCTCGGGGAGGACTGCGCAAGCAGGACTATGAATCCTCCTATAAGCCACAACCAGTAGCCGGCTGAAGACAGGGCCCCCCTGATGTCCCTGATCACCTTTATGTGGGAAGGCAGGAGGTAGTACCCGAAGCCGAGCGCACTGCCTACGGCCCACATGTAAATCATCAGAACCGCATGCTGGGAGATTAGGACATTGTATTCATCGCTAGACAGGAATGTCAGGTTTGGTCCGGTGAGCGACAGCCTCATCGTGAGCCCGAAGGCCCCTCCAATGAAAAAGAAGAGGATGCTGGTGACGATGTAACGCAAACCTATGCTCTTGGCATCGTCGTTCACGAAAATCGACAGCCCAATTTCCCTGGGCTTTGTGAGCAGGGTGTCCCGCACATACTGTCCTTCGCTGTCATATCCATCCTGCGAGGCCAGCTTCGAGACTATATCCTTCCTCGTGCTGAGGAGGTTATAAATCGCAAATATGACAATGGCAAAAACGGCGGCTATACCACCGTAAATTGTGAGGGTGGTTACGTAATCACTCATCAGGATACGACCTCCATGTATCCCCTCATTTCATAGTGGAATTCACCGCAGTACTCTACGCACTCAAAATAATAGCTGCCAGTGTGGGTGGGTTCAAATGTGACTGTGTTGTTCTGGCCCGGGACCGCGTATATCTGCACGTCCATCTGCGGTATAAGCAGATCATGTATTACAGCAGATCCCTGGGCACCAGCAACGGATGTAGCAACCAGGGTGATGCTTGTGTTTACCGGAACCGTGAAAGTGCCCACGCTTGTGGTATTGTTCGGATACTCGAATGACCAGGTCCACTGGGTTGCAATCACTCTCACGACGTAGGACCCCGCCGGAATAGGTTGCGTATCCGAAGGAACAGAGTTTGGGTTGGCCACGATCATAGCGTAATTTGCGGCAGCGCTGCCAAGCAAAACGACAAGTATGGCCGCGACGAAATAAAGTTCCAGTCTTCCCTTTCTTTCCTCGTTCATTTGAAATCATCCCCGCCACTGGACACTCCTTTCTTGATGACTGGGTAAAAGACCAGCATAATGGTGAAGGCAGCAGAGGCTATCCCGGTAGCAAGAAACGAGGACGTGTAATCGAGTTCCGATAATCCCGGATTACCGCCGTAGAAGTTCGAATACAGGTGATAAATGATTAACCCAGAAATCACTCCGATGATCACTGACACGACGAAGAGCAAAAGCACGACCTGCTGGCCATGGTTCATAACACGTTAATTTAATCTATTATTTATTGGTAATGCTTAACCTTTAAGATCGACTACAGGAAATCAGGCAGATGTGCGGTCTTACAGGTCACAGAAGAAATTGATGCAGTGCTTCCCGTTTTCACCTTCGCGTGCCATGAATGATGCGAAAGGGTTTAATTGGCATTTAACTAACCCATCAGTCGATGTTTGAATGATCAACGGACTCTATGTAGCCCTCATTATTGTCCTGATATGGATTGCTGCCATCATTGAGCTTGCGCCAAGAATTAGGAAAAGCAAACATTTCTCACTTCTTGGCCCAGCGCTGATGATCAAGTCCCCAAAGAACCGTGGAGTGCTTGACAGGTTCTCCAGGATCTTCCCAAGGGAACTTGTTTCAAGGGCCTCCGTTGTAATTGTAATGGTTACGATGCTGGGGGCCCTTGTTTTCCTGTTCTATGAGGTATATCTGACTCTCTCGATCAAGGTGATCGTAAATCAACCCGCTTCCTATTACCTCGCACTTCCCGGCATTAATCCATTCATTCCGATATTTTATGGTACCCTGGCACTGGTGGTCGGCGTCGTAATACACGAGATGATGCACGGCGTCCTTGCAAGGAAGCACAACATTACTGTAAAGTCAGTAGGCGCTTTGTTTTTCGTGGTGCCCATAGGGGCATTCGTTGAACCTGACGAAACCGAGATGACCAATGTTTCTCCCGTTGTGAGAAGAAGGGTGTTCGCTGCCGGCCCGGCAACAAACATAGTTCTTTCCGTAATCTTCTTCCTTCTTCTGGTTTCGGTGATGGCGCCCCTTGCTACCCCTACCCACGACGGCATTTATCTTCAGGGCACAGAGCCGCAGGCTGTTTCGGTAAACAACCTAACAGGGATGGAAATCACCAGCTTCGGAAATTATTCAGGAAACAATCTTTCCATACTTGGCATCTCATCCTATCTGGTTCCGGGGATGGTTTATAATGTCACCGTATTCAATGGCAAGGTACTGTTCAATACCACCGCAGTTGCCGGGATTATGATTTACGGGCTGCTGGCAGGTTATCCTGCATCAGAAAGCAATCTGTCTGTTGGCGACGTGCTGATATCGATACAGAACCAGACTGTGTGGAACCAGAACGCCATGAATTCCATACTCGACGGGATAGCTCCTGGGACCAGCATAGGGATAGAAGCGATGGACGTTTCCACCGGACACGTGTTCAACACATCGCTGACAACTGCCTCGAAGTACGACTACTACAACCAGTACTACCCTCTGGAGAATTCTCCGTCCTACAGAAACCAGAGTTTCCTTGGAGTGACCGTTGTTTATGCTGGCTTGGAGTACGCAACCCTGTCACAGATGTCATACATTGAGTTTGGAGGGATGGCTGTTGACCCATCCACGTTCCCCAACGGCCTTATTCAGTTCATCATACTTCCACTGGAAGGCCTTTCCCCCGTGCCTTCTTCGCTCCAGTCTCTCTATTCCGTTCCGTTTTCCCCTGCGGCATACTGGATAATTGTCAACTCTTTTTACTGGCTGTTCTGGATGAATTTCCTGCTTGGACTGACGAACGCCCTTCCGCTGTTCATCCTCGACGGTGGTCAGTTCTTCAAGGATACGCTCACAATTGCATCCAAGAGAAAATCGCTAAGTTTTCTTACAGAGGAGAGAGTAAAAAAGCTATCAAACTTCTTCGGGCTCCTGGTGTTTTTCCTGTTAATGTGGAACATCATAGCGCCCAGGCTTCTCTGAGGATGCCACGCATGCAGCTGAAATCAATGCTTTTCCATATCGGATTGCTCAGGAGTCGCATGCAGGAGATAAGATGGAATAGCCCTTCAATCTGGAAAGCGTCTCCCAGAATAATCTAGGATTCTGTGGGGCAGATTATACGCCGCACTCTTTCACTGCAGGCTGGCCGGACCGCCCCATGGCTTAACGGAACCCCACTAGTAAGTTTAATATTGAAGGACATATATACCTCAGATGCGCGTTCCGATAGAATCGGATTCTTCAGGCGTGGAATATCCTGTCTCCAGGGAACTTGAACTTGCAAGGGATCTCAGCAGGTCAAGCGCAAAAACACAGCTGGCGAAGGAGAAAGCGGAGAACAGGAGGTTGAGGGAGGAACTTAACCTGCTAAGGGATAAGATGCTTAGGGCTCTCGCCGACAGCGACAATCTCATGAAGGCAAGGGAGAAGGAGCTGGCCTCGGAAAGAAAAAGGCTAAACAAATCGATTATGATGGATCTCCTGCAGACTTTGGATGCAATGGATGCCGCAATGAAGGCTACAGACAATGCTTCCGTGCAGTCCCTCAGAGATCAGTTGCTTTCTGTCCTTTCCAGGCACGGCCTCAAGGAAATTGAGGCTAAGGGAAAAAAATATGATCCATTTCTGCATGAGGTGCTGGGCGTATCTCAGGAAGGGGATGAAGGTACAGTAACTGAAGAAATTCAGAAAGGATACATGCTTGGAGACGAGGTACTGCGCACTTCAAAGGTAATAGTTACGAAAAGGTGATAAAAAGTGTCGAAAATAATCGGGATTGATCTGGGAACTAGTAATTCAGCGGCTGCAGTGGTTCTGGGCGGTAAGCCTACAATGATTCCAAGCTCCGAAGGCGTCTCTATTGGGGGAAAATCCTTTCCAAGTTACGTAGCCTTCACAAAGGAGGGAGACCTGCTGGTCGGCGAACCTGCAAGGAGGCAGGCGCTTCTTAACCCGGAGGGCACGATAATTGCAGCCAAGAGGAAAATGGGTACTGATTACAAATTCCATGCGTTTGGCAAGGAATACACACCACAGCAGATATCGGCTTTCATCCTGCAGAAGATAAAGAAGGATGCTGAAGCATTTCTCGGAGAGCCTGTAACCCAGGCGGTGATTACAGTGCCTGCTTATTTCAATGACAACCAGAGGCAGGCCACCAAGGATGCGGGGCAGATCGCCGGGCTGGAAGTGAAGAGGATCATAAATGAGCCCACGGCCGCTTCGCTAGCGTATGGAATTGACAAGCTGAACCAGTCCCAGAAGATCCTTGTCTTCGACCTTGGCGGTGGAACGCTTGACGTTACAATCATGGACTTTGGTGACGGCGTATTCGAGGTTGTTTCCACATCCGGTGACACCCAACTGGGCGGAACCGACATGGATGAGACAATCATCAAGTACCTCATTGCCAAGTTCAAGGAGAAGGAAGGCATCGACCTGCAATCTGACAAGAACGCTTACGTGCGGCTCAAGGATGCCGCAGAGAAGGCCAAAATAGAGCTTTCCTCAACCCTGTCTACAGAAATAAACATACCATATATTGCAAACACTCCATCCGGCCCAAAGCATCTGCAGATGGCGTTCACCAGATCGGACCTTGAGAAGCTGATTGCCCCCATAGTGGAGAGGGCGAGAGCGCCGATAGAAAACGCGATGAGTGCGGGCAAACTGTCCAAGTCTGACCTGACAAGAGTAATTCTTGTTGGGGGCCCGACAAGAATGCCCTACGTTAGGAAATTTGTAGAGGATTACTTCGGCAGGAAGATCGAAGGCGGAGTGGATCCCATGGAATGCGTTGCAGTCGGCGCAGCATTGCAGGGGGCAGTCCTTTCAGGGGACATAAAGGACGTTGTGCTTCTGGATGTCACCCCGTTGACTCTTGGTATTGAGACACTGGGTGGAGTTTCCACCCCCATAATTCCGGCAAACACCACCATACCCACCAGCAAATCACAGGTTTTCACGACCGCGGCAGACATGCAGACTGCAGTAACAATTCATATCGTGCAGGGAGAGAGACCTATGGCCTCCGATAACGTATCGCTAGGTATGTTCAACCTTGTGGGGATACCGCCTGCTCCACGGGGGATCCCGCAGATAGAGGTGACGTTTGACATTGATGCCAATGGCATACTTAACGTGACTGCGCATGACAAAGGCTCCGGAAAGAAACAGAGCATATCAATAACCGCTTCAAACAAACTCAGCAAGGAAGAAGTAGAGAAGATGAAGAAGCAGGCCCAGGAATTTGCGGAAGAGGACAAAAGGAAGAAGGAGAACATAGAGACTGTGAATAACGCGGAGACACTGATTTATACGGTGGAGAAGACTCTGAGCGATTCCGGCGACAAGATCGACAAGCAGTCGAAGGATGATGTTCAGAAGGTCATCGCCGATCTGAAGAAGTCCGTGGCAGAGAAAAATTATGATGAGATCAAGGCAAAGCAGGAAGAACTCTCAAAGAAAATACAGGAGATCGGGGCAAAACTGTACCAGGCTTCGGCCGACGCCGCTCCACACACTGATGCTGAAACTGGTAAAAGCCAGGAGGGCACTGGTGAAACCGTCGAAGGAAATGACCAGCAGTAGGGCCGGTGATTGATGGCCAAGGATTATTACAAAATTTTGGGCGTTGATAGAAACGCGTCTGCAGAGGAGGTCAAAAAGGCTTTCAGGCAACTGGCAAGAAAATATCACCCAGATGCAAACCCTGAAAACAAGAAGGAAGCTGAGGAGAGGTTCAAGGAGATTAGCGAGGCCTACGAGGTGCTCTCCGATCCGCAAAAGAAATCGATGTACGACAGGACCGGCCAGGTAAACTTCGGGGGAGACGGTTCCAATTTCAGGTGGGAGGATTTCACCCACTTTACGGATTTCGAGGACATTTTTAGCAGGATTTTCGGATCGTTTGGCAATGGATCGATGTTCACAAGCGCCAGGAACGAGGGGCCGGATCTTGACCTGGCAGTCCGTGTCCGGATTGATCTGGAAGATGCCTATTACGGCAGGAAGCAGACTATAAAATACAGGAGAAATGTCCCATGCAATGCCTGCAACGGTACGGGATCAAAAGACGGTGTGTTGATCACATGCAGCACATGTGGAGGCACAGGCCAGGAACGCGTGGTCCAGGGACAGGGTTTTTTCAATATGGTGACAGTAATCACATGCAGAACCTGTGGAGGCAGGGGAAAGATCCCAAGGGTGGTCTGCCCGAACTGCCATGGAGTCGGATCGGTTTCAGCAACAGAAAGCCTGGAGGTACAGATACCCAGGGGTGCAGTGAATAACCTCAAGATAAGGTTCAAGGGGCGAGGCCAGTCACTCTATGGAAGAACCGGAGACCTTTTTGTGGTGCTGCAGGTCGAGAATGGATCAAATCTGGAACGGGATGGTGACGACATCATTGTCGAGGAAACGTTCTCTTTCCCGGATGTCGCTCTTGGTGCAGAAAGGGACGTGAAGATATTCAACGAGAGCGTACACCTGAAAGTTCCGCCGGGAACGCAGCCGGGTGATGTGGTGAAGGTAAAGGGATCAGGTTTCCCAAGATTCAAGGGTTCGGGAAACGGCGATCTCCTGGTAAAGGTAAAGGTGGATGTCCCAAAGCACCTGTCCTCTTCCCAGAAAGAACTCCTTGAGCAGTTAAAAGGGGACCTCGATAAGAAGAGGTTCTGGCAGAAGTAGGGAAATTATTATAAACTATGGTCCGGTTAAAGTTACGTGAAAGTGCTGCTTGCCTATGATGGGACGCCTCCGGCTAAATGCGCATTGAAATTCATTTCCGGGTTCTTCAATGCCATTGACAAGCTCGTGGTACTGTACGTTATCCCTCCCGTGATAGGATCTTCCGTTGCCTTCGACTCGTTCGTGCCGTCATCCGTGTACCAGAACCAGACAGAGGTTGCAAACGGGATACTGGAAATGGCCAAAAAACAGGCCGAGGAATACAAAATCAGCGCCGATTACATGACCGCGGATTCAGCCGGTGATCTTGTTTCCAGGATCATCTACAAAGTTGCGAAGGACAACACGATAGATGTTATCGTGACAGGAACAAGGAGATTGAAGGGGCTGAGCAAGGTGATCCTGGGTTCGGTGAGCTCTGAGCTTATTTCAATTTCGGATATACCTGTTCTCACTGTTCCAAGAACGGATGACTGAAACCGTTTTATATGCTGCCATAATCCACCCCGGCAAATGGGTAGCATAAGACCTTCCAATGTGAAGCGCATCGCCGAGATGCTGGTAAACAAGAATACCACCCTGTTCAACAACGATTTTCACCACAACAGGGAAATAATCAAGAGGGCGGGCAAGGATTTGACGAAGAAGACCCTCAATGCGGTCTCCGGCTACGTTACCAGGTTCGTGATAAAGAAGGAGAGCAGGCTCAAGAAAGAGATGGAAGATTTCGCCCCTGCCGAAGAAAATTCCTGATCTTCCCAAAAAGCATTAAATTGTTTCCGGCAATCCGAATGAGCCATGACTCATTCATACATCATTTCTGCGGTACGCACACCAATCGGCAAGTTTGGCAAATCGCTCAGCAGGCTGAAAGCAACAGAGCTTGGCGGCGCCGCGATCAAGGCCGCGGTTGAACGTGCTTCACTTGATCCAGACAGAGTGGAGGAGGTAATCTACGGTAATGTCATACAGGCGGGTAACGGACAGAACCCTGCGGGACAGGCCAGTACACTGGCAGGGTTGAAAGACACTGTTGTCAAATACACCGTAAATACAGTATGTGCTTCCGGAATGCTTGCTGTCGAGAATGCGGACAGGGAAATTGCTCTGGGAGAGAAGGATATAATAGTGGCCGGAGGGATGGAAAGCATGAGCAATGCCCCGCTATTGCTTCCGCCCGATCTGAGATGGGGACCGAAGCAGCTTCTTTTCAAGAATTTCAAGCTTGACGACTCCATGCTCAGGGATGGGCTCATGGATGCATTTTACTTTGAGCATATGGGAGCATCGGCAGAGCTTACCGCTAGAAAGTATTCCATCACGAGGGAAATGGCGGATGCATTTGCGGTCAGGAGCCAGAACCTGGCAATAAGGGCCTACGAATCTGGTGCATTCGACAGGGAAATAGTGAAATTGGACTCCCTTGGAAAAGACGAGGGATTGAGAAGCACGACGATGCAGGACCTCGCAAGGCTGCAGCCGGCCTTTGACAGAAACGGGATACTTACTGCGGGCAATTCCTCCCAGCTTTCCGACGGCGCCTCAGCGCTTGTGCTTGCCTCTGAAAAGGCGGTGAACGAATTCGGACTCAAGCCCATTGCCAGGATTGAGGGATACTCGCAGGCTTCATTGAATTCTAGGGATTATGTGGAAGCCCCAATACCGGCAACCAGGAATCTGCTTGAACGTCTCGGAAGGAAAATTTCAGACTACGACCTTGCAGAGCACAATGAGGCTTTTTCCGTTGCCTCGCTTGTGGTGCAGAAGGAACTCGGTATTGAAGATAGCAGGTTTAACGTGCATGGGGGCGCAATTGCGCTGGGGCATCCCCTTGGAAACAGCGGATCGAGGATTATCGTAACACTTATTAATGCACTGCAATTGAAAGGCGGCAAATATGGGCTTGCAACCCTCTGCCACGGCGGAGGGGGGGCACACTCAATTTCAATTGAGATGATGTGATCCTCTCGTCCCTAAAGAGTAAAGAGAGATTAAGATGTCCGAGGTCATAAAAGTCGAGAACCTGACCAAAAGGTACGGTACGCTTGAAGCCGTAAGGGGAATCTCCTTTCATGTCAATGCCGGTGAGGTCTTCAGCCTGCTTGGGCCAAACGGTGCCGGCAAAACGACCACCGTGGAGATCCTGGAAGGCGTCAGAAAGAGAACCGCAGGACATGTTGCCGTACTAGGTTACGACCCTGAAAAAATAGACGAGACATTCAGGAAGCGGGTGGGAATTCTCCCCCAGGACTTCAATTTCCTGCAAAGGATTACACCGCTTGAAGCCCTTGAGTTCTTCATCGGTTCCCTGGAGAGCGGCATGGATCCCGTTGAACTTCTCAAGACTGTAGATCTCGTTGACAGGAAAGACGTGTATTTTTCTAAGCTTTCCGGAGGTCAAAAGCAGAAGCTTGGAATTGCAATCGCGCTCAGCAACGATGCAGAGCTTGTGTTCCTTGACGAACCCACGGCTGGACTCGATCCAATTTCCAGGATGTCAATTCAGCAGGTGATGAGAAACCTCAGGTCGCTCGGGAAGACCATCTTCCTCACCACCCACTATCTGGAAGAGGCTGAGAAGCTGGCAGATCGCGTTGCCATTGTCAATCACGGGATCATAGTCGATGAAGGTACGCCAGAGGAGCTTGTGCAGAAAAACAAGACCCATGACACGCTCGTGGTGTCCCTGGCCAGGGATCATGCCACGGAAACTGCGCTGCCAAAGGGGCTGGTCATGAAATCGCCCGGGGTATACGAAATGCCTGTCACGAGCAACGATGACCTTTTCTCGGTGCTGGACTCTATTGCCAAGAGCAGGATTCCAGTCGACAACATATATCTGAAGCGGGAAAACCTTGAGGATGTCTTCATGAGGGTTGTGGGGGCTGAACCTGATGAATCTTAAACGGATATTACTTTATTTCAGGCTACACACCAAGCTGTTTTTCAGAACCAGAAGCGGGCCTTTCTTCCTGATAATATTTCCCGTCATCCTGATGCTCCTTTTCGGTTCCATATTCGGTTCAGGAGGCATCGGAAAGACATCCATTGCGGTACAGAACGACGGACCGGATTCTCCGTACATTCAGGGTTCTCTGGCGGCTTTCAACGCATCAGGTTTATTCAGTGTTTCTCTTGTTCCCGCAGGTGAAAACATCACCTCATACATGAAAGCCAATTCCATAGACATTGGGGTTGTATTCCCTGCGAATTTTTCCTCAAGCATCAGCAACAGGTCAGCTGTCGTGCAGTATTATTCAGAACCAGGGGATCAGACTGCTTCAACACTGCAACCAGTGATACTCAACCTTATACTCACCGGGACGGGCTCTACGACCGCAACAGTATACACGCAGGAAGTTTCAGTTTCAGGTCTCGGGAAGGCGGTTGACTACTACATTCCTGCCCTTCTGGGCTACACAATAATCAACGGCATCTTCTCGATGGTTTATGAGGTTCCCAACTACCGGAAGGACAGGATTTTCCGGCAGCTTTCCTTCGCAAATCTGTCCAAGCCGGAATGGCTCGCTGCCACAACACTTTTCTACGCGGTCACGACGCTGATTTCCGACGTGATCATTTTCGGCATAGGGGTCACCGTTTTCAACGTATCCCTCCAGGTTTCCATTCCTGGTATCCTGCTGTCCATTGTGGTGATACTCTCCGGGCTGCTGCTATTCACTGCCATTGGATTGCTTGCCGGCCTCTATACCAAGGATGAGGAGAGCGCATCGCTGGTGGCTAATACAATATTCTTCCCCATGCTGTTCCTTTCCGGGGTATTTTATCCGATATCCGTGCTGCCATCCTATCTCCAGACTGTGGCGTATGTCCTCCCGCTGACATACTTCAACCTTGCATTGAAGGACATACTGCTCTACAACGCCTTCTCCCAGGTCCTTCTTGAGATCTTGTTCATGGTGCTGGCTGGCATTGGTCTTTTCACATTTTCTTCATTCCTGGCAACGCGGAAACAGGATGAATGATTTTTTTACTGTTGAGGTGATCTCCCGGCATGGCAGATACCTCAACAAACATATCCAGCGAGGAGAGAGACGGGATAAGAGTCATCACCATAAGGAAGGAAAACAAGCTGAACCCGCTTGACGCCCAGACGCTGGAGGATATAGCAGGAGCGCTTTCCAAGAAACCACTGGTCACCGTTATTAAAGGCAGTGAGAGGGCCTTTTCGGCGGGCGCCAATATAAAGGAATTCCAGTCACTGAAGCCTGAGGAGGCTTACCATTTCGCGGTCAGGGGACAGATCGCACTGGATTACATCGCATCATACGAAAGGCCGGTTATAGCCGCGATTCGAGGTTTCGCTCTTGGCGGAGGTTTCGAACTTTCCCTGGCCTGCGATATCCGGATCTGTTCTCCCGATACCAGAATGGGGCTGCCTGAAGTCACGTTGGGGATACTGCCAGGCTGGGGCGGAACACAGCGGCTCAGGAGGATCATTGGAGAGACTAGAGCCTTCGATCTTGCATCCACCGGAAGAACCATAGATGCCGGGGAGGCAAAGGCTCTTGGGATAGTGAACGAAGTCTCCGAAAGACCAGAGGAGGATGCCATTGAAATGGCGAAATCCTATGCGAAGTCCGCTCTTGTCTCCGTCGGCATGATCAAATCCCTCATAAGGGGAAAGGAATTTGACCTCTTCGATTCGGAAAAAGAGGCTTTTGGAAAGATTTTTGAGACAGAGGATTCCAGGGAGGGCGTCAGGGCATTTCTGGAAAAGAGGAAACCTTCCTTCAGGAACCGCTGATTTCTCTTTTTTATATTATTCCCTTCTGGCGATAGATGCTCTGGTATTTCTCTGCGCCGTCTGGAAACACCGTAAGAATTGTACCGGCTTTGATCTTCCCGGCAAGTGAAACACTGGCCATGTAATTCGCACCGGAAGAGAGACCGACATCGAAGCCCATCCCCTTGAGTTCCATGACGCCCTGGAATGCATCGCTGTCTCCAACCCTCACCCAATCGTCTACGATGTTCCTGTTATCTTCCAGGATCCTGGGCACGCTGGACGCTTTCAGGTTTTTGAGACCCTGTATGTGATGATCAGGATCTGGCTCAACGGCCACAACACTGGTTCTTGCATTGACATGTTTCAGGAACATTCCGACCCCGGTCACGGTTCCGCCTGTCCCGATCCCGGTGACCAGATAGTCTATTTCTTCGCCTTTATCTATCACTTCCGGACCGGTGGTATAAAAATGGCTCTTGAAATTTGACGGGTTGGAATACTGGTCAAGGTTGACGTACCGATCCGGGTCAGATTGCATTACCTCTTTGAGCTTATTTAGGGATGCGTCGATGTTTATTCTCCCCCGCCTGCTGTTTTCGTCTTCCACCTCAACTATTCTCTGCCCTGATCCAGTGAGTTTTCTCCTGGTTTCCTCGCTGCTGGACGCGGGTACGAATATGGTTGCCCTGTAACCCATCACCTTTGAGATGTATGCCAGTGCGATGCCTGTGTTGCCTGAACTGGCTTCTATCACTTCCTTTCCCCTTGCCAGCCTGCCATCTATCTCGGCTGCACTCAACATAAAGAATGCTGGCCTGTCCTTGACAGACCCGAACCTGTTGAATCCCTCAAATTTTGCAAAGATCCTGACATTGCCCCGGCTGTAGACTTCCCTCAGCGGAGTGTTGCCTATGCCTGCACTGTGGGCTCTCCTGGCAATTTCTGCATAATCGCTCTCCCGTACTGGCATTCGAAGCCTGCTTTCATTGCAGGTCAACTAATAACTGCTTTGTCTCAATCCTGACAGACAGTCCGGAGTTCTGGGGAGCATCGCGAAATTCAAAGAGAAAAGCGTTCAATCTGTACCTGCTGCCCCAGGACCCCGCTTTCCTTACTTCCATGAAAATCCCATGGAGAAGCCGCAGGTGAATCCCATGCCGGGCGCAAGCTGAACAAGCCCTATTCCATTGTTAAAGCAGTCAGGCGCTCCTGTCATCGGCTCGACTGCGATTGACTTCCACCCGCTGTATTTGCCGTCGTAAAACATGAAGTATGGCATTCCCCTGTTGAAAAGTTCAAGCCGGATGTCTCCAAGATCCAGAGTCAGTGTCCCTTCAACTAGGAACGGGGTGTCGTAACCGCCCTCCCTCGGTTTCAGGATATTCACTGGATCAAGCAATCTGCCGGTTGGAAAGTACCCGTCAGTGCAGACGAGCTCGTGAAATCCCATGGAAGCCGCCTCCCATTTACCGGTGAAGATGAAATATGGGTGTGCCCCGATCATGAGCGGCCCATGGGTTTGCGACATGTTGGTCACTTCATAGTCAATCGAGATTCCCGCCTGCATTATCGTGTATCTTATCCTGACAGCGTACACCCAGGGGAAACTGCCTCCCTTGAGGATTGAGGTGCACTCTGCCATGCTTTCTCCTGTCATGACGTCAAAATTCAATCCGCGTATGAGGCCATGCATCGCATTCGGTGGGCTGTCAGCCCTGAGGACATATTCTTTCTCCCGGAAGGAGAACTTTGCGTTCCTGACGCGGTTCGCAAATGGAATAAGATGGGCACATCCGCCGTGGGTTTCCACCCCGTCCGTGGAGATTTTCATGACGTCACGTCCATCAAACCGGACGCTTTTCAGGTATGCCCCGACCTCAGAAATCTCAATCGACAGCCTGTCGCCGGCAGCCAAAGACACCATAATTTATTGCATCCGGAACCATTATTCTAAATTTCCGGAAACTGGATGGTTCGAGTGATGCTGCACATTCTGCTCCACTCAGGAAAAGGAGACATGCAATTCATGCTATAAGGAAAATCTAAATCAATCTGCCTCTTACCTGAATGAATGCTGGGAATTATCCTCGCCGGCGGTACCGGAACCAGATTGCTTCCCCTCACAAAGGTGACAAACAAGCATTTGCTGCCTGTCTACGACAGGCCCATGATATATTACCCTCTGGAAACGCTGCTGAAGGCAGGCATCAGGGAGATTATAATCGTGACAGGCAAGGAGCACGCCGGGAATTTCATGGCCCTGCTGGCATCCGGAAGCGAATTTGGAGCAAGATTTGCATATGTACTCCAGGAAGGAGCCGGAGGAATTGCGGAAGCAATAGGACTGGCAGAGCCATTTGCGAATGGGGAAAGCATTGCAGTGATACTTGGAGACAACGTGCTGTTCGACGATGTTTCCCGGGAAATAGCAGACTTCCGTTCAGGATGCAGGATTTTTCTCAAGGAGGTGCCGGATCCTGAAAGATTTGGCGTGCCGGAGTTCGAAAATGGCAGGAATATAATAAATATAGAGGAAAAACCAAAGGCTCCGAAGAGCAATTATGCGGTTACCGGCTTTTACCTATATGACAATACTGTTTTCAGGAAGATCAGGGGGCTTAAGCCATCTGCAAGGGGTGAGCTTGAGGTCACCGACCTGAATAACGTCTACCTCAGGGAAGGGAAGCTCACGCATGGCTACATTAAGGGGCCATGGATAGATGCTGGAACCATAGACAATCTCCTTACAGCATCAAACCTGGCCAGGGAGAGGAAAGTGAATCGCGGCCATTAGGCTTCAAAGCCTGGCAAGCGCTTCTTCGAGATGGGAGATCCTGATCACCCTGCCGGCCTTGTAAAGGTTAAAACTAGTGTCCATGGGTCTCTGTGCAGCAAATTTGAGATCGGAAAGCCTGCTCCTTTCTATCAATTTATGATCAAGCCCCCATCTCTTTGCCACGGCATTCGCGAATTCATAACGGCTCACCCTTTCCTGCACTCCGAGATGGTAAATCCCTGAAAGGTCCATCTTTATGGCAGCTTTTATGAATGTCGCTAAGTCCTCCAGTGAGGTGGGGGTGGTGTACTGATCCGTGACAACCTTTATTTTCTGGCCTGCCTCAAGGTTTTCCCTGACGAATTCCAGGAAAGTCTTCTTTCTCCGGGAAACGTTCTGCCCGAATGGCGTGGAGATCCTGACGATCAGGTCCCTGCTCATATCCGGGAACGACTCCCCTTTAAGCTTGGTTCTCCCATAAACGTTGATCGGGTTCGGCTTATCCATTTCAGTGTACCTGCCGGTTTTTCCGTCAAAAACATAATCTGTGGAAATGTGAATGAGCTTGAAACCATTGGAAGTGGCCGCATCTGCAAGGAGTTCGACCGATTTGGCGTTCAGAAGATCTGCGAGTTCCGGATCAGCCTCGCAGCCGTCGACACTGGTGAATCCTGTGCAGTTGATTACGGTTCCGTATTTTTTCTTTGCAAAGAAGGCTTTAATCCCGTCAGCACTGGTCACGTCTATCACAGGATCTCCGCCGTAAATGCTCCTTGATGCCCCATCTGCTCCCAACTTGCCTTCCAGGTAGGACCCGACAAAGCCGCTGGCACCCAGCACGAGCACTTTCATGATCTACAGAACCTTTTCTTCATACCTTTTCCTGCTGGCGATGTAATGCTGAATTGTCTCCCTGAGTCCTTGATCGAAGTCGACTTCAGGCCGCCAGCCAAGTTCTCTCCTGATCTTCGTGGAATCGATCGCATAACGCTGATCATGGCCAGGCCTGTCCTGCACAAATTCAATCAGTGATTCGGGTTTGTGCAGGATCTCCAGGATCTCCCTTACGACCTCAATATTGCTGCGTTCGCCGTCTGCGCCCACCAGATACGTTTCTCCAGGTTTACCCCGCTCAATTATCATCCTGATCGCCGTGCAGTGATCCGCAACATGGATCCAGTCCCTTACCTGCCTGCCTGATCCGTATATCGGGATCTTCATGCCGTTCAGCGCGTAGAGGATAGTCTTTGGTATCAGTTTTTCAGGGTGCTGGTTTGGACCGTAATTGTTGCTGCAGTTTGAGATGGTTGCCCTGATTCCGTAGGTGTTATGATAGGCCTTCACCAGCAGGTCTGCTGATGCCTTCGTCGCCGAATATGGATTCCTCGGGCTATAAGCACTGTTCTCAGTGAATTTCGTGCCCGAATTCAGAGGCAGGCTGCCGTAAACTTCGTCTGTGGAAATCTGGTGGTACCTCAAATCCAGCTTCCTGGTGATTTCCAGAAGCCTGTGAACACCCACAACATTGCTCTGAATGAAGTCCTTGGAATTCTTTATTGATCTGTCGACATGGGATTCAGCAGCGAAATTAACGATTGTATCGGCATCTTCGAAGAAATGCTCCCTGCCGGTCAATCTTGAAATGTCCAGTTTGTAGTTCTCAATAGCCTCCGGTTTTTGCAGGTTCGCTGGATCAGAAGCATAGGTCATTTTGTCCACATTTACCACTTCTGCGCTATCCTCGCCTGAAACCAGCATGTTGATGAAATTTGAGCCTATGAAACCCATTCCACCTGTGACTATGACTTTCATTTTACACCTTCTTTGTAGATTTTTTCTGGCAGAATTTCTTTTAGTGCGGGCAATGATGAATCCTTTGGTGACAGTAAAGGTGAAGCAATGGGCCAATCTATCGCCAGTTCCGGGTCATTCCATCGGATGCCCGCGTCGAGTTTCTGGTCATACTCAGCGGTTGTTTTATAGATCAGCTCCGTGTTGTCTTCCAGCGAAAGGAAACCGTGAGCAAAACCGGGTGGGACCCACAGCAATTCCTGGGAGGATGAATTGAGTCTCACACCTTCCCATTTCTTGTAAGTGCTTGATCGTGGACGCAGGTCAACAATTATGTCATACACTGATCCGTTTATGACCCGAACCAGTTTTCCCTGCGGTTTAGGCATCATTTGAAAGTGGAGCCCCCTGAGAACGTTCCTTGCTGATTTTGAATGGTTATCCTGAACGAATTCCTGTGATATTCCGTTTTTCTGAAAATCAGACTTCTTGTATGATTCGAGGAAAAAGCCTCTTTCATCCTTATGCACTGCTGGAAGAATCAGTCTGGCATCCTTAACGCTTTTCAGTTGTTTAAATTCAAACATTGGAACCATCTCTTGCATTGCCGGATTTTCAATGTTACATGCGGATGACTTGCAATATATTATCTCTCTCAGCTAAATCGTGACATTTCGTTCAAGTTTGGGATTTTTGCTTAAGGAAGTTATAAATAAAGAGGTCTAATGCCTGTTTTACGCCCCGATAGTGTAGCGGCCTATCATACGGGCCTGTCGAGCCCGTGACATGGGTTCAAATCCCGTTCGGGGCGTCACACTTAAATCTTTTTTGGTCTTATCAGAGTGCCTGCATAGTTCTCCTGTAATCGACTGTCCCTGCCTCACATAATATTCCCCTTCCTTTACACATTGGACCTCCAAAAGATTAGCTAGCTATGGTGTTCAGGCACAGTACAGTTGCACTAATTGGATCGCCGAGTATTCATCTAAATCATGTATGCAGCCCGGAAAAACACAGGAATGAAATTTCTTCAGTGACGCAATTGCGGCTGCGCCTTCAGATCTGGGAAATCTTTTCCTTAAGCCAGGGGAGGACTTCCCTTAGAAATGATGGGCCATGGTGTGCAAAGAAATCGTAAGGTCCAGGCGCTGTATAGAAGTGGTTTGCCGATACAGCCTTCAATTTTTCCCAGCCTCTCTCATGGATCAGTTCAATCGCATCGTACTCAGTAAACTTCGAGAACATCTTGGGCTCATAGATAATGACGTCCGGATCCTCATCTTTAACGTAATTCAAATCAGGGGTCAGCCATTCTCTTCTGACACCGCCATAGATGTTCCTGAGTCCTAACAGGCGAAGGGCATCAGTAATGTAGCTGAACGCCCCGAATGATGTGGGCGATGCCAGATCAATTTCTAAGTAGGCTTTCAAATCATTTGCCGCTTTCCTGGAAGGCATATATTGTGAAAGGGATATGGAGAGATCGCGTGCACCTTCTGCGTTGCCCACCACAAGGCCGACCTTCGTGATAAGGTCAAATATCCCATTAACTGTCGATGGTAATTCAAAACAGACGACAGGATAATGCTGAGAAAGTTCTCTTGAGAATGCATCCTGATAACCAGATATGGTCAAAACAAGATCCGGATTAATTTGATCAAGTATTTCTCTTCTAACATGGCCGTAAGACCCGATTTTTCTGACATTCTTTGTCTGTTCAGGCCTGACGCAGAATGCGGTAATTCCCTTCACCCTGTTTCCGAAACCAAGTTCAAAGACGATTTCTGTCAGCGAAGGGCTGAAGCTGACTATTCTTTCAGGGCTTTCAGGGATTTCAACCCTGCTACCGGAATATGAGTATACCTGAACCATTTTGACAGTCCATTCATTGAACAAATCGATGGATAAGAATGGTTTGGTAAAAGGAAATTGAGAATATCACTGTTCCTGCCCTGAGAACGATGACTCAAGATCAATGCATCTAAGACCGATGCTGGAAATCAAATTGCCCATACTCCGGCCTTTCTCCGGCAGAAGATGAATTAGCCCGGGTCATAGATCTCGTACAAATGGGATCGCCTGGCCCGCCAGCTTAAGTGTGATTTTTTCAGTATTGTGGGTTCTGCTGATCCTCTGCGAAAACTTCATACTCTATTGATTCGACTGAAATGTCAGATTCATCAAGGAATTTCGGATGATATGGGTGCCTGCCGGGAACAATGTAAACTGTGAAGGCCTTGGAATCTTCATTATCCTCATATGCAGAGTGATTACCGCGTGATCGCTCCCTGACCGCTGTTGAATTCATGATCCTCAGTTAACTGACTGAGAATATTATCGCCCTGTGAGAAAATGAAAAATGTGCAAATGGCTGGTAATGCCAGCTCCCTGTGAATTACGTCGTGTTAGCTGTCTTAATGAAATCCTGATCACATCTGAATGTCGCCAGATTTGATTATGGCAGCAAATTCACCTTTGATGGATGCAAGATTCACTCTGTGGACAATATCAGCAGGTATGACTTCGCCTTCACTATCCTTCCTGTCGAATGTTGCGCATGCATCCTCGATAATCGTGGTATCAAACCCCAGGTTGCCAGCCATCCTCGCCGTAGTGCTTACACAGTGGTCAGTAACAAGGCCGGATATCAGAATGCTCCTAATTCCTTCCCTCCTCAGCAATTCCTCCAGTTCTGTACCTATGAAGGCGCTGTTTACATGCTTTGTGATGATGGTTTCGCCAGAAAGAGGCATGACATAATCCTGGAACCCAAAAGTATCTTTGCCGTTCCTGAACAGTGATTTAGGATTAACGGATTCGTGCCTCACATGAATCACCCTGAGCCCTTTCTTTCGGAAGTCTTCAAGCAAGCGTCCGGCTACCCTCTCTGCCTCCGGGTTGTTCCTTCTGCCCCAGGCTTCACTCTTCCATGCATTCTGTATATCCACCAATATCAATGCGGCATCTTTACTCCTGACTTTCATTCTGGTAGAAGTAGAACTAACACGAATATTAACCCAGTCTAATGTACTGTTACGCACAGTTTAAGGCTTTCCGTTGATGCCAGTCATTCTATCCCCCATATCATCTTCTTTTTTCCTGGTATCAGGGGCGTTGAAATGAATGAAAAACTAAATACTGAATCCCGTTGAGGAGAAGGTACTGATGGGGAACAGCCGCATTATTGTCGCCATAGATTCCCAGGAAAAACACAAGGCCCTTGATCTCGCCAGAAACCTTTCTGATGATATTTTTGGGATTAAGATCAACTGGCCGCTTGTTCTTGAGGAGGGTGCGGAAATAATTTCAAAAATCTCCAGGTATTCCAGGGTGATATGCGACTTCAAGGTCGCTGACATCCCGAATACCAACAGGCTTATTGCCGAGAAAGTGCACAGCCATGGCGCTTATGGAATAATAGCCCACGCTGTGACCGGCGAGGATTCGCTTCGCGCAATAACCGGTGTATCGGCCGACCTGAAGCTCATAACTGTTGTTGCGATGTCCCATCCTGGTGCCCAGGCCTTCCTGAATCCTTTATCCGAACGCCTGATTGCAGTCGCCAGATCAGTGGGATCCTACGGCATAGTCGCTCCAGGCAACGCCACCGGGATAATAGCCAGACTCAGGGCTGATGCTGGAGAAATGAAGATTTTTTCGCCAGGCATTGGAGCGCAGGGAGGCAACCCCGTGGAAGCCATAAAGGCAGGGGCGGATTACGTGATAATAGGACGAACAATATACCAGTCCGATGATCCAGTGGAAGCCGTTTCACGATATAACGCGGAAATATCGGCTTCCGGCATACGTTGACCACATCTTAATAATTGTTGCGGATATACTGGGTGATGCTTTCCCTTTCTTCAAAGGAGGAATACTGGCTTGAGAGGGCCACCGAAGGAAATCTCACCTTAAATGAGTCGAAGTCACTCTCAGAGGAACTATCTCTATTTTCCTTGGGAAAGATTGCCAACAGACTCACCTCGGTTCAGGCAGGGAATGTCGTAACATATGCGGTATCTTATAACATAAACTACTCCAATTATTGCGCTGCCAGCTGCCCGATATGCGCCTTTTACGTGCCGATTAAACTCAAAGGCAAGACGGACAGGGGATACGAGTTGACCATTGACAATATCCGTTCAGAGCTGGAGAAGGCAAGAAACGAGCACGCAACAGAGATACACATTGTTGGCGGATTCAACCCTGATCTGCCTATGGAATATTATGAGGATGTTTTCAGAACTGTCAAGGAAAAACTACCTGACGTGACGCTGAAAGCTTTAACAATTCCAGAAATAGATTTCATTGCCAGAGTCACCGGTAACTCGATCAGGGAGGTTGTTGAAAGAATGAAAGCCTCCGGAGTGGACGCCCACACCGGCGGAGGTGCAGAGATTTTCAATGAGAAAGTGAGGAAACAGATCACCACCAAGGAGAAGATTTCCGGAGAGAAGTGGCTTGAAGACGCGAAACTCATTCATTCTCTTGGCCTTCCGGGAAATTCCACCATCACTTACGGACATGTGGAAGGGTGGGATGACATTCTTGATCATATGACAAGACTCAGGAACAACCAGATTGAGCAACCAGGCTTCCTTTCCTTCATCCCGCTGAAGTTCAGCCTCGAGAACACCCCTCTGGAAAAGATAGGTAAGGTGAGGAGACCGTCTGATGGGGCAAAGGATCTGAAGGTTATTGCAATGGCCAGGCTGATAATGGGCAGTGCAATAAGAAACATCAGCGTTTACTGGGTGGGAATGGGAAAGCTGATAGCGCAGGAGGCTCTCAACTATGGCGGCAACGATCTCGTAGGCACTGCCTTCAGCGAAAAGATATACAAGGCAACCAACAGGCAGGAAATCACCACCACGGAGGAACTCTCGTACCTGGTGAAGGAGATAGGGCGTATTCCCGCCGAGAGGGATACGTTCTATAACATTATCGAGTATACGTAAATGCCTGCGAATTGGTACAAACTTGTACCATTAAGGGCATATATATACCGTAGATGAAAGCCTATGAACAACAGATTACCCGTGCTTGGATTGATCCTTGCACTGGTTATTGGGTTCTCAACCATATCTTTCGCAGGTGCTCCCTTGACCGGCGGGAACTCTGCACAAGCTGGAAATTTCAGCTTTGACTACAGCACATCGGCATCGGTCCTGAGCAATGTTGGCTATACCACAAGCAACGGAACTATCGCGCTGGCTTCCAGCGTCTATGTGAATGAGAGTGCCAGTTCAACAATGAACGGTATGATGTTCCCGTCAGACGCCATTTCGCTGGCTAACGGGTCAGTGTTCAGTGGAGACTACGGCAAGATGCTGGTTGTTGTGGGTACAGGGCTGACTCCCTCGATCACATATGTCACGGATTACGCTCTTGCGAAGGTCAATCTGAACCTCAACGCGACTGCATGGTTCGGCGGGTTCTATAACCAGAAGATCAACGCGTCAACCATGAGCGTTTACCAGATGGTCCTCCCGGATGGAGCTGTTGCAGTGCTTTTCAGCAATTCCAACTCAGTCCTGAAGAGTACCAACACCGTCACTTTCAGTTCCGTATCTCCACCTCTCTTCGTGGGCCTGGTATCCAAGGTGGGGTTCATTGATTACCTGAAATCAAGGATAATGGACACATCCAGATTTACCTACAATAACACGACAGGCTTCGTGGACGGCGCTCACCTCTCATTTTACTTCAATGACGGCACAATAACTGACTTCACCTCAAAGTGGACGAACACAAATGTGTTCAGTTCCATCTCAGTGTCAGGAAACGGTTCCCTTGAATCCAACGACAGGGTACCTGTCATTCCGTTCTACACCCCCATAGTGATTGGAGGACTCTTTGTCTACGCCACAAACACATCAATCTTCGCGATTCATGACAATCCTGCGATCGAGTCCACCTTCCTGGTAAACAACGGTACGATCACCTTTGCGGTGCCAATGACCCTGAATGTTACCGTGTTCAACACAACCAGCGGAATGAGTGCCGGGATCAATGAATCGACAGTATTCCAGAACAACACAGAAAGTGCCAACATGACGATGGGCCTCAACAATTCAATGCAGGCTGGAAGAACCACGATATACGTCCATGGCGGAGGCTTCAGGGGCATGATGTTTGTCATCGGCGGTCAGGTTGACGTCAACGGAAATCTCATATCCATAAGCACACAGACCATGGAGAGGATCCAGTTTGTGGCGCCTGTTGGGCTTCAGGGATCTTCGGAAAGGGCTCTGCATTACATAGAGCAGGCGATAGTGAACAATGAGGTGGGAAGCATCATGGAGATATCTTCCGTCAACGGATCACCGAATGCTCTGTCCCTGCAGTACAACAGCTCCATCTCGATGTCCCTTACCAACGCAGGTAGTGGAAAGGTTGTGCTGACTGTATCTTCCATTGACCACAGAGGCAATCTGGTTGCAATCTACGTAAGCAACAGCCTTATTTCCAACACCTCGACTGTGACGGTAACAATAGATGGCCAGTCGGTCACAGCCACAACCGTTAATGGCACAATCGATGCGACCAGCGACCTGAACGCATACTATGCCGCAGTGCAGGTCTCCGGTGGATTGCTGATTCTCATACACGTACCGCACTTTTCCACACACACCGTGGAGATCTCCTCTTCTGGGTCCAATGGCACCACTGCGTCTCCACTTACCCCGGACAATGTTGGATTGATACTTGCAGGAATAGGGATAGTGGCCGTGGTTGCAGCAGTGTTGGTCTTATTCAGGAAGAGAAAACCTTAAACCTTTATCCAGGGGGGTTCACAGCCCCCTCCCATTAATTTTACCTACCACGCTCTTTTTTTTGCCATGCCTAAAAGGTTCTGATAATGTCATATTGGCATTGTGACTTTCACGAAAGATATATAAGAGAATGGGAAATCATCCTTGGCTTCTGGCGCAGACGGGATGATATGACTGAGCTTCTAGACGAATTTGAGCAGAAGAGGGAACAGATAAGACAGATAGTGGAAGAGCACATCAGAAAGAGAGACAAGGCTTCTGAGGAGGCTTCCATTCATGCCGACGAAAGGGATTTACTTAATGCAAAGGTAAAAGAGCTCAGGGAAGCCGCCAAGCTGCTTATTGCAGAAAAGGGATCGCTTATTGAGGAAGTCCAGAAACTCAGGCCCGAAAAGGAGAAGGAATTCGAGGATCTTTCGGAGCTGAGAAGGGAATACAGGAAGATCAGGGAAAGTGTTGGAACTGAAACTGTGGATGCATCCGAAATAAGGCAGAAGGAGAAGGAACTCCAGAGACTCGTCAAGAGGCAGGAGACCACTGAACTGGGAAGAGACGAGGAAAAGAAGGTTGTAACAGAGATCAGGAGACTCAATAACGAGATTAAGAAGCTGAAGGGCAAATTTGAAAAGGAGCTGGAAGGGAACACCCAGGTCAAGGACCTGATATCAAAGATAAAGGAAAAGAAGGAAAAGGCCGAGGGTATGAAGAAATCCATTGAAGAGATTTCATCCAAAATTTCCCAGTTGAGCGAAAAGATCAACACTGCCTTGCAGGAACTTGACGAGATCAGAAGAAAATCCGATGAGGAGCATGAGCTTTTTGTGAAATTCGGTCAGGAATCAGACAAGGAGCATGAAGCCTTCATCCAGTCAAAGAATGATCTCAGGGATCTCGAGAAGGTTATCTTCACCCTGAGGACAAAAGATCGAACCACAAGGAAAAAGGAGAAAGAAGGTGAACTCCAGAAGAAGGCTTCTGTGCTGTTTGACAAGTTCAAGAACGGAGAGCAGCTCACTACAGAGGATATCCTCGTTCTCCAGAAAGCGGGTTTGCTTTAAGCCCTCTTTTTTATTCTTCCTCCGTGACTGCCGGCGACAGGGACACGTTATAGATCCTTGAGTTGTCCTCTATCTTGATTCCAGGAGGAAGAACGCTCTTTCGTATCTCGCAGTTTTTTCCTATAACCGTTCCATGCATTATAACTGAGGACTCAACGATTGAGGAGTCCCCTACGGAACTCTCGTGCATGAGAACAGAATTTATGATCTCTGCTTTTGAACCTACACTCGCAGAATCGTAAACAGCTGAAGCTGTCACTGTTGCCCCCCGCCTATAAACTGAGCGGCTGCCCAAGTAAGTTGGACCGGTCAGCCTGACCTCCTCCTCCACCTTCACTTCCTTGCCCATGATCATCCTGCCAGGATAGCCGCCAATGGATTTTCCGTATTTTTCAGTCATTTTCTGGTTTGCCTTAATCAGGTCAGGAGGTCTTCCAGTGTCAACCCATGTCCCGTCTACCTCCAGCCCGCCGATTGGCACTCCCTCTTCCAGCAGGCGCGGGAAAAGCTGCCTGGCAAAATCGTAAGGTTGGTCGTCCGGCACGAGATCCATCACATCCCTTTCCACAACGTATATCCCCGCATTGACAAGGTTGGAAAATGTCTCCCCCTTTGATGGTTTTTCCAGGAACTTGACTATCCTGCCTCTGTCGGTTTCAACAATTCCCAGCTGGCTGGGATCTTCGACTGTGGTGAGGGCTATGCTGATCTTGAAGCCGTTCTTCCTGTGAAAGGCAATGAGTTCACGGAGCTCAAAATCGGACAGCACATCCCCGCTTCCAACCAGAAAAGTGTCGCTAAGGAATTCTACGGCAAGTTTTATGCTGCCTGCCGTTCCGGCGGGCTCCCTTTCCACCGAGAACAGTGTTCGCTCTTTGTGTATCTGGTTCTCAAGCACGCCCTTTATGAGCGACTCGAATTTGTAGCCGGTTGTTATTATTGAGGAGTCAACCCCTGCCCTGTGAAATGATTCAAGAACGTAGTTGATGCAGGGTTTGCCCGCTATGGGCACAAGAGGCTTCGGTATGGAATACGTTATTGGCCTGAGGCGTGTGCCCTTACCGCCCGCCATTATGACCCCCTTCATGGACATGTCCCAGGATGACTTCGTTCCTATATTTCCATGCCGTTTTGTCAACTACTACGCCCTGAAGGGTTGCAGCTTGCTGCCGGATGGTCTCCACCATGCCCGCAGGCGTGGATCCATTGAACCGCGACGATTGGCTGGCTGACAGCAGCCTGAGGCATTCAGATTTACCTGGTACCTCAATGCCGAAACATGGTAGTTACCGCTTCCCTAAAACTCCAAATTCCTTTGCGAATGTCTTTGCCCTGCTCTACACACCAGCCTTTCGCTTCCTGCTGATAGCCAGTATATGGACACTCATTCCCACTGAAGCTGGATGGGCGGCCAGCTTATCGTGAGCTTCCAGGAAATTCTGCCATCCTGCCCTGTCCTTCCTGGAAAAAATGTTTACGTATTTCGCATTTGCGCCTATTCCTTCCAGACCCACTGTTTCTATCAGTTCGAGGCCGTTCGCCCTCACCATATCTTCCAGTTCTTCAGGCAGGAAAAAATGCGCGTAGTACCGCCCATGCCAGAGATTGTCGTCTCCCTTCTCATAAAAATCCCTGAAGCTGGGCAGGCCTATTTCGTTTGGCCAGAACTGCACGGAAAGCATAAGGGCACCTATTCTCCCGAAAACGCCTATGAATATTGGCGCGCCCTCCTTTGCAACCCGTCTGAGTTCTGAAACTGCCTTGTTTCTGTTCTCTTCTCCTTCGATATGGGATATCGGGCCTCCAAGGCAGATCACTGCGTCGTAGGTGTTATCCCTGATCCGGGAGAGATCGGTTATGCTAGCAACCATTGTTTCCCTGACTTTGCTCTCCACCCTCTTTTCCCTGATCTTTTGCCTTGCAAAATCAATATTCTCCTCTGTTAGATCAAGCAGATCAACCTCGTATCCCATTTTGGCGAGGTCGATTGTGTACCTTCCGGGGCCTCCTCCTGCATCAAGGATAAGACCGTTCACTGGCAGGTGTTTCTTCAGGTATAATAGTGTGGTGCGGTACTCCAGCCTGTGGTAAGGATCCTGGACCAGCCTTTTCCACTCATAGTCCACGGTCGCCCCATAACAGTCGCTTATCCTCTCCTTTCGTGCCGGCATCCTGTTTTTATCGATCTGTTAATTGCCTGTATTTACTTAATTGTTCTCAGAGACTGCCAGCATGCAATGGCTATAATATCATGGAAAAAGCGCATATAGAGCCATTTGCACATTTTTGTCCCATGGCAACATATTATTCTATATCGACCATATATTAATTTATGAAGGGAATATTGCAGGTAAAAAAGTCCGATCTGTTTAGAAGTGAAGACGCGTTCAAATTTGCTTCCGCCATTGTATCAAGAGGCGGCAGGATCACAATACTTGCCTCTGATGGCATAATACTGGATGTTGAAAATTACCTGCCGCGCCCTGATGCTGATAAAATCTATGCTGTCAGGATACTTACTCCATATCAGCTTGAAAACGTCCTGATGACCAATGACAGCGATGCATTTTACATCGTTCTTAGGGGCAGCATCATAAGGAACTGGTCCAGGGAATGCTTTGAGTCTATTATGGAGATAATCAGGATCAAGACCTATTTCAAGGGTGCGGTAATTGCAGTCAACATAGTCGGAGACCTGGGGATCCATTCCCTTTACATGCAGAAGGCTGCCCTCGATCAACCAAAACTTGACCGCAATAAAGGGTTATACCTATGGGAAGAACCACTCCCACTGTAAGGCAGAAAATCGATGCCATAACTTATGAGTTAGGTAAAATGGGCACCTTGATGAATAAGGAGGATAGGTACCTTTTTAACAACCTTCTCAGCCTTGGAAGACTGCATGCCCCGGAGGTGAATTTTTCGGCGGTAAACACCGAGACCGGGTACCTTATCTCGATAATTTTCGAGCTTTTCAAGATGATACGTGACAATAAAAGCGTGGGATAACGAACAATGATCCTCCGGTACTGATAAATGCAACCGGGAATGACATTGTTTCCCTCTGGCACTACAGGGACGGGGCAGTAAAGACAGAGAGTCACAGGTATGCCACATGGATCTTTCTTTCGGGAAATCCGCATGATCTCAGATTTGCGAGGGATCAACTCGAATTAGTAAGAGGGATAAGGGTCTCCGAAAGCACCAGAAGAAGCATTTATGGAGAAATTGAAGGGCTGGAGATCCGGTTACCCCCATCAAGGATCAGACTGATAAGGAAATTCCTGGAGGATTCTGGGCTGAGGAGGAAGATTAAGCTCTTCAACGGTGATCTTAACGCGGCGCACAGGTACCTTTCGGAGAGATCTGACACGCTGTTCCATATTGCATCGCCTGAATCCCCTGACCCTGAAATACCCTCAACGTCCATAACGCCAATAATGTCCGGCCATGAAATTGTGAAGATCAAACTGGACGGGAAAACTTTCCTGAATATTGACAATGGTCTCTATTCTGAAATCTACGACAGAATTTCCTCGTCAATTATTGTGGTCTATACCAACCGTTCCTCCGGCTTCACAAAGCTGTTGAATGAACTCAATGAGAGAGGGATTGGGAGAGTTGACTTTCACAGGAGAAGAGGCGAGACCTATGAATCGTATGGCCAGATACACTACACTGGAGAAAGAATTTCCATCCGTGGAAAGATATGCATCGATTCAGATTCTTTCATTTATTCTGAGGCAGGGATAGCTGGCATCATGGAGGTATCAAGAATATCGAGGCTTCCGCCTCAGACAGCCTCCATAGTGACACCAGGGACGGCTGTCTCTGCACTTGAACTGTCTGAGGCCATAAGATTCGGGATACTGGTGCCGTCATACAAAGATGACCATGAAAATCCGAAACCTATTTCGCTCCTGAGATTGGCTGATCGTGGCGGGCTGACGCTTCAACCGGATCCAGGTCTCTACTGGAACACCTCGGAAATTGACTTTTCTTCGATGTATCCCAGCATAATCGTGAGATACAATCTTTCCCCTGAGACCTTCGGCGACGGCGATTATGTTGTTCCGGAACTGGGCTACAGGGTGCGGAGCTCCCCCAGGGGGTTTCTTTCCGGAGCCCTGGAAAAACTCCTGGAAAGAAGACTGTTTTACAAGTCAGTAAGGGATAAGAATCCAACCTACAGAAACAGGGACACAGCCCTCAAATGGCTCCTGCTCACCTCTTTTGGGTACACCGGATACAAGAACGCAAAGTTCGGGAAGATAGAGGTGCATGAATCAATAACAGCAATAGGCAGATGGGCTCTCTCTGCTGCCATCGAGGAGGCACAGGAAATGGGATTCAGGATCGTACATGGGATTGTCGATTCCCTGTGGGTTTCCGGAGATGGCGGGATAGAGGAACTCCTGCAGAGAATAAAGGACAGGACTAGGATCGACATAGTGGTTGACAGCAGATACAAATGGGTACTGTTTCCTCCTGCCAGGGATGGTTATGGCTCTCCGGGATCATACATAGGATGGAGATACGACAACACGTTCAAGATTAGGGGACTAGATTTAAGGAGAAAAAACGTCCCCGGCATATGCAGGGATTTCCAGAGATCTGCAGCTTCATTGTTCTCCTCATGCAGCAATGACACAGAGGTACTGGCGAAAAAGCATGACCTGGAAAACATGAAAAAGCAGTTTGCGGCAAAATTGCAATTGGCGGATGCTGAAGACCTTTCCTTAAGGTTCCACGTCACCAGAAGGCCGGAAGAGTATGCCGTGAATACCGTAACCAGGAAGCTGCTCAACGATCTGAAGAAATCCGGCATAGAACTGAATCCTGGCGAAAGCGTGGACGCAGTTGTCGTGGACAGGCGTAGCGGGATCTTCAGCAAAAACGGTGAATGGCATGGCTTCGATCGTGAAATGTACATGAAAATGCTGGAAAGATCCTTCGAGCCCTTCGATTTCATGATAAAATCGGCAGAAAAGAACCTGGCTTCATCCGGCCATGACCGAAAGAATGTTCTCAATCTTTCCAGAAAGCACGCTGACAGGTATGTCACTGATCTGTATGACTTTTGAAACTCCCTTCCTGTCACCCATTCCCACTATCTTTCCTTTTATGAATCCGAGCCTTTCAAGCCTCCTGATGCTATCGTAAACCCTGAAATCCTGGCTCCTCACAGGGAACTCATCGGAAACGGATCTCACTTCGCGCACAATTTCCTTGACGCCTGTGCTGACAGAATGCCTGAGAATTCTGCATATTGCGAGAAGCGTTATCAGGTCCCTGTCGCTTAGTTCGGACAGCTTGCTTTCAGTAACAAAGGGATCAATCATTGATATTGCACTGCGGATGTCGTCCGGTTCGATTGCTTCGGAGCCCCTGTGCTCGGCAATCAGGGCGGATTTCTGCAGCACCTCGATTGCAACTCTTGCACTACCGTAACCTTCAGCGGATTCGGCAATGTACCGCAGCGTTTCCTCGCTCCATGAACCATCAGAAAGCGATCGCCTTGCCCTGTCAAGAATTATTCCGTACAGTTCCCCGGCATCGTACTTCCTGAACCTGAGGGACTCCATCCTCAATGAACCAGACAGCTCCCTGAATGAAGAATGGATTTCCGGCGCTTCGATGGAGATGTAAATTGGCGAGATGTTGATCCCATAAAGCTCCGGTGCCCTGTTAAGGTTGTAAATGCCTTCCGGTTCCATGTAAAGATGCGCAGCTTCGTCGATCACAATGACCAGAGACTTACCGGCCCCCTTGCGGAATTCACTCAAAGCTGTGAAGATCTGCTTGTAGGTGATCCCTGAAGGCGGAACCAGTTTCCCGAGCTGCCCGAGAACGGATACAAGTATTGCCCTCATCGATCCGTGTGAGAGTGCATTTTCGTAAAATATCCTGGGTTCGGTTGTGTTCTTCTGGAGGTATTTTACCGTGACTGTCTTGCCAACGCCGGCAGGCCCGTAAATCCAGAGCGGCGTGGATAAACCGCGCATCAGGGGGGAAAACACAAGGCCGGATATGGTTGATATCTCTTTTTCCCTGTACGCCAGTTTGCCGGGAATAAAGGAACTTTCAAGAGCATCCGGGTACCTGATTATTCTCATGCTGATTAGGCACGGATTGCCTGGTTAAGTGAATGAATCTCCTTGCCTCTGGGGACGGAGTAATTCTTCACCTTATCCAGATCCACACCAGCCTTCCTTGCCAACCTTTCTATATATTTCAGCATCAGTATGCCACCGAAAGAAATGATAGATCCTGTGCCCGCCCTGGCAAAAAAGTTCCCCTCGGTATTGCCATAGCCGTCCCTAACTGCCATCTTGGCAAGGTGCCGGTAAGATGCATAATATACGGCTAGCTGACTCTTCGTAAGCATGCTTTTGTTAAGGCTCCTTGACTTTATTCTCCCAAGAGGAACATTCACCAGAGGTGTGACCGTGAATTCAAAGGGCCTGCCCTCAGAGTACGAATAACTGAGCCTGTTTATCATCCCGATGGTGTCCCAGTAGTCTTCTTCCGTTTCTCCAGCCTGCCCTACCTGGATAGTGAATGCTGGCCTCCAGTAGTACTTTGTCTCGTTATACACCCCCTGCCAAACGATGTCAGCCCATGATCCATCCGGCCCGATCTTGAGCGGCAGGGTCTTGTTTGGCATGTGCTTCTTCGCGAGCGAGTCGCTTCCGGTTTCCACACCGGTCTGGACACCGATCCAGTTCTTCGGTCCGGCCTTTAGAATCTTGGACAGATGCTCCAGCATCTCCGGATAACCGGCAGGAATGGAGATTCTCCCATGCGTCGGGTTTGCCCTTTCAATGCCGTCCACCGCCATGACGGAAGAAAATAGATCGGTGAGCGCTTCCTCATTGGGCTCATACATGTTCCCATGCTTGTAGGCAAATATCTCATCCGAGTGGAGCCATCCGTTTATCTGCCCGGATCTGGCGTTGATCGTCACTTCCTTCACCACTTCCTCCGGTTCGTAATATCGGAGCGGTCTGAGCGTCACTTCGCAAAAATCGCAGCCAATGCCGCATCCCCTCATGACCTCCACCATTCCCTTGACTGAGGGCTCGGACATTAAAGGGATCTGATCCAGCTTTGGGTAAGGAGTAATGCTCATCCCCCTTGCAAGAAACTTATCATCCTTCTTGATAACCTTCCTGAAATTATCGTCATATGACATGTAGCCCCTGTAAAACATTGAGCTATCAATGCTATCCGTTGCAACCTGTTCGAACAGGGCTGGAGCTATGTCATCTGTCTCCCCCTGGAAAATATAATCGAAGTTATATTTTTCAATTTCGTCCCTAAGAATGGTAAACTCCCATGCGCCTGGACCCCCGACAATGAGCTTCGCTTTCTTGCCCCTCCTTGCCCTGTTCACCTTTTCCAGCAGGCTGTCCCAGTCTTTCCTGACCCAGGCCATCATATTTCCGCCCCTGAGTGCGTAATATGACATTGTTGTCGGGCCAACGCCCAATGGATCCATTGTCGAAATGCCGATGACCTCGGTCTTGTCATCTATGAAATTCGCAAGATAGTCGTCGTGCGCAACAGCGATGTCCTTTCTGTCAAACCCCCTCATGAGGGATGCCTGCAGTTTCCTCACGGAATATGGTGCCCTGAGCAATTCGCCGTTTGGCTTCACTTCCGGCGGAGGTCCCTTCAGAAATTTATAGATTGCTGGAGGAATAGCTCTGCTGGGTGCACTCGGTAGAAAGTCAAGCAGCGGGAAATTCCTGTATTCGTAACTTAAAGTTGTATCAGATACCAGAACGAATCTCGTCATTAATTTCCCTCAGGGATCAAGTATTTTGTAAACTTTTATAAACATTATGGCTACTTCCCTGCCCGCAATGCCCGGAGAAAGCTCTGTAATCATAAGTTTAACAACTCAATCCCATAGAAAAACCTTAAGTTACTTCCGCCTAACTGTGATTTAACACTCATTAAGGTGGCACAAATACCTGCATTCCAGACGTACTGCCATACTGATTGCCAAAAAACCAAAGGCTGATCAGCCTGCAGTCTTATCCAAATAATAAAAAAACTGTGAATGGAAGTGTTTGTGCCCGTGGCTCGCCTTTTTTTATGGAGGTGATCCATCCGCAGGTTCCCCTACGGATACCTTGTTATGCCTTAACCCTCCTCACTGACATCAGATTCGA
>JAJZNS010000051.1 GCA_021811635.1 Thermoplasmata archaeon
CTGCAGCATTCCCATTGGAATGGAGAAGTATGCGGTATTGCTGATTAACCTTTTGAATGCCGGATAACAAAATCCCCAAAGCATGTCAATCTATGCCGTTCAAACAAACAGCCTTTGAGAATCTAACAGGAAATCGTTAAAAACACGCAGGAAATTATAAATATATATGAATGCTTGATCATCTGATGGCAGAGGAACAAAAGTCTAGGTTCAGCGATGATTCAAAATATCTTCGCAGAGCCGTAGACGAAGATAGGCAGCGGTCAAGCACAGGTTTTCTGTTGTTTGCAATTGGGCTTTTCCTTGCATGGATACCGTATATCCTGTTCGTCGGCGATATCCTCCTGTTTATTGGACTTCTCATGATTTTCTTCGGCAGAAATGGGTTCAGCGATGCCCATGTTCGGAACGTCAACATGGCGATTGTCTTGCTTGTGCTGATGATTATTATAGCGATTGCGGTTGCTGTTTTTTTTGCTCTCTCCATTGATTCAACACTTTTGTCTCTTAATTCGGGCACAATAACCCAATCCCAGGCACTTCAACAACTGTCAGCGGCTTTAAACACATATCTTGGAGCCCTGATCGTGGTCTCATTTATAGGTGGTATCACCTATGTCCTGATACCATATGCTCTTCTGGAAAGAGGCTGGAGAACCCTTCTGATCGTTGCGTTCTTCATCATGGTCGCGGTGTCCATCACTTCTTTCGTTCTGGTTTCCGGCTCAATTTCCAACATGATCAGTAGTGCAGGATCCAATTCTTTCGCGACGATATCCGCAAATGCACAGAGCCAGACAACCCTTTATGGATTGCTCGCTGCAATCCCCGACATCCTCCTGGGAATCATTTACCTGCATGCTAGATCCAGAATTGAGTGGGGAGCAACGAATTAGGGGCAAACTGTTGCATGTCTGGGTGGTTCATGCAATTATTCAGGGAATGGTGATCCGTGACGGATCACCATTGCGTTGAATAACCCGACCAACAGCTTAAATACATTTCTTTCTTTATGGGTCACTTTACAGTTATCTGTTCAGGTGATAAATTGGCAAATGGAGAAAACGCAGGGGCAAATCTCGTTGAGAGCCGATCCAAGAAAAGATGGTCCGACAGGGACTACAAGAGAAGGGTACTGCAGCTCAAGAAGAAGAGCGATCCACTCGAGGGAGCACCCCAGGCAAGAGGCATAGTTATTGAAAAGATAGGAATTGAGGCAAAGCAGCCAAATTCTGCAATAAGGAAGTGCGTGAAGGTCCAGCTCATAAAGAATGGCAGGCAGATTACTGCCTTTGCTCCCGGGGACGGGGCAATAAACTACATAGACGAGCATGATGAGGTCGTTGTGGAAGGCATAGGCGGAAGGATGGGTAGAAGCAAGGGCGACATTCCGGGAGTTCGGTACAAGGTTATCAAGGTCAACGGCATTTCCCTCAGGGAACTGGTCAAGGGAAGAAAGGAGAAGACGGTGAGATAATGGATCTCAAGCTTTTTGGTATTTATCCGGTCAATGAAGTGCAGGTTCACGATGTCAGCCTGACATCATACATCAACCTCACGTCAGGAATCAACCTCCATACTGGCGGGAGGTACTCGAACTATGCAGCAGGCAAAAGGAACATGAACACCATGGAAAGGTTCCTCAACAAGATCATGCGCACCGAGAAGTGGACGGGCAAGAAATACAGCGCATACAGGGTTCTGAGAACCGCGTTCCAGAAGATAAGCGAGAAAACCAAGGAAAACCCGGTACAGGTCTTCATAAACGCGATAGAGAATTCTGCACCCAGGGAAGAAGTCACGAGACTGAAGTACGGCGGCATAGCTGTACCGAAGGCAGTCGACGTGGCACCATCCAGGAGAGTGGACATAGCCCTGAGGAACCTTGCCCTTGGAGCATCCAACACATCGTACAAGAACAGGAAGGCAATCGAGGACTGTCTTGCGGATCAGATTATTCTGGCTGCCAAGAACGACGGTGCGTCGTTTGCCGTTTCGAAGAAGGAGGAAATTGAGAGGATCTCGGCCTCTGCAAGGTAAGCAGATCAGCTGGAGCGGTTCAGGCTATTGCCTGCACCGCGTAAATGTAATACTGTACTGCAAAGGCTGCGACCAGTATGCCGAATATCCTGGTCAGGGCCTTCAGGTTTCTTTCACCCATCACCATGAATATCCTGTTAGCGAAGGTGAAGCTTAAGTAAATTATGACAAAAAGGATTGACAGGGATATCACCGTGAACAGGATCGGATAGAGCCCGCCGTTGGACAGTATTATCACTAGTGAAATAGCGCCAGGGCCTGCCAGTAGAGGAGTGGCAAGAGGCACTATGCCTATGTCCTTCTCCACCGAACCGCCAGCGGATTTTGGCCTGTCGCCTTCCCTGACCATCTGTATCCCCATAATGAGCAGTATCGTGCCTCCCGCTATCTCAAGGGCCTGGATGGATATCCCGAGAAGGGAAAGCAGGTATTCCCCGACGACAGTAAAAAGGAGGAGTATGATGTAACCGTAGGTAACTGCGTCCTTCGTAATGGCAGCTCTTGCATGATCGTCAATAGAAGACGTGAGGGAAATGAATATCACCAGGGCTCCGAAGGGATCAATTACCACGAAAAGCGGGATGAAAATTTTCAGAAACTCAACAGTAAAACCCACGGACACCCTCAGGAATTACTGAGGCTGAAGATATGGTTTTGCATTCATTCCGTCAATGGGGCATCTAGAAACGAAACCCGTCTCTTATAAGTTCAAGGGCGGAATCATATATGCTGGCAGCCTCATCAAACCCAACCGGACCGGAGACGGAGACCACCCCCTCCAGGCCATTGTGGGTGATCCCCATCATTGCCGGCCCAAAACTGCTCTTGTAAAGGATAAGAGCCGGTTTCTCAACCTGGATATCGAAGAACTGTCCCCCCTTCCTTATCCTGTACCTGACATGATCAACCGTTGTATCCTTCCTCCAGACGTCAACCGATATGACCCGGCGGAAATTGGACTCCTGGTATATCCGGTATCTCTGCACCGTTTTTCCCTCATGCACCAGCGATCCTTCGGAGCTTCCCCTGAACGCATTTCCAAAAGAATCCCGGGGGTCATCCAAGGGAACCCACCTGAGGCGCGAGATCCTCAAATCCTCGTACCATTGGCCGGGATTGCCCATGGTATGGTAGCCCCTCTCGTGATACCTGAGTCCTGAGACCCTATGAAGATCTTTGCTATCCGCACTTAGCGAATTCATGAAATCTTCCCGTTCCCGGCGATCCCCGGCAAAGAACTCGACCTCGATGTGAGTCCCGTTCACCGCCGTGGTCGCTGCCTCAATCCCCTTGTAATCCCTGCCATAATATACGGGGTTCCTGCCCATCCTCGCCTCGACCATGGAATATGAATCCACAAGCGAAGACATCAGGTTCTTCGGGAAACCGTAGTAGAACCAGTCCATGAAGAACTGCTTTACCCTTCCAGACAGATCGCCGGAAAACTCGTACCTGACCGTGGGCCACACGGCATCATGATGCCTTGCTGTGATGCTTTCAACTTCATATCCCGCAGGAAAAAAAGTGGCAAATCCAAAATTCAATGACTGGACCTCGCCGGGAGAAAGGATCGCCTCAATCATTCATATCCCTCATGTAATACTCAGGAAGGCACATTCCGTTGATTCCGTGACACATTTCACAATCCGCATGGCAGTGGACGGCATTATAGGTAGCAGAACCAGTTCAACGATAATAATGATGCGGGTTCAGTCTTTCCGGGAGCCAATTTATTTATGTATCCGGGAACTCTGCCGCCGGAATATATCTGGACCAGATAATGCCTGGAAACATTCTCTCTCCGATCGGAAAGCGCATCCCGTTCCGTAGACCATCATTATGCAGTACAGGTAATGCTGCCACATCGGGCAAATCCACCATGATCAATTGAACAGAAAAACAAATAATACGTAAGACGGATAGCCCTGCATGGCTTCTGGAGAGAGGGAGTATTTCACTCTTGACGACTTCAAGCTGCAGGGATCCACGGTCTTCCTCAGGGTGGACGTAAATTCGCCCATGAACCCGGTAACAGGGGAGATCATTGGCACTACGAGGTTTCATTCGCATCTTGATACAATCAGGAAACTCTCGGACTCCAAGGTGGTAATCCTTGCCCACCAGAGCAGGCCTGGCAAGGAGGATTTCACCAGCCTGAGGGAGCATGCAAGGATATTCGAGTCGCTGCTCGACAGGAATGTGGATTTCGTGGATTCGCTTTTTGGGGACTACGTCACCTCAAAGGTGAAGAAGATGCGCAGCGGTGAAATTATGATGCTGGAAAACACCAGGTTCTATTCGGAGGAAGTGAACATTGACGGCAAGGACCTTGCTGCAATGGAGCAGTCGAACCTGGTACGAAAGCTCGTGCCGCTGATGAACTACTTTGTGAACGATGCGTTCCCAGCCATCCACAGGCCGCAAACCACCCTTGTCGGTTTCCAGAGGCTTGTCCCCAACATTGCCGGTGAACTCATCAACAGGGAGATATCGTCGCTGAGCAGTTTCATGGGGGGAGACATGAGGCCAAAGATCGCCATTCTCGCCGGGGCAAAGATCAATGAGTCCATCTCTGTAGCTTCCAGCTTCCTGAAGAACGGAACCATAGACAGGATACTCACCGGTGGCGTGGTGGCCAACGCCTTCCTGTGGGCAAAAGGCATCGAAATAGGAAAGAGGAACCAGGAATTTATCGTCAAGAACAACAAGAACTACAGGGAACTCATAGATGTGTGCAGGGACCTGATCAACAGGTACCCGGAATCCGTGATGCTTCCCACCGATGCAGTCCTTTATCCTTCAAAGCAGAGGCTTATCGTAGGGGAAAGCGTGCCGGATGATCAGGTAATGGCTGACATAGGGGTGGATACCATAGTGGAATACATAGACACTATTTCCAGGGCCCAGGCCATCTTCATGAACGGCCCCATGGGCATGTATGAATTTGAGGACTTTTCCGTTGGGACCTTTGAGGTTGTGCGTGCAATTGCGAGGAACAAGGGGTTGAAGATTGCCGGAGGCGGCCACACCCTGAGCGTGCTGGAGCACCTCAACCTCATGAGTAAGATCTCGCACGCGTCCACGGGGGGAGGAGCTCTGATAAGCTATTTATCGGGTGAGGAGATGCCAGTGCTGGAGGCCCTGAAGGCCAGCAAGAAATTCTTTGCGGGAAAGTATCATGGTTGAAGAGAGTAACCGGGTAAGCATCGACGAGGAGATAGAGTACACGAGGAATCTTCTTTCCTCGGTCAGCAGTCAGCTGGACAGGATACAGATGGCTATGGCGGAGATTGTGACAACAATTGACGTGCTTACGAACCTCAAGTCCGCTGCGGCCTCCGAAGGAAAGATCTCCATTGGTTCCGGCCTTTTTGTGAGAGCCGAGATCAAGGACCCGGATACGGTGATATTCCCAATCGGATCGGGGGTGTTCACGGATGAAAAGAGTGAGGCAGCAATTGAGAAACTGAACGCCAACCTGAAGGAACTCTCCGCCTCTTCCGAGACATTGCGGTTGAGAAGAAAAGAGCTTGAGGGAAGAATCAACGCCCTGGGAACGATCTACAACCAGATGCTGCAGCAACAGTCCGGAACACAGCAAAATGTTTGAGTCACTGAAGAAGAGATTCCAGGCGGTATTTTCTGGAAGGACCGATTCCATCCTTTATTCTGACTTAGAACCTGAGATACTGGAGATACTGCTGACTGCAGACGTTTCCTACGACACTGCGCAGAAGATTTCAGAGGAGGCAAAGAAGAGGCTTCCCAGGCAGAGGAAGATAGCCATACAGGAGGCAAGGGAAGCTTTCAAGGCGGCCATGACGGAGATAATAGACTCGGCAGGTTCCCAGCCTGATTTGCTGTCTTTTGACTGCAAGCCCTCGGTCATTCTGTTCCTTGGCATCAACGGCACCGGAAAAACAACCACAATTGCCAAGGTGGCGGAATATCTTAAGCGAAACGGGAAGAGAACAGTTATAGCGGCAGCGGATACTTTCAGGGCAGGCGCGATTGAGCAGCTTGCAGAACTGTCTGCGGCAGTCGGTGTACCGCTGATCAGGCATGCCCAGGGGAGCGATCCATCTGCGGTTGCGTTCGACGCGATCGAGCATGCAAGGGCCAGGAATCTCGACTTTGTGCTCATTGATTCGGCAGGCCGGATGCAGACCAACAGGAACCTCATGGAGGAGATGAAGAAGATCAGGAGGGTCTCAAAGCCGGATCTCACAGTGCTGGTGCTGGATGCCATGATCGGCCAGGACGCGGTCTCACAGGCCAGGACGTTCTTCAGCGAGGTCAGCTATGACTGCATAGTGCTGACCAAGATGGACACCGATGCAAGAGGCGGCGCGATACTCTCAATCACCAACGAACTGAAAAAGCCCGTCCTGTACATCGGGGTAGGGCAGGGTCTTTCAGACCTTCAGAAATTCGACGCGGACTGGTACCTTTCAAAGATCCTACCTTAGGCCGGCCATTATCCTCACCACTTCCTGAACTGGCAGTTCTGTGGTTATCAGCGGTATGTTCTCGAGCTCTGCCAGCTTGAGGGCGAGCTGGTCTACGTTTCCAGGCTGTATGTATACAACCGCTGCCGGCTTCAGCGGATGAGCGCGGATAGCTATCATGGGGCTCCTGCCCACCTTCACCTCGGTAAGGAAGATGGCCCTCTGGCTTGACCATCCGTAAAGCTTGGTGTATTCCGGGTAGGAGAAGGCAAGGGCAGCCTTGATGCCATCAATGATTGTGTATCCGCGAATCTGCCTGTTAAGGTCCACAGTGGACATGTTACTGCCGCTGATCGCTGAAACCACCCTGTAAAGGCCGACATCCCTGTCGTAGTCCTTTATGTCGATCAGTGCTTCAATGGGAACGCCGCTGCTGAACCTTCTCTGGATGGATCCGCCCCTCCTTGAATCTATCTCGATAAATGCATTCACAATCTTCTTTATGGTGGCAACGCCAGGCGACCGCCTCTTCCCGGATTCATAGTCGCTGATCACCGACGGGGACACGTTCAGGAACCTGGCAAGCTCCCCCTGGGCGATCTTGAACTCCTCCCTCCACCTGCGTATTGCCATGCCGGGATCATCGGACATGGCAATCTGGCCGGCTACCTTCTCATAGATCTCAATCATCGTGGAGTCAGCCCGCCCGTGAGTATAAACGTTGACCAACGCATTCAACCGGATTGCTAAAGGAGCTTGCGCATGTTCATGTTTGTCGGCCTGTAACCGAGCTTCTCGTACAGGGAAATGGCAACGCTGTTGTGGCCGAACACGTGGAGGTTGATCGACCTAATCCCCCTTGCCCTGAGAAATTCCTCAAGCGCAAGCATTG
>JAJZNS010000039.1 GCA_021811635.1 Thermoplasmata archaeon
GTGCAGAGGAGAATTCTGTACGCAATGAACGAACTATCCCTGTCGCACAACAAGCCATACAAGAAATCCGCAAGGATTATAGGAGAAACCATGGGAAAGTACCATCCACATGGTGATACCGCCATCTATGAAGCCCTGGCCAGGATGGCACAGACCTTTTCAATGCGCTATCCGCTCGTGGACGGGCAGGGAAACTTTGGTTCGGTGGATGGGGACGAACCCGCAGCAATGAGATACACCGAGGCTAGGCTTACAGAGATATCAGAGGATATGATGGCAGACATAGAGAAGGAGACAGTACCGTTCATGCTTAACTTTGACGGGTCTCTCACACAGCCTGAATACCTGCCTTCTATGGCACCACAGCTATTGCTCAACGGTTCATCCGGCATAGCAGTCGGAATGGCCACAAACCTGCTGCCTCACAATATTGGTGAAATTTGCGGGGCTATCAAGCACTACATCGACAACAGGAGCTGCACCACCCTGGATCTCATGAAGTTTGTCAAGGGACCAGATTTTCCGGGCGGTGGTCTGGTGCTTGTAGACAAGGATCTGGAGACAGCATATGACACTGGCAGGGGTAAAGTGATCGCCAGGGCCATTATGAACACGAAGCATGAAAAAAGGATTATCATAGAGAGCGTGCCTTATGGTGTCAACAAGGCACAGTTGATAGAGCACATTGCCGATCTCGTCAAGGAAGAGGTGATAGTAGGGATATCAGACATCAGGGACGAAAGCGACAGGAACGGGATCAGGGTAGTGATCAAGCTCCGTGACGATGATATGAAGGAACTGGTATTGAACCAGCTACTTGCCCATACTCAACTTGAATCATCCGTCAGCATCAACAACCTGGTGCTCGTGGATAACCAGCCCAGGACGCTGGGGCTCAAGGGGCTCATTGAAATTTTTGTAGGGCACAGGCTCAAGATAATACTCAAGAGATCGGAATTTGATCTGCGGCAAAACAGGGAAAGAGAGCACATACTGGAAGCACTGAGCAGGGTCCTTGACAACCTTGATGCTATCATATCTATCATCCGTAAATCACGCGATCCGCAGGAGGCTTCTGTGAACCTCATCAAAAATTATGACTTTACCAAAAAACAGGCCTCTGCAATTCTGGAGATGAGACTGCAGAGACTCACCACAATGGAGAGGGAAAAGATACAGAGCGATCTTAAAAGTGTCAGGGAAGAAATAGGAAGACTGGAAAGAATCATTGCGGATCCGGCTGAAAGGGATCGCATTATGAAGGAGGAGATGGACTACCTGGTAAAGAAATATGGGGACGATCGCAGAACAAAGATCACCTACTCTAAGGGCGTAGAGAGGAGCATCGAAGAACTGATTCCCAATGAAACATCGGTGATCCTCCTTAGCGATTCAGGGATGATCAAGAGGGTCTCCCTTGATGAATATAAGAGGCAGAGGAGGGGAGGAAAAGGACTGATAAACGTTTCACACAAATCAGAGCCAATTAGGAGTGCCGTGATATGCGGAACGCATGACTCTGTTTGCTTCTTCACCAACACGGGGAGGGTCTTCGTTGCAAAGGCGTATTTAATTGACAGACGGTCACGGACATCCTCGGGATATGTGGTGAGCTCATTGCTTAAAATGGCAGAATCGGAGAAAGTCATGCAGATGATGGCGACCTCCCAGCTCACGGAACATCTGATTGTGGCGACACGCAGGGGCTATGTGAAAAGGATTGCAAGCTTTGATCCAGATTCTATAAGGGCTTCAGGGCTCAGGATTATAACACTACAGGATGATGATGAAGTCGTGTCCGTCGAGTACTCCGGGGAGGAAGACCTCATGGCACTGATTTCAAGCGATGGAAAGCTTTCGGCATTTCCCATTTCTGAAGTAAGGGAGATGGGGAGATCTGCACGCGGGAACCATGGGATAAAGCTGTCCGGCAGTAACTACGTGAAATCTGCCTTCCCTATTCGCGGGGAACCGGAAGTGCTGTGCATATCATCTTCTGGGCTTGGAAAGAGAGTTGACGTCGAAAAACTCAGGGTTACGCACAGGAACACCAGGGGAATAATCATATTCAAGGAAAGCGACCGGACAGGAAAGATTGCCTTCACCATCCCGGTAAGAAAGGAGGATCAGGTCATGATTATGTCTCTCAAGAAGTCAATCAGGGTCCGCGTTAACGAAATAAGCATACAGGGCAGGTATGCAGGCGGGGTAAGGTTGATTGACCTCGATGACGACGATCATGTTGTGTACGCAGCGAGAATCCCACCGGAAGATGAACAGACCTGATGCGGCTTTAATTGGCCCTGGAAGATTGGGGCTTCGTATAATGAAACACTGGATCAGGACCGATTTGATACTATTTTAAAAATCCCCTTTCTAAAAAAGGAAAAATGGGTTAAAGGTAACTTATTTTCTTGCCGAAAAGCGACATCACAATAGATACCACGAAAAGGACAAATCCTAGGGCCACGGCCCACTCGTAGTAAATATCAGGTATCGGGGCCTTCAGCCAGAGAAGATAGGCCGGAAGGATCATCAGCAGCGATCCTATTGCGAATATCGGATATCTTGATCTTTCATTCAGTCCTCTGTTTACCACTTTTTCACCTCAGATTGCGAATTTAAGCAGCGTAAAGTCAATTGGCCATCCAACTATCAGCGCCCTGATGTAAAGATCCACTGCAAGCACTACGATCAGGCTGATGAACGCAAACTGCTCGTGGTACCTGTTCAGGTATGACTGTCCGTTGTAGAATTTTTTCTTTGCCCCTCCTGCAGTCTTGCAACTGTAGCAGTCAGTATGCCCTCCGGTAAGATGCCTGAAGGCGTGGCATGAGAATGTCCACAGCGTGAGCAGCAGGGCATTAACTATGAGAATTATTGTTCCCAGCCTGAAAATAAATTCACCAGATATGTAGGTCATTGAAACATATATGTCGTAATAGAAGAACGGTAGTATTACTATCGCAATGTACAGGAAATACCTGTGAAAATTCTGGAGGCTGAAGAACGTCATCTCTCCGCTGTAGCCTTTCCTGTTATCGTCGAATCTTATGCCATCCAGGCACGCTATGGGGTGCCTGAACACATGCCTGTAATAATCTTTCCTGTAAGCGTAGCAAGATAGCCTGAAAAGCGCGATGAGCGGTATTACTGCCACTGTGGGGGAATAGAATGGGTCAACGTATCCTTCAAATTGGCTGACAGGGTAAAGTATAAGCGCGCCGGCGGATAGAATCAATATAATGGCGAAGCTCCAGAGCCGCCAGTTCAATTCCTTGAATTCCGGGGGGAACCATGTAAGCGATTTGTCCATGTTCTTTTCCATTTTTTACCATTTCCTCCTTTTGACTTTCTTTATCAACAGACCAATCGGGTCATATGCATGATCAACAATCCTCTCCTTTTCAGGGATGATTGCATTATCAGTTATCCGGATTTCTTCTGGGCACACATTCTGGCAACATTTGGTAATATCACAGTAACCCAGTCCGCCGTCATGGTGAAGCAACTCTGACCGGTCTATAGAATCCAGCGGGTGAAGGTCCAAAGCAGCGATTTTTACGACATGCTTGGGCCCAAAATAGTTGGAATGATGTTCCCTTATGACATGGCAGACGTCCTGGCAAAGGAAACACTCTATGCACGTCCTGAATTCCTTGGATCTGGTGACGTCAATCTGCATCATTGTCCACGGTTCTTTCAATCCCTCCTTAGGTGTAAACGGGGGAATTTTCTTGGCGATTTCATAATTGTGCGAAACGTCCGTGACCAGGTCCTTTACAACAGGGTAAGCCTTGATCGGGTTGATTGTGATCTCCTTTCCCAGTGTGTCCATCCTTGTCTTGCACATGAGTTTGGGCATGCCGTCTATTTCAGCCGAGCAGGATCCACATCTTGCGGCCTTGCAATTCCATCTTACCGAAAGGGTAGGATCAATATTGTTCTGTATGTAATGAACAGCGTCCAGCACGACCATTCCTTCGCCGACTGGTACTGTGAACTCCTGATACCTGACTTCGTCGCTGACTGCAGGCTCAGACCTCCTTATTCTGATCTTAACATCTTCCATTTCAATCCTCCTCCTTTCCCAAATCCTTTAGATGATCTGGAAGTTCCGGCACAGCAGCAAATGACATTTCATCCCTCCCTTCATTTAGCTTGAAGAGGATGTTCTTCCTAAAATCGTGCGATCTGTTGGGAAAATCAGACCTGAAGTGCGCGCCCCTGCTTTCCTTTCTCTCGATTGCGCCCCTGACGAGAAGCTCTGCAGACTGGATAAGATTGGTGAATTCAAGACAGGCCAGCAGACCAGGATTAAATCTCAGGCCACCCCTGACGCCTATATCCTTCAATTTGGGTTTGAGACTCTTTATTGCGTCATAGGCTTTGTTGAGATCAGAATCATTTCTGAGGATTCCAACATACTTGGACATGCTTTCCCTGAGAGTATCAATGAGCGGATATGGGTTTGTTGCTCCAGGATTTTCCACAAAGGACATAACCCTGTCAATTTCCTCCTTCACTACGGACTCATCGAACTTTATCTGCTTGCCCTGCTTTGCATAGGCCGATGCGCTTACGCCTGCCAGCTTGCCGAACACAAGCAGATCAGTGAGGGAATTCCCACCGAGCCTGTTTGCACCGTGCAGGCCGCTTGCAGCTTCTCCAGCAGCGAAAAGCCCCTCCACGTTTGTCATCTGGGTTTCAGGATTGACGCGAATTCCGCCCATGTGGTAATGCACAGTGGGAGCGACTTCCATCTTCTCCTTTGTTATATCTATTTCTGCGAATTCCTTGTACTGCATGTACATGCTGGGCAGCTTCTCCATTATGTATTTGGCACCCCTGTGCCTGATATCCAGATACACGCCGCCATGTTCGGTTCCTCTCCCTTCAATGATTTCCCTGTAAATGGAACGGGCAACGACATCTCTCGCATCCAGCTCTTTCTTTTTTGGGGAGTACCGCAGCATGAATCTCTCGCCATCCTTGTTGTACAGCATCCCGCCTTCACCGCGAACGCCCTCAGTTACCAGTATGCCTCTAACTGCCGGCGGCCAGACCATGCCTGTAGGGTGAAACTGCACCATTTCCATGTCCATCAGAACCGCACCTGCGCGGTAGGACAGGGCAAGGCCGTCTCCGGTCCCTTCCCATGAATTTGAAGTGACCTTGAAGAGCCTTCCAAGCCCTCCGGATGCCACGATTAGTGATTTGCATTCAATCAGCTTGAAGGTCCCATCGCGCATTGAAATGCCGAATGCACCTGCTACTTTCCCATTTACCGAGACGATCTTGGTAACAACAAATTCATCCAGTATTTTTGCCTCACTGTGCGCAACTTTGTCCTGCAGAGTTCTTATCAGTTCCAGGCCTGTTTTATCCCCTACGTAGCAGAGCCTTCTGTATGTGTGTGCCCCGAACGGTCTCTGCATGATCTTTCCTTCGGGTGTCCTGTCAAAGAGTGCGCCATACCTCTCCAACTCATAAACCCTGTCCGGCGCCTCTTTGGCGAGAAGTTCTACCATGCGCCAGTTCCCCAGAAATACCCCTTCTACGTAAGTGTCCCTGAAATGGACCTGCCAGTTATCCTGCGGGTCAACGTTTCCAAGAGAAGCTGCAATGCCTCCCTCTGCCATGACCGTGTGGGCTTTGCCTAGGAGAGACTTTGAAGCCACGATAACGGAACATCCAGCTTCGGTGGCCGCTATAGCAGCGCGAAGCCCAGCACCTCCAGCACCAATAATCAGAACATCAGTCTTCAGCGTTGTATAATCATATTTTCCTGACATAGGAATGACAAGGCATTGGGAGACGTAATTTATAACTTTCGCGCTGTACCAATAATTTGAGTTGGGAAATAGTCATTCTCGTTAACGCAAGTATTGTCTTTCTGGCAATAATATCCATATGGCTTTTGCACTTTACAATTCTATTCCGCCTTGGAATCTAACCTGCTTCTCGATCTGAATTTGGTGTAAACGTAGAGTGCCAGCAGGATAATAATTGCAGCTACTGCAACATACTGGTACTGGTCGAAAACGGTCAGAATGCTTTCCCAGTTATTACCGAGGGAGTACCCGAAATAGATGAGTATAGAATCCCAGATCAGGGATCCCAGAAAAGTTAGAAGAGAAAACAGCTTCCAATCCATTTTTCCGATGCCTGCCGGAATCGATATGAAAGTTCTGAATATTGGTACTAGTCTTGTTCCAAAGACACTTGCTGGGCCATATTTGTGAAACCAGGCCTGAACATGATCCACTGTGCTCTCGTCCATCATCACGTACTTCCCAAACCTGACGATTAACGGTTTCCCTCCATAATATCCAATTCCGTATGCCAGCAGGGCTCCAGCCAGGTTGCCGAAAGTCCCAGCCATCAGCAACAAGAAAAATGAAGAGAACAGCCAAATACCGCCGAGCTGGCCAGTAAATATCAAGTAACCGCCGAAAGCCATTACCACCTCAGAAGGAATAGGGAGCAGTAACCCTTCCAGCAACATGAGGAAAAATATACCGGGATACCCGATTGTGGAAATAACCCCAGTTATGAAATTGAATACCTGGGTGACAATACCGGCCGACATCAGTCCTCTCCTGATAGTTTTGCGAATTCAGCACCGACCATTGCCCTGACTTCATTTTCCGGAAGCGTGAATCTCCGGAGTTTGATGTTGCTGTCCAATATCAATAACTCTGACAACTCGTCTGGGTAGCCATCCGCGTATATAATTTCTGTTATCTGTGCGTTCATTATCATTTTTGAGCAGACCGAACACGGGTGTGTTGTTGTGTAAATAACCGCCCCTGCTATGCTGGAACCATGGACTGCTGCCTGAATTATCGCATTCTGTTCAGCATGAAGTCCCCTGCATAATTCATGCCTCTCTCCGGACTTAATGTTGAGGTCATTCCGGACGCACCCTGCAACATCACAATCTGCAGAACCGCTGGGCGGGCCGTTGTAACCTGTAGCTATGACGTTTTTGTCTTTAACGATGACAGCACCCACCTTTCTCCTTATGCAGTTGGCCCTGGATGCGGCAAGAAATGCCATTCTCATAAAGTACTGATCCCAGGAAGGTTTGGACATATTGAAACAGTAAGTCGGGGTATTTCTTTATGTTTATCAAATTGGCATCATAATCGGGAATACGCGGTTAGCTTCCGTCTATTAATGTGCCTATTTCCAGTACCTTTCAAGGCGATTCAGGGACTACGAGGTAAATGATGTGCAGATTGTTGTAGTCAGGAATTACATGCAGAACAGGAAATAAATCAGCGTTGGGTCATCCTTATGATTCGGTGTAGGGGCATTATGGAACGACTTGGTATTTGGATTGTGCAGGTGTTAACTATGCCCTC
>JAJZNS010000075.1 GCA_021811635.1 Thermoplasmata archaeon
TTTCCACAAAGGGCAGAAATCATAAATAGAATTCAGGGTGCATCCTTGGCACAAACGCATTCCTGACCGCTTCCGAAAAAAGTTCGATCCTTTTGAGGGAATCACCGGAAAGCGCACCTGCTATCCCACCGGCTGAATATATGCTGCTGTCGCCGTATAGTCTCGCGTAAGCCTTCCCTTCGTCATAGCCCTTCTTTATCTCAGCAATGATCTCCGGTGGGATCATCAGGCCGCTGCTGGTGCCAACAGACGATTTACCGAATCTGTCTAGGATGTAGCAGAAATGCACGTCAAGATACTTCTCCTCTCCGTTGATCCTGAACAGTCCGCTTTCAATTGAGACGGCATAATCCGATTCCCCAATAACCTGTCTGGCCCTTTCCTCTGCATATCTGTATGTGTCTTCCCCAAAGGGCTGTTCAGATGGGGTTGAGTATTCTTTGCTCACGGACATTTCTGCGCCAGGAATCCGGGTGTGAAAAAATTCCCTGACGGCATTGGCCTTGTACCGGTTTGAGGTGGGCACAACAATCCTGATGGGTTTGATTCTCTTTCCTTCCGGAGTAATCTCGCCTTCCAGTACCCTGGAAGACTTGATCGGGAAATAATCGTCACCCAGTGCAAACGGCACTACAATCACTTTGAGTTTTTTCAGGCCATTCCTCACCCGCTCCGCATTAATCAATCTGGCGTTTCCTGCGGATTCCGGGGATACAACTATTGTGGAATATTTGTCAGAAGTGGTGGAATTCCCCCATGTGTCACCAAGAGGCTTTATCTCGAATTCAATGCCGGTGCTCCTGAGGTAATCTTCCAGCGCCCTTCTCCTGAAATCGTAACCGGGAAGTTTGTACTCCTTGCTACTGGAAACGAAACTGTCAGTGGTGAGCCCTAAAATGAGCTTCTCCCCTGTGGACAGCGCTGCAGCGAACAGATCCTTATGGCCCCTGTGGAGTGCGCTGAAAGTGCCTGCAATGATGACTGTCATCTGGCAAATTCGCTTAAGGCGCGATCAATGAAATCTCTTCCTTCGCGACCTTGGCCAGTCTGGAGATGCCGTCAACTATCTGATCGTTGTCTGAATAAGTGAAATTCAATCTCATGGTGTTGAAGGTGGGGTTGTTAGGATAAAATGCGCTTCCGCTCACGTACGCCACTTTCTTTTCAATGGCTCTCTTGAGCATATCGGTGGTGTTGATCTTGTCATTCAGCGCCAGCCAGAGGAACATTCCACCGTCAGGGTGAGACCAATTTGCATCGCTTCCGAAATTTGTTTCAAGGGCATCGATCATTGTATCACGCTTTTCCCTGTACATCTTTACAACTGCGGGCATATTCTTCCTCATCAGGTCCCTCTTGAGATATTCCGCAGCAATAGCCTCGGCGAGTGTATTTGTCGCCAGGTTTGTTGCCTGCTTTAGCAGGTTCATCTTGTTCACGACGGCATCGGGTGCGCAGGTAAACCCTACTCTCAGGCCAGGCGATAGAATCTTTGAAAACGTGCTCATGTATATCACAAGATCCTCTTTGTCGAGCGATTTCAGGCTTGGCAGCTTATTGCCGGAATACCTGAGTTCTCCGTAAGGGTTGTCCTCGACAATCGGGATCTGATACCGGGATGCCAGTTCTAGCACGTGCTTTCTTCGGTCCAGAGATAGGGAAATACCGGAAGGGTTCTGAAAGGTCGGTATAAGGTAAATGAACTTGGGCAGCTTGCCCGCAGCCTTCATGGTCTTGATCTTTTCCTCCAGTTTTTCCGTCAGGATCCCATTCTCGTCCATCGGTATCCCCCTCATCACCGTGCCGTTAGCCCTGAAAGCTGAAATGGTGCCTATATAAGTCGGCGCTTCGCAGAGAACCTCCTCTCCTGGTGTTGTCATTATCTTCGAGACGGAATAGAGTGCTTCCTGGGATCCGGCTGTCAGCACAAAATGATCCTTGTCTGTGCTGATGTTTTCTGTCTCTTTAACCAACTTCACAAGCTGAACCCTGAGGTCTTCATACCCCTGCGTTGAACCGTACTGCAGAAGCTGCCTGCCCTTTTCCAACAGAAGGTCAGAAGTAATGGTGTTAATATCATTCACAGGAAAAGATGAAGGATGTGGCATCCCTCCACCAAACGATATCAGTCCGGGAACAGATACATATTTCAGCAGTTCCCTGATTTCAGACGGTTTCATGGCATCCGCGAGAGCCGAAAACTTAAACTGCATATAGATCGGCACAGAATGGTTTGAACGGATATAAATGATGATACCCGCCATGAAATCTTCAGTGTGATGTGGCTCTGTAGATTAGTGACAGGGAAAAGTATTTTACAGGGCTATTTATCGAAGGCAGATGGAGAATTCGAGAGTTACTTGGAAGATAAGCGTTACGGGGCTCAACGGTTCCGGGAAAAGTACTCTGATCTCCAGGCTGGTATACAATACGAATACGGTGAGTTCACAGCTCAGGCCTATTCAGCGCAAAATAGTCACCCTTGATGCACGCAACAAGAGGATAACGGCAGAACTCCTCTTCCTTGAAATAAACAGCGAACAGGAAAGCGAAAAACTTCTGACTGGTTCCAACTGCATATTGGTTGTTGCGGACCTTACCAGCATCCGATCGCTAGACTATGCTGAAAATGTTCTGAAATTCATTAGTGCCCTCAACAACAAGACCGTCAGGGTCCTGGTGGCTACCAAGCTTGACAGGCGCTACGAAGCCCAGTTCTGGCAGGATGAACTGGAACGCGTTTCAAAAGATTACGCGATACCTTACTTCATCCTGAGCAACAACTCGAGGGACGACTGGGAAAAGTTATATGGGTACGTAACGGATAAAATGATTGAAGTGTTCGTAAAGAAATGACGACGTCAGCGGTAGCCGTATGTGGCCAGCATCGCTTTGCCTGTGCCAAATCCCCAGACAGTATCCGGCAGAGGCACAAAGTGGGCCGGGTTCTTCGTAATGAACTTATACTCACGGAACTGGAGGCGCTGTATCTCCTGACAAAGGGGCTTATAGCTCCAGCTGACGGAACGGCTAAGGAAGGATCGCTGTTTAAGCTGCTGAAGTCTGAATCCGACATAAGGGATCTGCAGGTATATGCAAACCTGAAATCTCTGGGATTTTACGTCAGGAAGGAACCCGATGGCCTGTCTTTTCGCAGGGACTCTAGGAGGGAATATTCGAGGCCGATCAGGATAGCAATGGAGGACAGTTTCGTCAGCTTTGCGGAACTAAACTGCATGCTACCAACAACTTGGGCAACGCTAGATGACCAGGGCGATATAACTTATTTCATTTCGGAACCATGGGAGCCTGCGGGCAACGTTGATCCCCCAGTTCAGGGGCAGTCTATTGTTGAAGTTGGGGAAATAGCATTTTTTGACAAAAACTTAGGCACATGGATGGGGGAAGAGTTCTATGGTCTGCTGCTTTTGAACAGGAACGAACGCGAATATTTTCAGGGAAAGCAAAAGACCATTGAAGCTGCAGTGTTTGCCGATCTGGTGAGCCGCCGGTGCATTGTAAAGACTGGATTCAAGTATGGTTGCAATTTCAGGGTATACCTGAAATCCCTGGAGGATCATGCTGAACTGCTTGTCTCTACTCTGAGAGAAAGGGAAGAATGGTTCAAGGTCAGCAGAGCAGTCCGGCTTGCCCATGCTGTGAGAAAGTCTATGGTATTTGCGGGCGAGGTCAATGGGAAGATCCGGTACGTCAGGATCACAAGAATTTCGCAGGAATACCTGAAGAATCAGACCTGAGCCTCGAAATCCTCAATCGTGAAATGGAAGTCCGCGTAATCTTTCAAAGCCCCTCTGTTCTTCAGTACTTCCCTGGCTAGAATCCAGTATATCACAGCAAGCGATCTCCTTCCCTTGTTATTGCTAGGAATGACCAGGTCGACGTTCGTCGTTTTGTTGTTGGCATCGCATAGCGCTATCACCGGTATGCCCACCCTGATCGCCTCGCCCATTGCCTGTATATCTGCGAGAGGATCGGTGACGAGAATCACCTTCGCTTCCAGATATCTGTCAAGCTGTGGATTTGTCAGCGTTCCTGGCACGAACCTGCCCGTAATTGATCTGCATCCGGTGACCTCACCGAATTTTGAGACCGGTCTGAAGGCATATTGCCTCTGGGCAACCACCAGGATATCCTCGGGCTTGAATCGTGAAAGCATCTTGCCCGCTATCACAAGCATGTCATTGGTCTTCTTCAGGTCAAGAATATAGAGGCCATCGTTTCTTATCTTGAAAATGTACTTCTCCATATCCTTTGACTTGACCTGCGTACCAATATGTACACCGGATTTTTGATATTCCTCCTCTGATATTAGCAGGCTTTCTGCAGACATTTCATCACTTCTAAGGTTGACCTACATACGCACCCTTTATATTTATTATTCTCAGTGATCCTGTTTACCATACAGATGAGCAATCGTCAGCCCTACCCTGTAGTGTTCGACAATCACTTCCACCTCAGGCATGACGGGAACTTCCTTGAGGCAGTCAGGAAGTTCAGCCTTGCCGGAGGAACAGCGATAAATCTCACAAATTTGCCTGACTACTCTCTCGGAACGGAAGGATACTACGAGAAGATCTTTGACAGAACCCTGGAAATGGCTGAGGTGATCAGGAGGGAGACAGAAATCTTCGTTATGGTTACACTTGGCCCGTATCCGTTGGATTACTTCTTTTTCCGGGAATACGGCAAAGACGCGAAGCAGTGTATGCTCAAAGGGATAGACCTGGCGGCAAAGCTGCACAGCCAGGGAAAAATTTCCGCGATCGGGGAAATCGGGTTACCGCATTTTCAGGTGGAACCAGATGTGATGGAACCGATCCAGGAGGTGCTTTTCCATGCATTTGATGTCTGCGGAGACATGGGAATTCCCGTGGTTCTTCACACAGGCGACCTGTCACTTTCTGACGTGGATTCCCTGTGCAGCAGGGCTGTAAGTGCAGGCATGAAGCCCAGCAGCGTTGTAAAACATCACGGTACGCCGGATCTGCTGTCAAATCTACCTGGAATGAGCATATCAATGCCAGCCACAAGGGAAAATACCCGGCTGGGCGCGAGATCTGACCACAGGTTCATGCTGGAAACCGATTATATAGACGACCCGTTGAATAAAAGCAAATTTCTTCCTGCGGATTCAGTTCCAAAGCGGTGTGAAATGATAAAGCAGGAATGTGGGGATTGGGAGGAAATTCTTGAAAGAATTTTTGTTGAAACGCCAAGGGCCGCTTATGGTTTCGCACCAATTTCATTTTAGCCGAAGATTTTTTATAGACGCTGCCGCATAATGTCTCGGAGGTGATACTTCTGGAAGAGATTAAAATAAGGAAGCTCGAGAAATTCGAAGCCACAATGACAACTTATTATGAAGGTTGCATTCCTAGATGAGCTTGCGCCCCCTTAAGTCTAACCTTAATATTTTTTTTTTACTTGTATAGCTTCGAACCCTGATATCTCCGGTCAAGGTAATGTTGGATAGAACATAATCCCAAACCGAAGAGTATTTTCATGAGTATATAATGACAGTACATGGTGCTTCCGGGAGAGATTGATGTTGAGAGTTATATCAGGGAACTGGAAAGCACCATTGGGAAACTCACAGGCGAGATCGAAACACTCAGGAATGAGAACGAATCCCTGAAGAAGAAACTCCTTCTTTATGAGAATCCTCACACTCCTCCATCACTGCAGCCTTTTAGGCCGAAGGCTGAAAATCCCCCTGGAAAGAGAGGCGCTCCAGCCGGGCATAAGGGAGCAATAAGGGTATCCGGGAAACCTGACGAGATTATCCATGTGTCAATGGAGAAATGTCCTAAGTGCAGTCATCCCCTGGAATCCCCGATCCGCATGGAGAAGAAGACCATATTTGACATTCCGCCGCCGCAGAAGGTAAAGGTGACTGAATACGATCTTGATGTCTATAAGTGCGGCACTGAGGTGAGATCGAAACACATCGACTGTCCTCAGAAAGGCGATATGGGCATATACCTGCTGAACTACATCACCATGCTGAAATACAATCTGAGAGGCGTCATAAGGAGAGTACAGGAATTCCTCATCACTAACGACGGTCTCAATCTGAGCGTGAAGGGCATCAATGACGCACTGCTCAGGGTGGGAGATGCCTGCCGTTCAGAATATCTTGCCAGACGTGACAGGATACGCAGATCGAAATGGGTCCATATTGATGAGACGGGATTTCACGTAGAGGGAAAGAAGTTCTGGCTGTGGGCATTCAGATCGGCAGAGAATGATATTGTCATAATAATAGTGGACTCAAGGGGAAGAGACGTTGTCAAAGAGGCAATGGGTGAAGATTTCCATGGCCCTGCAATAGTGGACGGATGGAGAGTATACACATATCTTACCATAATACAGAGATGCTGGGTCCACCTGATACGGGAAGTGGATGCATTCAGGAACCTTGATTGATCATGGCAAAGAACTTTCGGATAAGATTCAGAATATGTTCAAGGAACTGAAGGAATCCCAGAAATCGAAAAACATAGATGAGCGCACATCCATGAAGATCACGTATGAAAAGAGAATGGAAGATCTCGTTAAATGCTATGATCCATACGGAGAACTGCATAAGCCTGTTGAATATATCCGCAATGTTCTGGGGTCATGGTTCACATGTCTTCTTTATCCCGGAATGGAACCAACCAACAATCTTGCTGAGCAGGCAATAAGGGAACATGTTGTCATAAGGAAGATCATCGGCACCTTTAGATCGGAATCCGGATCACAGAACTGCGAGTATATCGCATCCCTGTTGTCGACATGGAGGCTGAAAGACTTGAGCATGTTTGTGGAGATGGATAAAATTTTGAGGAAAGAGCTGTGCGGATCCGGCTGAGTTATACACATACTTTTTTTTCAGTGTACTTTACACATATTCAAATTTCCTGGCGATAGGATTTGCAACTAATTTATCAAGGAATTTCTTTTTCTCCATTTTCTGACGTAAAAATAAACAGGGAAAAGGGCATTGAAAGCAAATATTCCCAGCCCAGCTGCCCCAAGTCCAAGCTCCGGCACATTTGAAGCCGATAAGCCATTTATGAATTGGGCAACAGTTAAAGCGATTACACTCACGACTCCCCAAAAGGAAATCAGATAGCTGAATATCAGGAAAGCCAGTGAGCCAACAATCATAAACCATGTGTACCATTTCACGGTCTTCTTCTCCCATGCTGGAAGTA
>JAJZNS010000004.1 GCA_021811635.1 Thermoplasmata archaeon
GTTGTGAAAACATATAATAAACAGGTATAATCTCTAGTCCGGGCAGAACTATTCTGCAGGCCACTGTAGCTCAGGAGGTAGAGCAGCTGACTTGTAATCAGCAGGTCGGGGGATCAAAACCCTCCAGTGGCTTACGACAGGAACTTTTCAATTTATTTTTTCACTGGGAAACTGTTCTGTCATTCAGGAGGAGGCCCGCAGGAAACATGAAAAGATCCAGCAGTTTCCTTCTGCTTCCACACAAACTATGTCTTACAGTCGCAGTCATGTGAGTTTGCGTTATTCTGGAATATTCCATCCGGTTTTTCCTTTTCCCGATCCCATTTAAAATACCGGACTTGCGCAGCAACGTCTCATGCAATTTAAAGTACGATAAATGAGGAATTGCCTCAGCCAGAGTCCAAGTATATGCAGAAATGCCAAACCACCGGCCCGTGGATGAGCAACGGTCATTCGCACCTATAGAATTCGCCGGAAATACGCGCTGGTTGGAGAGAACGGTTATGATACAGTTGCGCCAATGTTATCTGCGACCTGTTTTATGCCTTCAAGAATACGTTCCTCAACTTTGTCTCCTGCACCCATCCTTATGTTGAAAATTCCGGATCCACCGCCAACTCGCCCAAAATCAATTTTCTGATCGTACCCGTTATAGAAAGAAGCCAGCACAAAGCCTATAGTGTCATTGGACCTGAAGAAATAAACCGTTCCTGCCATATTCAATACTTCAACATTGCCAGATTTGTAGGTTTTTGAATGCACTACATTCTGCACGCAATTGCTGAATGCTCGTGATAGATCTTCAGGATCTATCCTCTTTGATACGGTGATGCTGATCATCACGATTGCAGCGGTCTTAGGAATATAAATTTACGTTTATCATCAGGCGCTTCACATCAGCAGCCTTCCCCCGTCCACGATGACAAGGCCCCCAGTCATGTAATCCGATGCATGGGATGCGAGGAAAACCGCCACCTTTGCTATGTCATCCGGGGTTCCCATCCTGCCAAGAGGAATCTGGCTGACAAATGCCCTCATCATCTTATCCCGTTCCTCAGCGCTCATGCTTGCCATCGAAGCGGGGGTCGTCCCCTCAGTGTTTATCCCTCCGGGGGCTATAGCATTCACAAGAATTCCATGTTTTGCAACCTCAAGCGCAAAATTCTTCGTGAACATGAGGACGCCACCCTTAGACGCATCATATGCGGCCAGTCCGGCATATGAGGGATGCACACTGTCAATGGAGGCAATGTTCACTATTTTTCCCTTGATCTTCTGATCGATCATAAGTCTTGCAGCGGCCTTGCAGGTGAATGCCATTGCACGGAGGTTAATTCTGTAAACCCTGTCGAACAGTTCTTCACTCATTTCCAGCATTGGCGACATTGGATATATGCCTGCATTGTTCACAAGGACGTCAATTCCCCCGTAATGATCAATCATGCTTTTCATCATAGCTTCCGGCGCACTGTCGTTAAGCAGATCAACCTCGGTAACCGATATATTCTGTCTAAGGGTTGAGGCTAGGCTTTTGATATATTTTGTGGCAGGATCGGTTACTCTGTCTGCAATCAGTACCTTTGCGCCGCCTTCAACAAACCTCTTCACTATACCCATACCTATGCCCATCGAACCGCCAGTCACCAGGGCCCTCATCCCGGAGACTGAGAATATATCCATGCCAGTCATTCTCACACCAGAATGACAAACCCGGTGCCGGTAATAAGATTATAACCTTATCTGTATGCAACAGTCGACCCGGGTAGGGAAATACGGCATCCTGCCAAGCAATTCCTCTTTATTGTGAATCTATTCCAGGATTCCTGCATCACGCTTAACGTCCACAGCTGGGAATTACGGACTTTGAATACAAGACTTCAGTGCATCCTGCTCTATCTTATGGGGTTGAATATGAATGTCGACCCTATATGCCAGGACGTGGTGGGAGTAGGGCGATAGCTTTTTCAGGCGATCCCGGGCTTTGGTAATGTAGCCGCGGAATCAGGTTCCCAGCAATCACCGGTTTGTACAATTGCAAGCATCCCAAAATCCAAAGAAGGATACAAAATGCCTGCACCTTCATATGTTGGGAGGTTAGTAAAATCAGCACGTCCAGCCGTCCAGGAGCTTACCGAGATCGTATTCCTTCAGGTCATCACTCACTTCCGGACTGAACTCCATTCTTCCAAGTATGTCCCTGTCTATGTCGACTCCGGGAGCGACTTCCTCAAGGACAAGGTGTCCATTTTTGAGCCGGAACATCGCCCTTTCCGTGACGTAGAAGATATCCTGGCCATTCTTCACGGCTTCCCTTCCACTGAAGAACCTCTTTTCCACCTTCTTTACGAATTTGTTTATGGGCCCGTCCTTCTCTATCACCAGCTTTCCGTCCTGGACCTGGTACTGGCCATGTCCCGCAGTGAAAGTGCCTGTGAAGAAGGTCCTTGGCGCACCTTCTGCGATCACCGGGAACCCTCCAGGACCGGTAAGTTTGGTCGGGAGGTATGAAGAATTAACTCCACCGCTTTCTTCCACCTGCAGGAAGCCAAGGGCAGCAGCGTCGATTATTCCGCCTTCGTAGTTCGAAAACATGTCTGGGATCGTTGACAGGGCAAACGAGCCGAAGGAAACACCAAAATCAACACCTCCAAGGGCAAGGCCGCCCCAGGGTCCTGACTCGACCACTGTGATTATCCTGTCAGACAGTTTTGCCTGTTCAAGCATGGACGATATGGAAGAAGGAATTCCCACCCCAAGGTTTATCAGCAACGGTTCGCCCTTTTCCCTGCAAAGTTCCACCATGGCGGCAAGCACCCTTCGTGCGGCTATCACCTGGTCTATGGTCTTTGCGGTCTCCGTGGACTTCAGCAGTGATTGCGGGAGAACCTCGCCCGGCAGCTTTAGGGATGCCCGGGGGTCATACTCGAAGCTCGTGGACTGCCAGTGGTATTTTGCCGGAGAATAAACAACCTGGTCAACCAGCGGGTAAGGAACCTCAACCTGCCTTGGGTTCATTATCCCGTTTTCCAGTATCCGTTTAACCTGTGCAATGACCATGCCTCTGCCGGGCATAGCCTTTGTGGCCTGGGCAATGCTCAGGACGGTGCCCCTGATCGCCTCATCCTCCATGGTCAGATTACCCAGCTTATCCGAAGAAGTAACACGGATGAGCGCAAACTCCGGCTTTGGCGCCCTGTAAAGTAGGTACTCGTGGTTGTCAATGGGCATTAGAGTGATCCTGCACTCCCTGTCCTCCTTTGCCCGATCGTTGAGTGCCCCGCCGTCATTTCTTGGATCCAGGAATGTGTCAATGCCTATTTTTGTCAGGAGCCCGGGTCTACCAGAAGCAATTTCCCGGAACCAGTATACGGTAACGCCAATCGGCCAACCGTAAATGGCAAGTTTATTGTCTATGGTGGCCTTCTGCAGCCACGGGGAAAAACCAAGAAACGGTATCAGCATACCCCTGATGAAGTCAAAGTCTCCCCGCTGGTATATCTCTGAAAAAACGGAATCGAGAGCACGCCCCGGGGCAGCGGGCAGTGCATCTGTTTCGATGAAAATAGACCTCGGGTGCCCCGTATCCTTGAATCTCTTGTAAAGGCCCATGATCAGGTATTCCGGTGTAGTTGCCATGTTAAAGCCCGAAATAGCCACCACCGCGCGGTCAGGAATGGAGGAAACGAGTGATACATCTGCACTGTCTGTCGATATTTTATTCATGGGCCTCTCCGGCAAATCTCAGCGCTTATAATTAACCTTAAACCTATCATATAAGCAAAGGATTCCTTTCCAGGCAGGGAGATATTCGGCTCAGAAAAATGCATACCTTGGCCGATTAAATTTAATACTCAAGTATCAATTGTGACCAGTCCCAATGAATAGTATCTGCGATCTAATGAGCCGATACGACGACGTGGGACTAAAGATTGCAGCGTCTTATGGGCTCCGGACAGAGCACCCGGTGGGAACCCGGGCTGTGACTATCCGATCAGCGACCTGCAAAGAAGTCCCCAGCGGGTCACGGAACAGGAAACGTGAATGATTCCGGTTAGTCTGGGGAAAAATACCGCTTGAAATGGAAACGAATCTGACAGGGAAGGTCAAGTCCAAGGAACTCGGCATTGTCGAGGAGACGGTCAACAGGTACATAGTGACGTATGAGGCTCACGTCAGCCCTGTCACGGTTATATTTTTCTATTTGGAAGCAGATAACCCGGATTTCTCTGAGAAGTTTGACGAGCTGAGGAAGGAACTCGTACCAATGGGTTTCATTCCATTCGTGAACCATGACGGCGAAAACAGCATAACGGTAACAAAGAGGCCGCCCGTCAACTACAGGGGAAACATCGTAAACATCGTGCTTTTTGCGCTTACACTCGTCTCCACGATATATGTGGGCACCATTTATTCGTACTCTTATGCCACAAGCGATATTATGAGGGTTGTTTACGGTTTCCTCTTTTTCTCTGCACCGCTGATGCTGATCCTTGGTCTTCATGAACTTGGCCATTACTTCGTTGCGAGACGATACAATGTGAAGGCCTCATTTCCATTTTTCATACCATTCCCCCTGACGATAGGCACATTCGGAGCCTTTATCTCGCTTCGCGATCCAATACCAAACAAACGTGCGATGACAGAGATAGGGGCAGCGGGGCCGATCGTCGGATTCATGACATCCCTTCCCCTGCTTTTCGTGGCCAATTATCTGCAGGGAGTCATTCATCCAGTTCTTGCGCAGACGCCAAGCTTTACACTGAACTTTCCATTGATATACAAGCTGATTGGGCTGAATTCTCTCCCTGCCGCAAACGTATTCCCCATGGTTTTCTCCGTGTGGGTCGGCATTTTCGCCACAGCCATGAATTTGCTTCCCGTCAGCCAGCTGGACGGAGGCCACATAATAAGAGGGGTCATGGGAAAAGCCTCAAACTACGTGGGTTATATCATAGTCATGCTCCTGATTGGCATATCATTCATCTACAACTATGACGGCTGGCTGTTTCTGGCACTGTTTGTCATAATAATGGGGGTATCGCATCCACCACCGCTAGATGACTATACCAAACTCAGATGGATCGATGTGGGTATAGGTGCTTTGGCTCTGTTCATGTTCATCGTGTCGTTCACGCCAATTCCCATTTCATGATGAAATTTCCTCTTCCGGATCGGAGATGGTCTTCTTTGCAATGCCCGAACTCCTGAGTGCGGAAAGAAGTACAGCTATTGTCAGCATTACAAGAGAGACCAGGAGTGCATTCCTTATTCCATCCATAAACGATGCTGAAATTCCACCAATCAGCGATCCACCAGTGCCAAGGAATACCTCAAACACTTCTGCCCTTGGTATCGAAGATGCAGCGACGGAAATCACGAGGACATAACTCGTGAGGGTACCTATGTTGGAGAGGGTTCTCAGCACGCCTGAGACCGATCCATAGGACCCGGCACCGGAGGCTGCCATGACCGATCTATTGTTCGAGGGCCAGAACATTGATCCGCCAATTCCGGAGATCAGGGAGACGGCGATGATGTAATAGAAGGATGTTGTTGTAGTAAGCAACGAGTACAGAAACACCGCAGCTATCAGGAAGGCTATTCCCATTGTCGCAAGCAGCCTGCTGCCGAACCTGTCTGAAAGCGATCCCATTTTCGGCGCAAAAGCGCTGGAAAGAATATACCCGGGTACGAGCAGCAGAGAAGCGTTGAACGGCGACAGCCCCCTCACGCCCTGTAGGTAAAGTATGAGGAGAAAGACAACTGAAAGGTATCCCACCGCTTGGAAGAAGGAAGCCATCAACGGAATAAGCAGAGCCCTTGACCTGAACACCTTAGGATCCATCACCGGGTTATCCTTCCCCCTTTCCAGAAACAGGAACAGCGGAAACAGTGCCACCCCGGCAAGTATCAGCAACACATTGAAAGGTGTGGTCCCGGTGGAAACAAGCTGGGTTGCACCGTAGGAGGAGATAAGCAGAGACGCTCCAATAAGGATAAGACCGGAAGCATCGGGCACCTTTCCCTTTTTTCTAACGCCGGAAAAAGTGCCATATCCGAGCCAGATTCCAATAATGCCAATAGGTACATTGATGTAGAAGATGAACTGCCAGCCGAGGAACGTCGTGAGGACACCGCCAAGCACAATTCCAAGGGTCCCGCCAACATTCCAGCCCATAGTGGTGTATCCGAATGCCTTTCCGCGCTTCTCGTAGGGGAAGGTATCTGCGATCAGGGCATTCCCGTTAGCCTGCATGAGTGCTGCTCCGAATGCCTGTCCTCCCCTGAAAGCGACAAGCATCCATATTGAGCTTGAGGCGCCACAGAAGAATGAACCGATGGTGAATACCACAAACCCGATGGTGAAGACCCTTCCATGTCCGAAGGAGTCACCGACGCTTCCCAGCTGGGTGGTGAAGATGGCCACCACCATTAGGTAAACAAGCAGAGTCCATATCGCCAGAAGCAGTCCAGCGTGAAGATCCCCAGAGATCGTCGGCAATGCCAGAAGGACAACTGTGGAATCGACCGCAGACATCAGCGTTCCAAGGGTGACGGTCAGTAGAATCCTGCTAGATTTATCCATTAAGTGAAATCGCTATTGGATCAGTATAATTATAATTTACTGGCAGCGTTTCCCTTTTACTGCGCTATTCAGCAGGCGAAGCCCTTTTTCATCATGGTATAGAAAAAGTGTACCTCTTCTGTCATTTACCCGTTCATAACCAGGGCACGTTGGTTTTTGTCGCATTTTGACATTGCATCATTCAATTGTGAAAATATATGACTCAAAATTCCATTTTTTCGCTGTAACGTGATTTCCGGAACACATTTGGCAAAGGGGAAACCTTATAAGTCAGTCTATACTGGTAAAATAAAGGGTGAAAAAGATGCCAAGATTTGAGGTGGCAGAGGATCTGAGCGACAGGATAAAGGATCTAAGCAGAGCCAGACAGACGCTGATAGAGGAGATGGAAGCGATAATGTTCTATGACGAAAGGGTAGATGCCTGTACCGACAAGAACCTGAAGGAAATAATGATCCACAACAGGAATGACGAGAAGGAGCATTTCAGCCTCCTGCTGGAATATCTCAGGCGCAATGATCCTGAACTGGACAGGGAAATGAAGGAAATAATTTTCAGCAAAAAAGAACTCAAGGAACTCGGGGA
>JAJZNS010000049.1 GCA_021811635.1 Thermoplasmata archaeon
CATGGGTGCCGGTGTTCAGCTACACCCTGGTTCCCGGGAACTTCACCGTATACGAGGTAATCACAAAACATGGTTTCTACATAGACGATCATTCGCTGCAGGTGTTCGATTACATTGCCAACGGGTTCCTGGTGGACAGAAAAATCGGCTAGATTTATAGCCGTACCCATTCAGATTACCCTGTACCTATTATTTTCCATCTCTGATATTTTTTCAAACACCAGACATCATCACTTTAGCGATCGCTGGTGAACCTATTACATCCATTGTGTTTGAAGCGTGTGACCCGTTCACACTTGATCTCTTCTGCCGCTTGAATAAATGGATTCAACGAATTCAATGCTTTTCCTCACGGAATCATCAAATCCATATCGAAGCAGGGAGTAATATTCCGCAAGGATATGGTCCTTCACTCCAAGTTTACCGGAATTGACCTTCACGGATTCTTCCCGGTACAGGGAGGAATTCCGCACTGCATCGTCAATGATTCCGTTTATGGGTGGGCTGACTGAATCCTTACCCGCCACAGTGACGGCAAAGACCGGAGGAAGGTGGAAGAGCAGGCTGAACTCAAACCCAATATCCATAAGAATTCTGTACCTGGACTGGTAAACCTTCAGGGCCTCGTCCCCGATCACAAGCGCATAATCCCGCTCGCTCAGTAGATCCCTGGCTTCTGTGAATCTTGAAGGGATGAACTCAAGATCAAGGCCGAGCCTCTCAGATATTGCCTTCGCGTAGAAGAGGGTAGTCTCTGAATGCGCTGTCACGGAAACCTGTGACCCCTTTTTTATGGATAATTGTGTTGAAACAAGGATGGTTGAAAGTATCTTTCCGTTTGAGTGGATCGTGCCGCTATCTATCAGGCTGAGTCTGTCCATGTTCCTGATATATCCCAGCAGCGATACCATTCCGTAATCATACCTTCCTTCGATCACCCCGTCAAGAATGGCTGATGGTGTGGCCCTGACGGTATCAATACCGGAAATTGCCCTGCAAAGCGGATCGGAATGGGTGAAACTGATCAGAGCCAGTGTTGCCATCAGGCAGCCTCAGATCACTTTCGGTCTGGCAAGATGGGAAATCATGTCCGAGACCATGTGCCGGAAATCAAATCTTGGTTTGAATCCCCAATCGGCAGATGCCGCAGAGTAATCAAGGGACTCTGGCCACTGGTCCGCTATTTCCTGCCTGAAGTCCGGCCTGTACGTTACCCTGAAGGAGGGAAAATGCCTGTGCAGCTCCTCCTCGAGTTCTTTAGGGGTAAAGCTGAAGGATGAAACGTGATAGTCCGTTCTTCTTGTGAGCCTTGAACTATCCGCCTCCGAGAGATCGATGAGGGATGATATGGCATCCTGCATATACATCATGGGAAGCCTTGTGTCTTCTCTCAGGAAGCATTCATATGGCTCCTGGTGCGCTGCAGCTACGATCATCTCTATGGAATAATCTGTAGTTCCGCCCCCGGGTGGAGAGAGATAGCTGATGAGGCCGGGGAACCTCAGTCCCCTGCAGTCCAGGCTGAATTTGGAAGAAAAATAGTCGCCTAGGAGTTCGGCTGCATACTTTGTAATCCCATACATTGTCCTTGGACGCACAATGGTGGTAGGGGGGACGTTTTTCTTTGGGGTATCCGGGCCAAAGACGCCAATGGTACTGGGTATTATGACCTGCTTCACCCCCTGATCTCTTGCTGTGGTCAATACATTCCAGGTCCCGAGCAGGTTCACGTCGAATGCGAGAGTCGGATTCTTTTCACCGGAGGCTGAAAGGAGCGCGGCAAGATGGAATATCTTCTGCACACCATTATCCCGGATTATTTTTCCAAGTCCATCGCGGTCGCGCACATCCGCCTCCTCAAATTGAATATCTGAATCAGGCATTCTGCGGATATCGCATGCCAGCACGGAATCCCTGCCATACTTCCTGGCCAGTGCAGTTACAAGTTCCGAGCCTACCTGTCCGGAAGCTCCGGTAACGAGAATTTTCATGGTTCAGCAACGCACGGATTTTAAAAAAGATTGACACTTCAGCTTCGGGCGCTTTGTACGTGATATTGCATGAGACACAAACAGGGTATCACACTGAAGTGGCAACACTGATTGATTACAAAGGCAAGTTTGTGGACTTCTGGCGCAAAGATACTTCACTGGGATTTTTTGGAGATAACTGGCGATATGATTATGCTGTATAATCGACCCTGCCTGTTGCATGGTTCCTGCCTTATCGCTCAGTGCTTTCTCTGTACACAGGTGTACGAATTCCTGCATGCTTTCCGCATTGAAACTCCTGACAGCAGACAATGCGAATGCTCTGGTTTAAGATGTGGGAATTTCCGAAACTCCTTATTCCTCGCGACGCGAATTACCGATCAAAAGATATTTGTGCAGACTAAAATAGACTGTAACATGACAGGCAGAACAGACTGGGCTTCGAAAGAGATAGATCAGCTGAAGTCCGAGGGGAGATACATTCCAATTAGGACGATTGAGAGCGCTCAGGGCGCCTACGTCCGCATAGACGGCAGGAAGATGCTCAACCTTTGCTCCAACAACTATCTGGGACTTGCAAACCACCCTGAAGTAAGGAAGGCTGCCATTGAAGCCATCGAGGAATTTGGCGTTGGTGCTGGCGCAGTTAGATCCATAGCCGGAACCAACACGATCCACATGAAGGTGGAGAGGAAGCTTGCGGAGTTCAAGAACATGGAGAGTTCAATAGTTTTTCAGGGAGGCCTGCTGGCAAACTCAGGGACAATTCCTGTAATGGTGGGGAAGGACGATGTCGTCTTCAGCGAAGAACTCAACCATGCTAGCATTATCGACGGCGTCAGGCTGAGTTCTGCCAGGAGGGTAGTTTACGGGCACCTAGACATGGAAGACCTGGAATCCAAACTCAAGAGTGAAAGGAACACCGGAAAGAAAGCCATGATCATCTCTGACGGGGTATTCAGCATGGACGGCGATATTGCGCCCCTTGACAGGATCACCGAGCTTGGGGAAAAATACGACGCCATGGTATACGTGGACGATGCCCATGGAGAAGGTGTCCTTGGAAGCCATGGCAGGGGTATAGTGGATCATTTCCACCTTCACGACAGGGTGGATCTGGAGATGGGCACATTCTCAAAGGCCCTTGGTACAATGGGGGGATTTTCTGCCGGTTCCCGCGATCTGATAGATTTGCTGCACCAGAGATCAAGGCCATTTCTGTTCAGCAGTGCTCTGAATCCGGGCGATACCGCTGCCGTGCTGAAATCCATAGAGATACTGGAACGCGACGATTCACTGGTGAAGAAGCTCTGGAAGAATTCCGATCGCCTGAAAAGCGGCCTGAATGATGCGGGATTCAACACGGGGAAGAGCAAGACGCCTATTACCCCCGTAATTATCGGTGATGAGAAGAAGACCCTTGAACTGAGCTCTGCACTCTATAAGGATGGCGTTTTCGCTTCACCCATTGTATTCCCGACTGTTGCTAGGGGCGCTGCAAGAATCAGGCTCATGCCCTCCGCAGTGCACTCGGATGAGGACATTGCCCTCGCAGTGGAGGAATTCAGGAAGATAGGGAAAAGCATTGGCGTTGTTTGACGGGTCTTTCCCGCTGAAAGATCTCCCGATTGGACTCGTGCTGTACAGATTTGGCGATCTCTTTCAGGGCATGGTGGTAGAGAGGAAAAACAGGTTCCTGGTGATCGCTTCCCATGATGGCAGGGACTTCGAATGCCATCTCCACGATCCTGGAAGGCTGAAGGAACTTATTTTTCCAGGCAACTTTGTCCTCATAAGACGCGCGCATGCCGCGAGAACGGAGTACAGGATATCTGCGGCACGGCGTGGATCCTTTTGGATACTTGTTGATTCTGGCATACATTCGGATATAGCTTCCCATCTGCTTTGCGACGGCTTCAGGCAGGAGGTGCCCCTTTCCGGTAAGAGAATAGACTTTGCTTGGGAAAGTGGCGCCGGCATGGTCTACCTTGAGGTGAAGGGGTGCTCGCTTGCCCTTGATTCAGTGGCACTTTTCCCTGATGCACCCACAAAGCGCGGAACGGAACAGGTAAGAGCACTTACCGATTATGTACGTGAAGGCGGGAGGGCATACGTGCTCTTCCTGGTTTTCTCTGAAGATGCCACAAGTTTCCAGGCGAACAGCAAAACTGACCCTGATTTTGCAGATCAGCTCGAAGCTTTCCTCGCTGCAGGCGGTGAAGTGCTGACGGCAAAGGCCGGGTTTAGGGGAAATACCCTTGTTTACCTTGGATCAGTCCCGCTTGGAGGATGATCGATGGGGAATAGAACAGCTGACATAAGAGAGATACTGCAGCAGATTGGAAGCCAGGCTCCGCCCCACCATTTCGAGTTTTCCGATCCCTTCTGGGTGCTCATAACGACAATCCTCTCGCACAGAACAAGGGATGAGGTGACTGACAGCGCTTCAAGAAGGCTGTTTGAAAGGTACGGAAATGCGGATGGCCTGGCCATGGCCGATCCCCGCGATGTAGAATCAGTAATTGCAAGGGTGGGATTCTACAGGGTAAAGGCAAAGCGCATCATTCAGGTTTCAAGGATTATAATAGACAGATTTGGAGGCAGGGTGCCTGAAACGCTGGAGGATCTGGTTTCACTCCCCGGTGTGGGAAGGAAAACGGCCAACGTCGTGCTCTCCGATTCAATGGGAATTCCTGCCATTGCAGTTGATACCCATGTCCAGAGAATCAGCAGAAGATTTGGCTGGTCAAGATCGGATGACCCTGCCGCCACTGAAAAAAGACTGATGAAGATTATCCCCAGAGACAGGTGGGTGGGCCTCAACCCAATGCTGGTGGAATTCGGGAAGACCGTATGCAGGCCTGTCAGGCCGCGATGCGAAATATGCAGGGTTAACTCCTATTGCCGATACTTCTCCAAACGTAAAAAATCGTAGGTAGTACGCAGACTGATATTTATGCAGGGCAATACAAAAAGAAAATATATCACGAGAAGCTTTTACGCTAGCCCGTTAACACAAGGCGATCAGATAAACGAGTGATAAAATGGTTGAAATAAAGGTCAAGAGCGAGATGGACGTTGACAGGAGCCTCTGCAATTACTGCGGGGCCTGCGTAGGGATGTGCCCGACGGATGCCATATTCATGGACGACACGGTAATTGAGATACACGAGAACAAATGCATAAAGTGCACATTCTGTGTCATAGGGTGCCCGACCGGCGCAATTTCAGCGGAGTGGTTCCATGCAAAACTATGATGTCCTGGTGGTGGGCGCGGGACCGGGCGGGAGCTCCGCGGCAAGGTTTTCTGCAAGAGCCGGGCTCAAAACCCTGATGATAGAGAAAAGGCCGGACATAGGATCGCCTGTCAGATGCGGCGAGGGCCTCTCCAAGGAATGGATGCATGAGGGAGAGATCAAGCCCAACCAGCACTGGATAGCTGATGAGGTCAAGGGGGCAAGGATATTCGGGCCTTCCGAGAAGAAGGCAATTGTGCTTAGGGCAGAGAAGGCAGGCAACGAAGTTGGTTTCGTTGTGGAGAGGGACAAGTTCGACAAGGAAATGGCAGCATTTGCCGCTGAAGCTGGAGCAGACATATGGATCAAGTCGCCGGCGCTTGAGGTGATTAAGGAAAACGGCAAGGTTGCAGGCGCCAGGGTACGGCACAATGGAAAGATGGAAGATGTCAGGGCAAAAATGGTGATTGCCGCCGACGGGTTTGAAAGCGAATTCGGAAGGTGGGCCGGTCTCAAATCAATAATTCTGGCAAAGAATGACATAATTTCCTGCGTGGAATACAGGATGAGAAACGTCGATTCTGATCCGGATTACACGGATTTTTACCTTGGAAGCGTTGCCCCTGCAGGCTACCTCTGGGTCTTCCCGAAGGGTGAAAGGGAAGCCAACGTGGGGATAGGAGTCACAATAACTGCAGCAAAGGACAGGTTTGACGTGAAGAATTACCTGGACAACTGGATAAAGAACCACCCCGGATATTCAAAGGGCAAGACCATACAGTACATCACCGGCGGCGTTTCGGTATCAAAGGTCAAGGACAAGTTCACCCTTCCTGGTCTCCTGCTTGTTGGGGATGCAGCCAGGCTCATTGATCCCATTACAGGAGGAGGCATTGCAAACTCCTACATTTCCGGAAAATACGCTGCATCCATCGCAAAGGAGGCGATCGAGAAGGACGATTTCAGCCAGGAGATGATGTCCAAGTACGAAAGGATGGTCAAGGACAAGTTCGAGAGAAAACACCTGAGGAACTGGCTTGCGAAGGAAAAACTGGCCACTCTTTCGGATGAGACCATGGACAAGCTTGTCGACGTCATGTCCGAGGTGCAGGTAAATGATATCTCTACGCAGGCTATCCTGGAGGCTGTCCAGCAGAAATATCCAGAGCTGATGAAAGAACTGGAGGATCTAATCTGATCCGCCGGTCAGGTTATCCATATTCTCAAGGCCGAAGTTCCCGCTCTTCATCTGGGCCTTGAGCATTTTCTTGAACCCGCGGTTGCCCTGTATCTCCTTGAGGTTCTTTTTCATCGCCTTGAATTCCTTCAGAAGGGCGCGCACGTCCTGATCCGACCGACCGCTTCCCCTTGCTATCCTGGATATGCGCTGAGCGTTGATCACCTCGGGTTCCTCAAGCTCCTCGAATGTCATCGAGTCCATCACAGTCCTGTACACCCTGAGCTTGTTTTCGGCATTCTCAAAGGCCCCCTCGTCAATCTTCTTCACGCCGGGCATCTTTGCCATTGGTAGCGACTGGAAGAGTTTCCCCATCAGCCCGGGTTTTGAAAATTTCTCCCACACTTCGTACATGTCCTTGAGGTTGAACTTGCCGCTCATGAGTTTGTTGATGGACTTCTCCGTCTCCTCCGGCGTCATTTCCGCCTCCTGAACAACCTCAAGCAGCGATTCGAGATCGCCCAGCCCCATCAAACGGGACAGGAATCTCTTTGCGTTGAATATCTCGAAATCTTCCATGTGCTCTCCGGTTCCAATGAAAAACACTGGCTTATGGAGAATGGATATTGCGCTCAGTGCGCCTCCTCCCTTGCCAGTCCCGTCCATCTTGGTGATTATGACTCCCGAGATCCCTACCGCCTCATCCATCGCCTTTGCCTGAGGCCCGGCCTGCTGCCCCATAGTAGCATCTATTACGAGAAGGGT
>JAJZNS010000034.1 GCA_021811635.1 Thermoplasmata archaeon
AGTCAGCATTGTATGGGGTGCATACTGCAAGGTTGAACCTGAAAGTCTGCCCCTGCATGATCCTCACGGTGTGAGCCATCATTGACATCCTGTGAAGGGACGGTTGCCTGTTGAACAGGACTATATCCCCTTCCATGAGCTGCCTTTCCACTGTCCAGCCAACCTCTATCCTCTTGCTGTTCTCCTCCGCGTTCTGCGTTGTAACCTTTATCCTTCTGCCATCCGGCCTGATTATGTAGTTGGCCCCGGCACGGTACCTTCCAAACTCATCCCTTGCCTCCGGCCCGACCTTCACGATCTCGCGGATGCTGTCTATATTGAATGGAGTCACAATTACTGGTACAGTAAGTTCCCTTGCAGCCCTCTCCGGCACTCCAACCTCGTTCACGGACAGGAACGGCTCTGGCGAAATCACAGTTCTTGCTGAAAAATTCACCCTCTTCCCGGAAAGGTTGGACCTGAACCTGCCGTCCTTTCCTTTGAGCCTCTGGACAAGTGTCTTGAGCGGTCTTCCGGATCTGTGTCTTGCTGGTGGAATACCGGCGGTCTGGTTATCAAAATACGTTGTGACATGGAACTGGAGCAAATCCCAGAGGTCTTCGATGATTAGCTGCGGAGATCCGTTATCCCTGCTTTCCCTCAACCTCTGGCTGATCCTTATGATGTCGACGAGCTTGTGCGTCAGATCGTCCTCGCTCCTCTCTCCTGTTTCAAGGGTGATAGAGGGCCTCACGTTGATAGGCGGGACCGGGAGTACTGTCAATACCATCCATTCAGGCCTGGCCACCTTGCTGTTCATGCCGAAGAAAATAAGATCGCTATCCGGTATCCTTTCCAGCCTTTCCCTGATCTCCTTGGGGGTTACCTTGATACCTTCCTCACGGAAAGTGGTTGGCTTGTCGAGTATAACTGCCTTCTGTGGTGCGTTGCAGTGCGGGCAGATCTTCCTCATAGCAGCCTCGTCGGTGATCCTCTTGGAAACCAGAGCCAGATTTTCCGGATCGGAGGAGGCAAAATCGAAACCCTCCATTCTCTTTCTGTACTTATCAATTTGATCCTGGGTCAGTTTTATCCTGCCGCAGCTGCTGCATGTAGATTCCAGGAAAGTTTTTATTTCCTTTATGAAGCCCACATGAACAACCGGCATTGCAAGCTCGATATGCCCGAAATGGCCCGGGCATTCGTCCACTTTACCGAAGCATGTTGCGCACTTCAGACCAGGCTCGATTACACCCATATGCAGGTCCATCAGGCCGCGTTCTATCGGGTATCCGTCGTCATCGTATGTGTCAGCGGTAATAACCTTGATCTGGGACATCTTCCTTATCTCATCGGGCGACAGCAGTGCAAACTGGATGCTGCTTATCCGCTTGGATATTCCCGTAGTCATCTCAGATCACCCAGTTCAAGTCTCATCATAACACCCATTGTGCTCAACTCGTCTCTCATAAGTTTGAAGGCATAGCTTGTTTCCACGGGGTGTATATTACCCGTGTTCCCACATACCGGACACTTTATTGATCCCTTTTTCCTGTCAAAAATGGCCAGATGCCCGCAGGTAGGATTGCCGCATACATACAGGATTGTACCGTCACTCTGGTCAAGCAGCCTGTCTTTGATCACCATGGCTGCACCATGCGCTATCAGCGTGTCTCTTTCCATTTCTCCAAATCTGAGACCACCCTGTCTCGATCTTCCCTCGGTTGGTTGCCGCGTGAGAATTTGAACCGGTCCCCTTGACCTGGCGTGGAATTTGCCGGCCACCATGTGATGAAGCTTCTGGTAATAGATCACGCCCGTGAAAACGTCTGCCTTGAACTTTGTACCAAGAATTCCATCATACATTACTTCAGAAGAAGACCTCCTGAATCCATAGCTGACAAGCGCTTCCCTGAGGGACTCTTCCTGGTCACCGCTGAATATTGTTCCATCGATTCTTCCGCCCTTCATCGATGTAACCTTTCCGCCCATCATTTCCAGGATGTGACCAACGGTCATTCTTGAAGGGATGCCGTGCGGGTTTATGATGATGTCAGGGATTATTCCCTCCTCTGTGAAAGGCATATCTTCCTGCGGCACTATGACTCCAATGACTCCTTTCTGCCCATGCCTGGAGGCAAACTTGTCACCCAGCTCGGGAACCCGATCGCTCCTTACCCTGATCTTCACCACCCTGCTGTTGCTCTCCGAAACCGTAAGTATCACGTTGTCGACGAAGCCCTTTTCATTGGGCCTGATTGTTATGGATGATTCCCTTCTCCTCTGCGGGCCGAGCTTTTCCGCTCCTTCCTCGAGGAATCTTGGCGGTGAGGTTTTACCCACAAGAACATCTGATCCCTCAACGTACGATTCTGGGAATATAATTCCGTTTTCATCCAGGTTCTTGTAGAACTCTTCAGCCCTTGCACCAAGTACGTCGTGGGTGGGAATCTCAAACCTGTCTTCCTGTCCACCCGGATATCTGCGCTCTTCCGCAGTGTAAGTCCTGAAAAACGAGCTGCGACCCATGCCACGCTCAATTGCAGCTCTGTTCACTACGATGGCGTCCTGTATGTTGTAACCCTCATATGATAGAATGGCCACGACAAGGTTCTGGCCAGCGGGTTTTCTGTCATAATTGATATAATCCATCACCTTCGTTGTTACAAGAGGTATCTGCGGATAGTGCAGGAAATGCCCCCTGGTGTCGGACCGTATTCTGAAATTGGAGGATGACAGCCCTATGGACTGTTTGGTCATGGCCGCGGCCATTGTAATCCTCGGGGATGAATTATGCTCCGGATAAGGAGTCACGGATGCCGTGACCCCCAGCAGCAGGTAAGGATCTATCTCAAGGTGGGTATGATCGGGGCTCAGCAGGCTGTTCACCTGCATTACATTCTTGCACTTCTCGCATCTCACCTTGAATTCCTTCGGAGAATTCCCTTCCTCTCCAAGATCGACCCATGTGGCCTGGCTCCTAGAAAGGAACTGCCCGCACTTTGTACACTTCTCGGGGTGCTCATAAGCGTATACCGAGATCAGCAGGTTTTCCTCCTCCTCGGCGTCAATCCATTCCAGTTTCCCTTCCCGCGTGAGATCTGAGATCGTCTTCTCGCCGGTATCCAGCATTCTCAGATCCTTGGATGTGAGAACGGTATTCCCTGAGTTAAGCACAATAAGCGGCCTCCTGATCCTTCCACGGTCGCAGTTGACGACAAGTTCATCAGTATCCTCATCGTGCCTCAGGTTGACTTCATCTGAAAGCATACCCTTTCTCCTGAGTTCCCGCATGCTTCTTGTGAGGGTCTTGAGATCCTTATGGTAGCCTATGAGGTCTCCGTTCAGGTAGACCCTGCCGTTAACGGATTTCCCAATTCTTTCTTCAACATTGTTCTTTGCGAGTGATTCAAGAACAGGTGCCTCATCCACCCCTTCTGTCACGTTAATTATAAGTGTCGCATTCTTTACGAGACCACAGTTCTGCCCCTCGGGAGTTTCGTTCGGGCATATCCTCCCCCACTGTGTTGGGTGAAGGTCCCTGGCCTCGAAATGTGGCTGCGATCTGGTCAGTGGGGATATTATCCTCCTCAGGTGGCTCAAAGTGCTAACGTTGGAAACCCTGTCAAGAAGCTGGGAAATGCCGGTTCTTCCACCAGACCAGTTGCCGGTAGACATGGCATGCAGCAGTTTCTGTGTAAGAAGGTCCTGCCTGACTGCAGGCTTCAGCTTAATGCCTTTCCTTCTGTTGTAGGTCCTCTCCAGTTGGTATTTCAGATCTTTCATTACTGATTGAAATGCCCCGCGGAATATCTCATCAAGGAGATCACCAGACAATTTTATTCTCTTATTTGCAAGATGGTCCTTGTCGTCCTCTTTTCTCATTCCCAAGGCAAGTTCAAGAAGGGCTCTTGCCATTCTTCCAAGGTAAATTGCCTTCTTGTATCTTTCCTCCTCGGAATCGCCAAGATGCGGCAGCAGTGACTTATCCAGCATCTGAGAGATCTTCTTCTCCCTGTATTCCTTCGCCTGTCCTGATGCAAACCTCTTTTCGAGGTAAATTATCGAATCCTCAGTGTTGTTGATACCGTTTGGTGGGAGTATCTTTGGATTCTTTGCCTCCTCGATGTTCGCATAAATAATAGGCTCCATCCTTGTGGAAGAAAGTATGGCATCGTGAATTTCCGAGTCTTTTTCCATGCCCAGTGCTTTCATCAGTATTGCCAGAGGGATTGTGCCAGCAACGCTTGGGATTGTTACGTTTATGATTCCGTCGTTTCCCTTTTCCATAGAGGTGAGTGCCCTGAATCCGCCCCTCTGTGAGAACACCTTTGCCACTTCCACCATGCTCTCATACTTCTCCTCGGATTCTACGAGTATTCTGTTTGGTGCCAGATCTTCCAGCGAAACTATTGCACGTTCGGAACCCCCTATGATAAAGTAACCTCCAGGATCGCTTGGATCTTCCCCAACATACTGGAGCTTTTCCTCCCGCGTACCACTGACTGGCCCGTTGTTCTTCTCGATGTACTGGTCAAGGGAAGGACCGCTGAGGGTGCATATCTTTGACCTGACCATGACCGGCAATTCTCCGATTCTTATGGTCTCCGAGTCCCTTTCCACCCCGTCCTCAATGATTTTAACCTTGAGGTTGATGGGCGCAAGATAATTCAGATCCCTGAGCCTCGCCTCGTTCGGGGTGATCTGGTTTGCGGCACCGGAGGCTTCCTTGATCTCGGGCTTTTCCACCCATATGGTCGGGCCGGAAAGTTTTCCGTTTCTGTCTTTTGTTCTCCCGTATACGATTCTTATTTCCTTGCCGTTTGTCTTCGATTTGTCAAGGAGGATGATCCCTGCCTCGTCTTCATCAGAGATCTTGGTTTCGTCAACAATCTGCTGCATTATGCTGTTGGGATTGTCCTTCGTCGAGACAAAATAATTCATCGATTCTATCTGGTGGTTCACTACCCCCTTGGATCTGAAAAATGCGTCAATAATTTCCTTCATTTGAAAAGACCGCCTTCCACTACCCGGTAATAGACGGAGATTCCTGCGGTTGGGCTCTTTCTGATAATTTTTATGATTGTGTCGTCCTCTATCGGACCGTTTATCTCCTCCAAAGCCTTAATTGCAGGGTCATTTCTATTAATTCTGGGTAACAAGTCTTTCTTAATATTCAATTCCCTTAAAACTCTTTCCTCTTCCTCTTTACCGACGATATGATGTTCTGGCACCATATCGTGTTTCAGTACGTTTATTTTTGCCATCTTACCACCCCTGCGGGCCCGGGGGGATTCGGACCCCCGACCACCTGGTTAAAAGCCAGATGCTCTACCTAGCTGAGCTACGGGCCCAAGCAACCAGAGCACGCCGATATTTTGTTTCAATATAAAGATTCTTTTGACTTTCGAAAAGAAAAACTAGTTTTATGGTAAATGAATCAAGTAACATGAATGGAGAGACCGGGGAGAAACTCAGGAGGCTGAGGGCAGTATGGTTTGAAAACAATGAAGTTGTAATGATAGACCAGAGACTGCTTCCAGGAAAGGTTGAATTTTTCAGGGCCAGAAATACTGAGGACATTGCGCATGCAATAAAGGATATGGTGGTGAGAGGTGCGCCCGCAATAGGAATTGCTGCTGCCTGGGGCCTAGCGCTTGCGAAGAAAAACGGAGAGGACATGGAAGAGGCCACCAGAATAATTGGCGGCACAAGACCAACTGCATATGATCTTTTCAGGGCAATTAAATTCATGATTGCAAACGGTTTTTCACTTGATGCAGCAAGAAGGTACCAGCAGGAGATAACCAACCGCTGCAGGAAAATCGGCGAGTATGGAAATGAACTAATTCCTTCCCCGGCTCAGATCCTCACGCACTGTAATGCAGGAGCACTCGCGGTAACAGAGTGGGGAACGGCTCTCGCCCCGCTCAGAATTGCTTCCCAGCAGGGAAAGAAGATATTCGTCTTTGTAGACGAGACACGCCCTAGATTGCAGGGATCCAGACTCACCGCATGGGAATTGCAGAATGAGGGAATTCCCTACGCTGTCATTGCAGATAATGCCGCCGGCCATTTTATGCACACCGGCCAGGTGAATCTTGCCATCGTAGGCGCCGACAGGATTGCCGCAAACGGGGACTTTGCCAACAAGATCGGGACATATGAGAAGGCCGTGGTGGCACACGAGAATGGAGTGGCATTCTACGTAGCAGCTCCGGTCAGCACGTTTGATTTCACCATCAGTTCCGGTGAGGATATCCCCATAGAGGAGAGATCCGAAGATGAGGTCTTATCCCTGGGCGGAGAGAGGCTGGCACCTGAGAAAAGCAGGGCAAAAAATCCGGCATTCGACGTGACCCCTGCAAAATATGTATCTGCATTTATAACAGAATACGGCATATTCAAACCGTCGGAACTGAAGAAGTTGAGGGCGATGATCCAGAAGGATCTCTTCATGAGGGAGGACTAGATGGAATATTTTTCGCACAGGGACACAATGTCAGTTTCATCGTTCTTGATGATGACACTGTCAATCTGACCATAGGTAACCCTGTCGAATGCCTTCCTGAACTTTTCCAGTCTTTCCTCCAGCTTTTCATAGAGCAGGGTTTTCATTTCTCCGCTCAGTATTTTTCCCGATCTGTATTCATTCGCAATGCGTTCGGCTTCATCAGGGGGAAGGAAGAAATACTTGAGGTAGGTAAACGGGATGTCCACATCCGGGTCTCCCCCGATCCTCCTGTGTTCCTCAATGGACGCCTGACCGCCGCTGAAGGCATTCATTATCTTTTTCCTTGTTTCCTTATCGCTGTCAAGCAGGTAGATTGCATTGTTCTTGCTCTTTGACATCTTGCTCCCGTCTATGCCGGGCAGGAAAAGTGAGTGAATCACCGATGGTTTCCTGTATCCAAGCAGTTCAGCCACATCACGGCAAATTCTGAGGTGCGGATCTTCGTCTGGCCCGATTGGCACCAGCACATTGGGTATCCCGAAGAGGTTCGGGAAGACTACGTGGGCAGCCTGAACTGCTGGATAGAAGTGCATTCCAATGTTCTTATCCGGGGTGTATCCGTAAGTCGCTTTGACAGTGGAAAGCGTGACCCTTCTGGATATGGAAAATGCAAGGTTGTATATCTGCGGATAAAGCTGGTCTATAATTACCACTGTCATTGCGGGATCGAATCCCAAAGCCAGAATGCTCTTCGTTAGTGAGAGGGATTTTCTTAGCCCTTCCTCCTGTGTCTCTATCTTCCCAGTAACGTAACTTTCATCGTCAGACATGGGTATGAAGACCCTGGATCCATACTTCCTCTGGAAGAAAAGGTTTGTATCGAAAACAGAAAGATGAGCAATGTGCATAGAGGAGCTCGGGTTAAGCCCTGATACAATTGCAGTTTTTTCGCCCCTTTTTATTGCTCTAAGGAAGTCACCGAGATTCCTGTGCGAGAATATCAATCCGTTGGAGAAAGTGTAAAAGTCCGGGAGCTTTTCCACATTGGAAATGTACTCTGCACCAAACTGATCCACCAGTTTCCGATTCTCCTCGTAGAGGCCCTTCACCCCTTCCCTGTTAATTTCATCCTTTGAAGAATCTGGTTTTTTCAACTTTGGGATCGAACCTCCAAGAAACGTGAGTGGCGACAGCGATCTACATTTCCCGTCCCCTCGCGGAAGACAGTACGCGTGCAGAACACAGTGGGCTTCACCGTTGGGTTCGGAATGAGACCAGGTGTATTTCCACTGTTGTGGCCGTCACCGCGCTGCAATCTAAAACACATATATAATCCTTCACTGGACTAAGAGACGATGAATATTCAATTAAGCCGGATCATGTCCACATTTATTTTCGACGATTATTTCAACTGAAGTGACATTTCTCCGATGTTGACGGCAAAGACATATATATAGCATTAACGATTTAACCCTGATGCTAAATGACGTGTTGCTGGAAACTTTTTCCAAGTTCCTGAGGCAACAGTATGGCAGTTCCCTGATCATAAAAGGCAAGCCTGGAGCGGGTAAAACCACGTTTGCCCTTGAGCTTCTTGATTCACTCCGGAAAACGTCACCCTCTTACTATATCACGACAAGATTCTCCAATGATCCTCTTGCAGAGCGATTTCCATGGCTGGGAGAAGTCTCAGCAGGATCCAAGAGCAGGAACAGGAATGTAGATACGCTCAGCGATGCGTTTCGGGAAAACCTGGAACGGCTTGAAAGGATGATCGAGGAGGGCAAGGTTTCAAGAAATCTTGGAAATGTTGGTTCCCAGGGAATCGTCCTGAACATAGAGGAGATACTCCCTGAACTGGAATCCCTGTACTCTTTTGTAAGCCAAAACGTCAATTCCAAGCCAGTCGTGGTGGTTGATTCTATCGAGGCACTTGCCGAAAAATACGATCTTGATCCGGAAATTCTCTTCCAGGTTATACAGAAGGACCTGGTGGAAAAGTCAGGAGCAAACATCCTCATGATAATGGAACAGGACAGGGAGATTGCACTTGATTACTATGCCGACGGCGTGGTGAGGATGGGGTATGACTATTTCAACAACTTTATCATCAGAACCGTCACAATAGAGAAACTCCGCGGGGTTTCAATCGGGTCAAGCCCCATTTATCTGTACTCACTTGATTCAGGACATTTCCAGTCCTTCAAGAGGGAGCAGATCGTTTATCCGGCCCAGCGAATGAAGAAGATCGTGAAGGCAGAGGACAGGCAGTTCGAGGTCTCTCTGGGGATGCCCGAGTTTGCAAAACTGTATCCAAATGCAACCGACAAGCTTCCACTCGGGTCAGTGGTAATGATCCACCGGCAGACCCAGTCAAATGTGGTTGACCAGTACGTCAATCTTTTCAAGAACAGCGTAATCAAGCACAGCATTACCAACGGCAGGGGGATACTGGATGTGACTTCGAGCAATTACGAATCGTCCAGGATACTAGTTGGAACAATGGATCCAGACTTCTTGAAGCATTATATTACGGCAGAAAAGGCAGAGAAGTCCAGCCCGTTTGTCATAAACATAGGCGGAAAGAACATGATAGAGGATTTCCCGAGAGAGGTCATTGACTACTACATGACAAACTCCAAGAAGCCTTATGTTTACGTATTCTCAACTGACTTCCTCAAATTCATCTATGGGGATTCGTTTGCGGGAGACTTCGCCACGATCATAAACGCCATAAGGCCAACCGGAATCGTGGTGATTGTGGCAGATGAAGAGGAATACCGTAAACTGTATCATTATTCCAGCTTTACTGTCCACATCAACGACATCAACGGTTACGTCACGCTTAACTCTGACTCTGCCAACATGTACATAGGATCGGTCACCTATGATGAAGAAAAATGGCCCGGAATAAGGCTCTCATTCGTTGCCTGAGGTTTTGATCCATTCAATCCAGATGCCTTTCACAGCGGGATATTTAACATTTCCCTGAATAGTGCTGATCACTGCAGACAGCACCTGGATGGAAATCTCTGAAACGATCTTGAGCGCCTTTTCTGATGTTTCATTTCTTGATTCACCCGTCAGGTCATATATCACCCTGAGCCTGTTTCCGTTGGCGTCATACGTGAGCCCTCCAGAAGGATGCTGCGACAGGTGAAGAGGCCCCTTGCTGTCCCGGAAACCCGAAACTATTGTGTCCAGCATATCGGATGGCAGGATCATCTCCGAGATCGCCCTGACCTGAAACATTGGAGCCATACCATCACTTAAATTGTGGATTCGCATTTATGCCTTATGTTCCCTATTACCAGAATGCGCCGCGCGAGGGTCAACCAGTCCATCAGGGAATTGCTCAGTGATGTGTCTGTTGATGCCAGGAAGCTGATTATGCCTGTCTTCGTAGACGAAGGGCTGAATGGAAAGCGGGAAATCAATTCCATGCCCGGCATTTTCAGGCACGGTATAGACGCCTTGCCTGGCCATCTAGATGAGCTGCAGCATGCTGGTCTCAAGAACATTATTCTTTTCGGCATCCCAAAGGAGAAGGACTCCGGAGGCAGCTCCTCCTATCTGAGTGACGGGATCGTACAGAAAAGCATCAGGATTGCCAGGGAAAATTTCTCCCTTAACGTAATCGCGGATCTCTGCCTTTGCGAATACACCGATACTGGTCAATGCGGCATCATCCGTGATGGTTATGTCGACAATGATGCCACACTCTCCGTATATGACAAGATTGCTGCAAGCTACGCAGATGCCGGTGTGGATGTAGTTGCACCGAGCGGGATGATGGACGGCCAGGTTGGTTCAATCCGAAGAGCTCTAGACAAATCTGGTCACGAAAATGTCATGATCATGAGTTACAGCAACAAGTATGCTTCCACCCTCTATTCACCATTTAGGGATGCAGCCGATTCCGCTCCCAGGGTGGGAGACAGAAAAAGCTATCAGATGGATTATCGCAGGAAGAAAGAATATCTGATGGAAACGTCCCTCGACATTGAAGAAGGTGCTGACATAATCATGGTCAAGCCGGCAATTTTCTACCTTGATATAGTGAAATCGGTTTCAGACCATTTCCCCAAGCCTCTGGCCGTGTACAGTGTGAGCGGCGAATACTCCATGATCAGGCATGCCCTGGATCTTGGAATCCTGCCCCATGAAACTGTTGGGGAATACATAACATCAATATTCAGGGCTGGCGCGGATCTTGTGATCACATATTTTGCTCTGGAAATAGCCGGAAAGGGCGGGGCTTAACACCCCCTCAAAGGCAGAATTACTGTGGAGGCGTTTTGGCCTTCTTGCCACCAGCCGATTCTTTCCTGTATTTTTTGACTGCGTCTATGATGGCAGGAATGGCCTTGTTGACGTCCGCATTTATAAAATAGTCAGAATACTTTACAATTTCGGCATTGGGATCAGTATTTATCGCTATTATGGTCTCGCTGTTCTTCATTCCCATGATGTGCTGGATTTTTCCGGAAATGCCTGCAGCAACATACAGCTTGGGCCTAACAGTAGTCCCTGTCTGCCCAACCTGGTGATCCCTGGAAATCCATCCCAGATCCGCCGTAGGGCGCGAGGCGCCCACAACGCCTCCAACTTCACCTGCCAGCTGCTCAAGCATTTTGAATCCAGCCGGTCCTCCTAGTCCCAGGCCACCTGATACTACTATGTCCGCAGCAGTAAGATCAACCCTATCCTTCTTTCTGAACTCGATGATATTCTTGGTGAGATACTTCTTGTCTATCTTCACGTTCCTTATGTCTATTTTTCCGGCGGGTTTCCCATCCACCTTTGCCGGAACTTTGAATATTCCGGCCCTTGCGGTCGCCATCTGAGGCCTGTGCTTCCTGCAGAGGATCTCTGCCAGCATGCTCTCACCGTATGTTGGTCTGCGGGCAGACAGAATTCTGGTATCCGTCTCTATGTCAAGCTCTGTGCAGTCTGCAGTCACGCCTGCCTGACACTTTACTGCAATCCTTGACGCAAGATCCCTCCCATTCCTTGTAGCTGGTATAAGAAAGACGTTGGGTTTCTCACTCATAACAAATTCCCCAACAAGGTTCGCGTATGGGACTGTCCTGAAGTCCCTCAGATCCTTTGACTGTGCACCGAGCACTCTGTCACAGCCATAAGACACAGCCTCTTCCGCCATGCTGGATATGTCATCGCCAATCAGTATGCCAACGAGTTCCTCGTTGACCTTCGTTGCGAGTTCCCTGCCGATGCCGATCATTTCCAGAGCGACTCTCTTCAACCTGCCCTGACCACTTTCCAAATAAACGAACACATGCCTGTATTCTTCGGGTTTGTCAACGGGTTTTGCAAACTGAAGTCCTACCAATTTACTTCACCTTGAGGATATTCTTTTCGTAGAGTTCCTTTACCATGTCCGGGATAGTTTCCACAGTGACAGGTTTTTTTGCCCTCTCCCTCTCCTTGATGGACTGCATCTTTCTCACTATTGTGGGTGATCCGCGCACCCCTACCCACTCCGGCTGAAGCCCGAGCTTTTCCAGGTTCCATACCTCAATGCCTTTTCTCGTTGCGTCAATTTTACGCCTAAGAGTCTGCATGCGGGGAAAGTTGCTTCCAAGAAGCATGGTCACCAGCACTGGTGTGGGGCACTGTACTACTTCTGTACCGTCTTCGAGTTCTCTTTCGGCAGTCACACGGCCATCCGAAAATTCAATCTTGCTGCAGTACGTTATCTGGTCAATTCCGAGGAACTCAGCCACTCCCGGGCCAACATGCCCTGTGCTGGAGTCAGAAGATTCTTCACCGGCTATGATAATGTCGAAATGATCAAGCTTGGAAATTGCCGATGCCACCGTGAGCCCGGTTGGGTATGTGTCTGCGCCTCCGAATGCCCTGTCGGAGACTAAGACTGCTCTGTCTGCGCCCCTTGCAAGGCATTCAATCATGGTGGTTTCGGCCTGAGGGGGGCCCATGGAAACAATGGTGATATTTGCCGGGACCTTATCCTTTATCTGCAGTGCCGCCTCAAGGGCATTCTCATCTGCCCTGTTCGTGACGTTCCTGGTCATGCTCCTGTTCAGGTTCATCGTTACTGGATCAATGACCACTTCCTGGCTGTCCGGTACCTGCTTTACCATCACAACTATTTCAAGAACCATGGCATATCATCCCAGTTTATACTTTATCCCCTGCCCGCCCTTCGGGTTGGTCCAGTTCACGCTACCATGGGAGCATGCAACGAAACAAGTTCCACATTCAACGCAATCCTCATACTTGAAATTCAGCTTGCCGTCAATCAGTTTGTAGCAGCTCGCAGGGCATGCGAAAGTGCAGAAATGATCAGGGCATACTTCACAGAGATCAGGCTTTACGGTAATGTGTGCATAAGTCGGGTCAGTCTTGTAATTCAGCACGGAGAGTTTTTCCTCAATGTTCATTCACATCTTCCTCATCAATCTGAATCCTTCAATTATCAGCTTCTTCCTGTCATAACCGGTTTCCTTCAGGCTACCAAGCGCTATTTCCATCAGATGCTTTTTAGGCTCTCCTGTTTCGTGGAACATGCCATTCAGCACACGCTCCGCAAACTTTGGGATAAATTCATGAACCATCGGGCTCCAGGTCACCTTTGAAATTCCCCGGAAGTTATTCATGTCTTTGATCGCCTGGGAATCCTTCATGAGATGGTCGTAATATGCTATATGGTCGAGATCGTAAGACCCGCTGTTCTTGCATCTGACTGCAGTGTCAGCCGCTGCGATCCCGGAAGCAATTGCATAATTCATACCCTGAATTACCATGCCGTTACTGAATGATAATCCCGCAGAATCCCCGGTGATCACGTAACCGTTGCCGTAAAGCTTGGGGACATAGTCGATGCCACCTTCGCATACCAGATGGGCGCTGTACTCCTGAAGCTGCCCGCCTTCGAGGTAGGGGGCTATATAGGGGTGACTGACAAACTGATCCATGATATTGAAAGAATAGGTGCTGTTGTCTTTCCTTAGCGCAGCCATGTCTATCACGACACCGACAGAGATAGTGTCCTTGTTGGTGTAAAGAAATCCACCTGCCTTTACTCCATTCTTAAGGAAACCGAGTGAGAATTCTGCTGCCATGCCGGCTCCGTTCCTGAGGTTGAATCTTTCGTTGATTACCTGTTCTGAAAGCTTAACAACCTGCTTTATTCCTATTGCGACGTCATGGTCCCCAATGGGAGGACGGAGTCCCTCTCCTATTGCGATTCTCGGGTTGGCGCCTTCAGCGAGTACAACCAGATCGGATGTGATAGTGTCATTACCCTGTTTGATCCCCACCACCCTTTTGCCATTCCAGGCAAGCCCGTCAACGGTAATGCCGGTAATTACCATAGATCCCGCATCCTTTGCCTTCTTGGCAAGCCAACCGTCCAGTTTTGTCCTCAGGACCGAATATCCTGTCTTTTCTTTTTCGAATTTCTTTGTCTTGAAGTCGATGCCGATGTAAGAGTCATCAGTCAGGAAACCGGTTACTTTGTTGCTTATGAAGCGTTCAAGAGGGGCACTCTTTTCCCAGTCAGGATAGAGCTTGGAGAGTTCCTGACCCCAAAGGATTCCTCCAGAAACGTTCTTGCTGCCTGGCGGGTCGCCCCTTTCGACCAAGAGAACGTTCAGTCCGGAAGATGCCATTCTGGAGGCTGCCGATGCCCCGGCAGGACCTGCTCCTACTACGATTGCATCGAATTCGCTCATACACCACGGGATTTTACCTAAACTTATATATCTATTGCCTGCAAGAAATTGCCTAAAAAATGGAGTTTAAAAAATTCCGCCATCAAAATGATGGCGTAAGAGAAATCAATTCATAAACAACTGGACTTCCAATGCCCGTCACTTCGTCGTAACCTGGTCCTGCGTAATAGTATCCGTTGTATCCCGAAGTTATGTCATGGAAGGCCGTGCCATAGTCTGTGCTTGAGTAGATCGAGTATAGTACCTGATGCACGTTTGCTCCATTAATCGCGGAGACGCCGTCGATAGACTGTATGTCTGCAAAGATTGCAGACCACTGTGGTGCAGACGCACTCGTTCCACCTACCTGAATCCAGCCTGATGACCCTTCATAAGTGGTGGTATCGTATACCCAAACTCCCGTATTTGGATTTGCGTCATATGATACGTCCGGGGTAGCCCTTCCAGAAGCACTTATTCCTGCGCCAGACTGGTATGATGGTTCAGGGAAGTATGTGCTTATTCCTCCGCCGGAGCTGTTCCAGGCAGTTTCATATCCATAGCTGGCTCCACCTGAGGTTGGGTTGTTGAGAACCAGGGAAGTCCCGCCTGCCGAAACCACTGACGGATCGGTAGAAGGATAGTCCACGGTAATGGAACTGGTCCCGTCCGTTGCACCGTTGTCGCCGGATGAAGCAACCGGAATGGCACCGTGCGAAGCCACATAATAGAAAATCGATGAATACTGGGCGAGTTCAGCCGAGGTCAAACCGCTCTGTGCCTCTCCCCACGACATAGATATTATGTTTGCGTGTGTCACGTTATAGGCGTAGTTAACGGCATCATTGATCAGGTAGGTATTAGAGGCGCTTGGTGTCTCAATAAGGACAATTTTCGCTGCAGGTGCCATTGCATGGGCCCATTCAACGTCAAGGGAAGTTTCGAGTGCCCATCCTGAATTCCTTGAAACCTTTCCAAAGGGCTGGACTATCTGCAGATTTATGGCTGGAAGGCCGAATGTGCTGTCAAATGTTTTAACGTCGCTGCTTATTGTCGGGCTTCCGTAAGCATCAATCACTGCAATGACTTCACCGCTACCATAATTGGAATTGTATGCTCCGTTGCTCGTATACTGATATCCGTCCCAAATCTGTATCGGGATGTATCCGGGATAGGTGGTGGGAGCGGACGATCCTCCTCCGCCCTTCTTATCCGGCCCTATTAAGAACATGGTCACACCATGTCCACCGGATAGGACGTTTCCCTGATAATTTCCATCTACAACCGAAGGAATGACGAGACCGCTGAATGCGATCATCATTCCTAAAGCCACCATAAGAACCAACTGTTTTTTAAACATCCAAAAAAATAAAGTGTATCTAATATATAAAAGCTAGTAAGTGCATGCCTTGCCAGATCCGTTTTTAATACCGGTCTGAGTTGGATTCCAATCCCTTGAATGAAGGTCTTGCTTATGGTACAATGCTGCGTTCTAAAAATGCCAGGGAATAATGCATGGCTCGACTCTTCAGCTTCGAAATGAGATTTGAAATTTGGAAATTTCAGTTGGAGACATAGTTAAAAGCACACTACGCGCTCACTCTTTCCGGATTGCCAGGTAATCCTTTTCAAATATATCCAACGGCAGAACTCCTAAATACCTTGAACATTTTTCACCGTCAGATTGAAACCTGAGGACCAGATATTATCCGCTGCATCAATGCTGGAGGCACGTTACGGGGATCTGAATTGGTGGCCGGGGGAATCCAGAGATGAAATCCTCATAGGGGCGATACTTACGCAGAACACCTCTTGGGAAAACGTTGAAAAAAGTCTTTCGGAACTGCGAAAAAGAGGGATGCTGGACATCCGGGTCATTGCGGAAACAGATGAAAACGTCCTATCTGGTTTGATCAGAAGCTCTGGTTTTTACCGAATAAAAGCAGCGAGGCTCATTGCGGTGTGCAGGTCTATTGCTGCGGCCGGAGGTTTTGAATCTCTGGAAAAGAAGACCACCATGGAGGCGGAGGATTTCCTACTGGCACTGAACGGAATTGGTGGCGAAACCGCCGAGAGCATACTATGCTACATACTTGGCAGAGAAGTTTTCGTAGTTGACAGGTATACCACCAGGATATTTTCCAGGCTTGGCATGGACAATGCCATCCACAGAAACTATATCAGATCACTTGTAGAGAAGACCATTAAAGGCAAAGGATCCATGAAGAACTTCCATGCAACGCTTGTGCAGCTTGGAAAGGAACATTGCCGATCCAGACCCTATTGCAATGGTTGTCCCCTCAGCAGAATGTGTGAATACTTTCAGAGGGTTACTTCGCCGTAGCCGACGAGACGCCATCTGTTCATTATTCTTCTACCTATGGCTACCCTTTCCTTATCATAAGCGGCTACAGGATACTTTAACTGTATTTCTGCCACGTTGTCCCTGAGGCTATTTACTATGCCCACGGTGTTCGCAGTACCCACTGTAAGCATTAGGCTCTCCTTTGTCCTGATCGGATCGACCTTCTGCTCCTCCTCTGAACCTACCACCCTCTTCAGCAGGTGTGCATCAATCCTCAATGTGGATGTTGCCATTGGTATCTTTCCTGGCAGTCCAAGCACCCGCCCGGTAAGTGAATCCGCCTTAGTAAGGAAAGGATCGAGTTCAGTGCCAACCGCTGCGAGCCCTCCAGGATGTATGCGTTTGTATTCATTCTTTCCCGAGTGAAGGGAGACTACCCTGGTGTAGAGATTTTCCCAGACCTGGTTCTTGCCCCTGGTAAACTGCAGGCCGGGAGAGATTTCAATTTCATCGCCTATGTTCAGTACCCCTCTCACCAGTGAACCGCCGAGAACGCCACCTTTAAGTTCAGAAGGACCAGCGCCCGGTTTGTTGATATCGAAGGACCTTGCAACGTACATGAAAGGGGTGTCGGCCTCATTAACCGCAGGAGGTGGAATCTTTTCTATTATAGCATGGAGAAGCACATCTATGTTGATGTTGTGATAAGCACTCACGGGGATTATAGGTGCACCTTCTGCCACGCTTCCCTTGATGAAATCAAGTATCTGACGGTGGTTCTTTTCTGCCCCTTCTCTGGTGACAACATCTATCTTGTTCTGTACCACGATGATGTTTCTTATCCCCATTATGTCCAACGCTGTAAGATGTTCCCTGGTCTGCGGCTGCGGGCACTTCTCATTTGCAGCGATAACCAGGATAGCACCGTTCATTATTGAGGAACCTGACAGCATGGTAGCCATAAGGGTCTCATGCCCTGGGGCGTCTACAAACGATAAAACCCTTTCCAGGGAACAGTTATCAGCAGACCTTTCTCGGCTGAAATGCTCTTTACCTGTTTCATCAATGCACTTATATACTGGAGTATCTGCGTATCCCAGCTTTATGGATATGCCTCTCTTGATCTCTTCGGAATGTACATCAGTCTTGATGCCTGTCAGCGCCTTTGTAAGCGTGCTCTTGCCATGGTCGACGTGGCCAACCATTCCAATGTTGACTGATGGTTGTGGAAGCATTACTTGCTTTCCTTCGCTGTGCTTTCTTCAATAGTACCCGGTCCGTACTGAACTATAACAAGATTGAGCTGGGCGATGTCAGGTCCGATGAGGGAACCTCTGAATGTGATCTTTCTCCTGACTCCCTTCTTGCCACGTTCGCCCGTTCCATATGGAGTAAGAAGTTTCTTCTTCCCCTGAAGGGCCAGGTCCTTTCGCATGGGAAACCCGTCCGCAGTAGTTCCGCCCGTGATCTTCATTCTGTATCCCGGGAGTTCAAAGAATATTCCGTCCACTTCCTCGCCAATCTTCCTGCCAGTGAGGGAGTTCAGGTTGTCTGATGAAATTTCCTTCTTAAATGACTTACCGGTTTTCCTGTCTGCAATAACAGCGAGAGACTTTGCCATTTCAAATATCCGCTCTTGAAGAGCTACCAGTGATTTTTTCCATGTTTATAACAATTCTCTAATGAAGTTGCAATGGAATTCTTATCCATGAGCAGGAAGTAAATCCAAATTCTGATTCTCTTCCAGGTCAAGGAATCTTTACCTGACTCCTGCTTGCATCTGTAATCCAAAAACAAAAATTATCTTGGGAGTCCCCCGGATACCGTATCTTTTTTCTTTTCTGGAATGCCCTGCTCAACCGGTTCGAAGAGACCGTTCTCCTCTTTGATAACTCCCCCTGCAGGGAATTCCGCACTGATTCATCATTCCTGCCATTTTTTCAGGTTACAGGAAGGACTTTTGATCCTGGGCTCTTTTTCCTAAGTGCCCCGTCAATTGGCTAAAGAAAAATCCTGGCCCATTGCACGGTCATTATCGATCCACAATAAAACAGAGAACGAATATCCGTTAAATAAGCTGCAACGCTATGGAAATGAAGTGATCACTCTCGGAATAGAAGGGACTTCCCATACAGTCGGCGCAGGGATAGTCAGGGATAATACTATTCTTTCCTCAATTACGCACGTTTATGCCCCCAGGAAGGGGGGGATACAGCCCAGGGAGGCTGCAAATCATCATTTTGATCACATTAAGGATGTGGTCGATGAAGCATTCAGGGTGGCCTCGATAGTCCCCGAAGATATTGATCTTGTCTCGTTTTCGCGCGGGCCGGGGCTGGGACCATGCCTGAGAGTTGCAGCAACAGCCGCGAGAGCTATTTCGCTGAAGTTCCGGAAGCCGATTGTAGGTGTTAATCATGCAATGGGCCACCTGGAAGTGGCTCGGGCTGCCTCGGGTTTTACTGACCCTGCTGTCCTATATGTTTCTGGAGGCAACACACAGGTGATAATGCATAGCCTGGGCTTCTACCGGGTTTTCGGGGAAACAATGGACATAGGCCTGGGAAACATGCTTGATAAACTGGCAAGGGGGATGGGGTATGCTTTTCCTGGAGGCCCGGTTATAGAGAGGCTCGCATCAGAGGGAAATAACCTGCTGGATTTACCATATTCTGTCAAGGGGATGGATACGGCGTTTTCAGGGATACTCACTGCAGCACAGAAGCATCTAATGGATGGAAAAAGCAGGGAGGACGTTTCCTACAGCGTACAGGAAACCACCTTTTCCATGGTTCTGGAATGCCTTGAAAGGGGGCTTAGGCACATGTCGAAGGATGAAATCATACTCACAGGCGGTGTGGCGATCAACAAAAGATTCAGGGAAATGTTCAGCGACCTTGGGAAGTCACTGGGAATAAGGTACTATGCTGCTGAACCCCAACACTGCGGAGACAACGGGGCAATGATTGCGATAGCGGGAAGCCTGATTTACCGGTCATCGGGATCTGACAGACTTGAGGACACATGGGTAAACCAGAGATTCAGGATCGACGAAGTTCCCGCTCCCTGGATAGAAGAGAAATGGAACCCAAAACCCTCAATGGAAGGGGCAGAGGCCAGCCTAACTGAAGAGATTTTCAGAGGAAGAAGGGCGTTAAGAAAACAGAGACTGGCCAAGAGTTACAGGATACCGGAACTGGACCACAAGATCAGGAAAGCAAGGATCCTGCAGGAATTCCAGGTTATTCACGCGTTAGACAGGGCAGGTATCAGAGTGCCGGTAGTCTATGGATTTGACCCTGTCAGCAAAAGTCTGATAATTGAGCGAATAGAAGGAAGACAGCTGAGGGACATTTCCAGAACAGGTGAATTTCAGGATATATTGAATGCGCTCATCTCGATAGTGTCCAGGATGCACAGATCCAGCATTTCTCATGGAGATCTCACCCTGAGCAACATAATGATTGACCGGAATGGGAAACTCGTCCTGATTGACCCGAGCATGGGTACCACAGATGCAACAGACGAGGAAAAGGCGGTTGATCTGTTCCTGCTGGAGGAATCAATGAGAAGCAGCGGTATCTCAGATCCAGAATCAGTTGAGGCGATCTATAATAAACTGGATGGAGGTAACAGGTCAGTGATTGAAAAGCTCAATCTGCTGAAGAAAAGGAGGCGATATGTCTGATTCACCTGGTCACAAGCAATGAGCACAAGTACAGGGAAATTAAGAGCTACATGGATTCTGAGGGAATAAGGATAGACTGGATCAGGATGAAGTATGATGAAATCCAGGAGGATACTGTATCCAAAATCTCATTGAAAAGCATGGAGTTCCTGAAGGGAAGGATAGAGGGGGACTTTTTCATAGAGGATACCGGGCTTTTCATTGAAAAACTCGGGGGCTTTCCTGGCCCCTACGCCTCATATGCCCAGAAAACGATCGGCAACAATGGCATAATTAAACTCCTGGGTGGCAATACTTCGCCGGCTTATTTCGAAACCTGCGCCACTCTACTCCTTGACGGCATGACAAGTCAGTTCACTGGGGTTCTAACCGGTTCAATCTCCAGGGAACCCAGGGGAAGTTCCGGATTCGGCTATGATCCTATCTTTATCCCTGAGAATGAAACCAGGACGCTGGCCGAGATGAATCTCAACGAAAAGAACTCCATTTCCCACAGAATAAGAGCACTTGCGCAGATGCTGGCATACATCCGCTCAAGGGAAAGTCTGATGCAATGAGCATCCAAAATCAGCTTCTGCCGAATAATTTAAAATGGCATGTAGTTTATGGGTGAACGATGGATATAAGAGAATATAAACCCATAATTTACCTGGTTATACTTGCTGCGAGCCTGATTTTCATGATAATCACCATAAACGACCTGATTTTTCTTAACGGCTCGTTCAGGGATGCTGGCCTGAGTCTTTTATCGCTTGGAAACTGGGAATACTGGATATTCGCGGTTTCTTTCGTCCTGACACTTCTTTTCGGATACATGTTCTTCACAATCCTCAGGGACGCCAGAAAATTCTACGCCATTGTTGAAAATGGCAACAAGCTATCGCTTTCAAAGAACCTGCGGGAAATGCAGGAGATTGCAAAGAAGCTTGGTGGCAACTATGAGAAAAAGCTCGCAGAAGCAACCAAGCGATGGAATGTACGATAACCGGCTTCAGCCAATGATCTTTTTGACGAATTCCGGCAGTGAAAAGCACCCTTTGAGAACGTCCCCGTTGAAATACCTGCCAGGCCTTACGTCCTCTATCCCGCGTCCTCTGGACGAATTCATTGTAAATGACCAGAAGCCGCTAGGATAGGTGGGAATGAAAGCCACGTAGGTCATGGAGCCGGTAAAGGCTGATCTTATCCCTTCATTTGCCTTACTTAGAGCGAACGGCTGATAATACGGCGATCCTGACTGTGTCACTATTACGCCTCCCTTGTTAAGCCTTCTGGACGCGTCCCTGTAAAATGCCGGATTGAACAGCCCCTCCGCAGGGCCGACCGGATCTGTGGAATCAATAATGATCAGATCGAATTTTTCCTTTGATTCCTTCATGTACTTAATCCCGTCCCCGATTATGAGTTCCACCTTCGGGTTATTGAAAGATTTTGCCACTTCCGGGAAAAACCTCCTGGAAAGTTCCACCACGTGGTTGTCAATTTCCACATTCACTATCCTTTCAAGTCCAAGATCAAGAAGCCTGAGCGCAGCACCTCCATCTCCTCCGCCTATTATGAGGGCAGACTTCGGGGCCGTCTCTGCCATGTAAAATGGTACCATGGTGATCATTTCATGATAGATGTATTCGTCATTTTCGGCCATTTGAACCGTTCCATCGATTGTCAGAAGTTTTCCAAAATCATACGTATCGAAAATATCAATCCTCTGGAAATCTGTCTTGACGGAAAGCAACTGATCCCTCACCCTGAACGAAAGTTGCAGGTTATCCGAATAACGCTCAGAAAACCAGTTTTCTATCAACTTCATCAGTGTCAATGTAAAGTTCATATTTAATCGTTCTTTCCTGAGGATAACTGCTATCCGGCAACTAGCCAATTCTTCTGGAATCACGTAGAATTATATCCCGGTGGAATAATTATAAATATATTCTGATTTTTATGTTAATAGTGTAATTGCTCAAAACGTTTAGTTTAGCAATGTCCAGTAATAGCCGGATAAAAATATTTAAATAGTATTATGTGTATATTCTTTTTGGGGTAACCCAAATGGTAGGCATAAGCGAAATATCTAAAAGCGTGTCGAAGAAGACCAACACAACGCAGCGCGTGGCAAGGGGAGTCATAAAGAATTTCCTTGACACAATAATATCTGAAGCGGACAGGGGATCGAAGATTAACCTTGCAGGGTTTGGAATCTTCGAAAGGAGAAAGCAGAGCCCGAGGAAGGCCAGGAACCCGCAGACAAAGAAAATAATCGATGTCCCGGCAAAGAGAAAGTTCGTCTTCAGGGCATCAAGCAAGGTAAAATACAAGTAAACAGCAAAAGCATATCTATCCTTGCAATCCCGGATTATGTCCTCGAAGGATAGCTCCGGGATGCTCAATTTTTTATCGTTAGACTCAGTGGATGCCCTTTTTTCAGATATCCCCAAGAACTCCAGAACAGACGGTCTTAAGATCGGCCACGGCGTTGAGGAAAATGAACTCCTGCTTCAGGCTGCTGCCATTTCTGGAAAAAATCACGCCTCAGAATGCATCAATTTCCTTGGTAATGGCGCATACAGGAGAATCATTCCCTCAGTAGTCGATACCGTGGTTTCAATGGGCGAATTCCAGACATCGTATACGCCCTATCAGCCCGAGATATCCCAGGGAATGCTCCAGGCCCTTTTCGAATACCAGAGCGTCATCAGCGATCTTACCGCAATGGATGTTACCAACTCCTCCATGTACGATGGACCGACAGCCCTTGGTGAGGCTGCGAGGATGGCCTACAGATGCTCCAACGGGGATGAAATCCTGATCCCTTCCATCCTGTACAGGAACAAGCTCAGTGTAATTCAGAATTACCTTGCCGGCCTTCCAGTGAGAATGGTGCCCTACAGAATCGATCCATCCACCGGACAGATTGATCTGCAGGACCTTGAGGCAAAGATCACCGATCATACTTTCGGTATAGTTGCTGAGAATCCAAGCTCCCTTGGTGTAATCGATCCAAACGTAATGAAAATTGCGTCGATCAAGAAGAATGCGCTTCTCATTACCTATTATGATCCCGTGAGCCTTGGTATATTGAAGCCCCCTGGAGAATACGGCACTGACATTGCCGTGGGAGAAGGACAGCAGCTTGGCATGCATCTCAATCTTGGAGGGCCATATCTCGGTCTCTTCTCATTTGCCAATGAGTATCTTAGAAAGTCGCCGGGACGAATTATGGGTCAGACCACGGATTCCCAAGGCAGGAGGGCCTTCGTGATGACCTTGCAGACCAGGGAGCAGCACATAAGAAGGGACAGGGCAATGAGCAATATATGTTCAAACCAGGCCCTCATGGCAGTTGCTGCGCTGAGCTATCTCGCAACAGTTGGACCAAGCGGCCTGAAGAGCGTCGCCGCCCGCACCTTCAGCAATTCAAAGCTCCTGGTGGATTCGTTTGAAAAGGCTAAGATTGGCAAGTTTACGATGAAAGGTATTCCCTTTTCGGATGTCCTTATTAACCTGCAGCTTGATGAGAAGACACTTTCAACAAGGCTGCACAAAAGCTGCATAGCTGGCGGAATTGCAGCAGGCAGAATCCTTACTACAGATGCGAAGGGAGGCTATTTCTTCTCTGTAACTGAGGCAACCACTCACGATCATATACAGTCCCTTGTCAAGGCGGCGGGTGGTAACTGATGGAGTTCAGGCAGGCAAGATATGCCGAAAGGATGCTGAAGGAATATTCTTCAGGTTCGTCATTTTTCCTGCATCAGGACGAGATTCCTGACTGGATACCTGCAGAAATCCGGAGGTCATCCCTTATTCTTCCAGATGTGTCGGAGTACGACGTGATCCGGCATTTCACCCGGCTGTCACAGATGAATTATTCAGTCGACACAGGCCTTTATCCTCTTGGTTCCTGCACCATGAAATTCAACCCCAAATATGCAGACAGGATAGCCTCGATGCCGGAATTCTCTGAGATGCATCCCCTTGCGGATGAATCCCTTGTTCAGGGATCGCTCCAGGTGATGTATGAGCTGCAGGAAATGCTCAAGGATATATCCCACATGGACGAGGTGTCTCTCCAGCCCCCGGCTGGTGCACAGGGGGAATTCACCGGAATACGCATAGTAAAGAAATATTTCCAGGACGTGGGTGCTGCGGATGTCAGGGACGAAATTCTGATACCTGATTCGGCCCATGGCACCAACCCTGCATCTGCGGCGATGGGGGGCTTCAAGACAATTGAGATTCCGTCCAACAGCAACGGGACTGTCGACGTGGATGCACTCAAAGCTGCACTTTCAGAAAGAACGGCAGCGTTGATGATCACGAACCCGAACACTCTGGGCATATTTGAAACAGAAATAGAGGAGATAGCAAGGCTTGTTCATGAGGCGGGTGCATTCCTGTATTATGATGGCGCGAATTTCAACGCCATTCTGGGCAAGACTGCCCCTGGAAAGATGGGTTTCGACATCACCCATTTTAACCTTCACAAGACGTTCGCTACACCCCATGGCGGTGGTGGCCCGGGCGCTGGCCCTGTTGGTGTAAGGGGAAAGCTGACAGAGTATCTGCCGGTACCGGTGGTCAGATACGTGAATGGAAAGTACGTGCTTGACAGCAGCCTGAAGCACAGCATCGGAAAGGTGTCTGCATATTTTGGCAACTTCGGAATTCTTCTCAGGGCCTGGGCCTACATCAAGCGCAATGGTTCGGAAGGACTTGAGAATGTGAGCGAAACAGCAGTGCTCAATACAAATTATCTCGCGAAGAAACTTGCATCAACCTACCTGGTTCCCAAGGGCAAGCTTAAAAAACATGAGGTAGTGGTCTCCTCGGAGAACACTGGCAGGAGGGCATTGGACATCGCCAAATACCTGCTGGACGAGGGGATCCATCCGCCAACTGTGTACTTTCCTCTGACAGTACATGAGGCGATGATGATCGAGGTGACCGAATCGGCAAGCAAGGATGACATAGACACCTTCGCGGAAGCGCTGATAAGGGCAGCCTCTGAGGACCCGGAAAAACTCAAGAAACTCCCTCAAAACACTGCGGTTGGGAGGGTGGACGAGGTCAAGGCAGCAAGAGACCTTAAACTGAAGTGGTAGATCAGTAGAATTTTTCTATAATCAGGTATTTTTTCAGCAGCCTGTCAATCCTGTCCTCGGCCTCTCCCCCCAACTCTATCTTTCTGATAGACACCTCTGATTTGAGGGCGCTGATTATAATGGCATTTTTGTGGACTTCCATGAATGTCTCGTAAAGCTTGTAGTTGAGGCTTGCGTACCTGGAATCAAGGGACAGCTTTCGTTCAAGAAGTTCTGAATATTTGCGGTACGCATCCAGAAGGTAGGTTATCTCCTCGTCATACCTTCCACCTGAGGCAAGCAGTTCCTTCTTTTCCTCGCCATCGATGCGGAGAACGTGGGAAACAAGTTCCAGGTCTTCCAAATTCACTTCATAAGCCTCCTCAGGGTATCAATCAATAGTCCTGTTTCCTCAAGATCCTTAGTCGTTCCCTCAAGCACGCCTGAATTGAATTTGATGGTCTTTCCCAGTTCCGTTATCTCATTCTCAAGGCTGATCGCCTTTTTTTCCAGATACTCTGTTTCCCTCCGTATTTTCGCAAGTAGACGGTCTTCCATTTTTATCAGATCGCCTTGAATCTCTTCAGTGAGACCTCGTATATGTCCCCGTCGTTCCCGAGGCTGTTGAGGGAATCGTCAACTGTCTTCTTCTCTATGCCAAAGGATGAGGCCTCACTGGCAATCTCCTCATAGCTGACTCCCCTCGGGTCGCCCTCATGCTTCTTTATAATCTCCATGATGACCTTCTTGGCTTCCGCAATCTCGCCAGACTGATCCTTTGAAACTGATGTGCTGATGGTTTCAAGCAGTTTTCCGAAATCGTATTCCGGGTATCTGGTAACGGCGTTAATTGCAAACTCGGCTTCTTCCCTTGCGTATCCAAGTCTGGATAAGGTGGCCGGTGTCGGGTTTGGTACCTTTTGCGCCTCCCTAATTGCAAGCACGCGCCTGGACGCAATTCTGAGCGATCTCGAATTCCAGAACTTCTTGATCAGGTCAGTGGCTGGCCAGATTCGCTCCGGATTCACGGTGAACATGAATGCTCCCTCGTCTGTCTTGAAATGGGTAACCCTGCCCATCACCAGTGCTATATCACCTGCACTGAATTCCTTCATTTCACCGCGAACCAGCTCATTGAATCCGGCTGATGATGCTGAAATGTAGAATGATCCCACTGGATCGGAGAGTACAATCTTGGAAGATGTCTCCTCCGAGTTCGAGGAGGCAACAACCCCGCATACCATAATCCTCTTGACCATTGTGCCAAGCGGCGTCACGATGTACGGCCTGAATCTTTCGTCGTTATTCGATCCCTCAAGCTGGTTGGAATCCTTAAGTTCCCTTGAGAAAATCCATCTTGACGGTTCTCTCTTTGAATATTCCAAATAATCACTGCTCCTTTTGCAATTCGGCCGTAACGTCACTGTCTTCGGCCCTGCTGATTGCCAGTACCTTGAGACGGAAGGATTCACCCTTCTGGGACATATTGCCCTCCACCTTGACAACATTCGATTCGAGTGATTTAAGAATGCTCTGCCTAACCTCAACCGGGTCAAGGGCCTCAATATTTCCTTCTATGCCTGCATATGCCTTAAGTACGTCGCCGTCCATGAAACAAGAGATGGATCCTGTCCCATCCTCAAGCGTGAAATAACATGAAATGTCCTTTACTGTGGCAGCGCCAGGATGATCCGCACAGCCGGAATCTCCCATGAACTTTCCGCACACTGAGCACTTGTCCACTACACCACTGCGATCCCCTATGTTGACTGGAATCCCAGTGAAGGATACGTTTCCTACCGGGGAGACCATGTCCCAAAGCAGATGCTGCCTGCTTTCGTTATCCAGGTTCACTCTGGTTTTCTCCACTGCGGTTTTCTGACCCATTGTCAGCGAAATCCTCCCGTTGAATTCGGATACCTTTCCCCCGGTAATCTTAATCTGTTCCCCCTCTGAAACAGGTACCCCGAATGAGGACAGCCTGATGCTTGCAGTGCCGTCGTCAAGAAAAGCATTGAAAAGCCTGACCTTCTCCCCTCTTATCTCAGTCTCCCTTTCAGAAACTCCCCTGACTATGCCTGAAACGGTGACGTAGGGATCGGATGTTGTGAGGTCTTTTATCCTGTACTCCTTGTAAATGCGCTTCACCTCCATCTGCTCTTCTGGCCTCAGTACCACTTCCGTGTTCGATCCTATTGTAATCCTGATCCTGTCATTGTATATTCTGGAGGTGCAGTTCTTCAGCTCAACAACGTCGCCCTCCCTTATGCTGGATGGCAGGTTCCATGCCGTGAAAGGGATTGTTCCCGTTTCATCACCAAGTATCCCGTAATGGTAAACGCTTTCTGAACCATTCCTGTTGCTCTTGGCTTCCTTGAGGGAGACTATCTTCCCGACAAGCTCTATGGAAGACGCCGGTTCCTTTATGTCCCCGATCTTGACCTTCATCCCGCTGCTTCACCTGTACATGGATTCGGTGCCCTGTTCGCCAGCAGAGGTGCCAAGAGTCTGCTCGATAAGCTTCCTCGCTTCATCCTCTTCTATGCCTGCCTTTGACACCAGATAAGTCTCTATTTCATCCCTGCTCTTTCCTTCCTTCTGCATGTCCTGTATCATCATCGTGATTCTCTCCATGATCTGGGTGGAAAACTGCTCTTCCAGCTTGAGAGCTTTTATTGCATAATAGAGGGATGACAGGAGCACGTTGAGCGCTTCATCCATAATGTCTTTTGTCAGGACGGATCTCTCAAGATCCACCCTTGCGAAGACGTTCTCATTCAACCCGTCCAGCATGAACTTGACCAGCTCAACCCTCCTGTTGATGATGAGTAGCGTCCTGTAAATTGAAAGCCTGTTCCTGAGCTCCAGAACTGCTGTCTCAACACCGGTATCCACAGTTACGTGCACGGTTCCGTTGTCCGCAGAAAGCATAAGCACAAAAGGAACTTTCCCGTTGGTAAGGTAAACAACTTCGTCTGCCTTCTTGATATCCCACTTCAGATTGATCAGACGCTTGGCGTCATCTGTTCCATCACTGAACCATTTTAAGATTTCGTCTCCCAATTCAGCCATTACCAGCCATGATGTAAGCGCTAATATTAATTTCCAAAAAAAGATCGGGAATAATGCTGGAGCGCCTCCTGCCATTCGGCGGCGCTAAGGCGGAACCGGGGCGATCAGAGCTCGAATTCCCGTCCATTCACCGGCAGGATTACTTCATACTGTGAAAGGTCAGGCAGCAGCTCCTCCCTGGATTCGCCATGGCAAAGGATTACCCTCTGGGGATCCACCTTTTTGACAAAGTCTACCAGGTCGCTGTGGCCCGCATGCGCTGAGAGATCGAAGAACTCCACCCTGGTTTTCGGCTTGACGCTGATTCCCGCTATCTTGAGTGTGCCGTTCTCGATCAGGCTCCTTCCATTCGTGTTTTCCACCTGGTATCCTGTGAGGAAGATCGCACTCTTATCGTCTTCAAGCAGCTGCTCGACGTATCCCAGTACAGGTCCGCCATCCATCATTCCTGAAGTCGTTATTATGACGTCACTATCCTGAAGCGCCATTTCCCTGCTGTGCGCACCCCTTATCTTGTTTGTGCGCCCAAGGGCCTTCCTGAAATCGTTCTGTGACCTTAGGAAACCTGGCGTTCCCACATATATTTCGCTAAGGAGATTGCCCATGCCGTCCACCGAAATGTTGAGGTTCAGGCTTTCGAGTATCATGATGAGTTCCTGGGTCCTCCCCATTGCAAAGCTGGGAAGGATGACCTTTCCCCCTGATTCTACAACCTCCTTGATCCTGGATCGAAGTCTCTTTATTACAGCCGATCTCTCTTCATGCTCGCTGCCTGCATATGTGCTCTCCATTATCAGGGTATCAGCTTTTACAGGTACTGCCCCATTGAGCAGATTGGTATCCCTGACGTACAGATCCCCTGTTACAAGGGTGCTGCTTGAGTTCTCGAACTTCCACATGGTTGATCCGGGTATGTGACCTGCACTGTAAGGGGTGACGGTGAGGTCCTTGATCTGATACCTTTCACCGTATTTGACGTTCCTGAATGAATTGTAGAGCAGCGAGATGTCATCCTTCGAGAATGGCTGCGGGTAGCCTTCAAGTGAAGCCACCTTTATGGAGTCATTCAGCATGGGCCTAACGCTGTTAGCCGTCATCAGGGTGGCAAAGAATTCCGCACTGAAATTCTGGTAATATACTGGCAGGTTGCCGCAGTGATCCAGGTGCGAGTGCGTCAGGAATATCCCGTCAACATACTCCGGCGGAAGCGGAAATTCTGGGGGCTTGTCCGGTATGATTCCATAGTCGACCATCAGCCTCGTGTTTCCCTCCGTTATCTTAATTCCAAGCCTGCCTACCTCTTCTGCTCCTCCCAAAAATTTTACTTTCATGGTTTTTTCCTCTTTTTTACTCTTAAAGTTTTGCGCCGTCCAGTCTCTTCTGGCAGCTGCAGTTTTGCCTGTCCTTGAGCTTTGGAATAACTCCGGAAAGGATTGTCTTAACCTTCTCCTCGTTCTCCTTCGCTGTCCTAATGACTTCCATGGCGTCGACAGGCTTCTCCGCCCACACGTCATAGTCCGTTATCGTGGCTATAGTGGAATAGCACATTGCCCTCTCCATAGCCAGGTTTATTTCCGGCACAAGCGTCATCCCGATGATGTCGGCGAACTGCCTGAACATCCTTGATTCCGCCCTGGTCGAGAATCTTGGCCCCTCAATACAGATATAAGTGCCGCCGTTGTGCGATTTTATGTTCTTAGATCTTGCCTCCCTGTAAACAATACCGTTTATGTCCGGGCAGAATGGATCCGCTGCGGAAATATGGTAAACCTCAGGACCGTCATAATAGGTGAGAACCCTTCCGCTTGTATAATCGATGAACTGATCCGGCATTATGATGTGGCCAGGGGGAAGTTCCTCTTTGAGCGATCCAACTGCGCTGATGGTGATGATGCGCTTGACTCCAACGGATTCGAGAGCCCATATATTAGCCCTTGAATTCACCTTATGAGGCGGTATTGTGTGTTTCTTCCCATGCCTGGGCAGGAAAGCAACTTCAACTCCGCTTATCCTTCCGATTTCAATGCTTCCCGACGGGTCGCCGTATGGCGTGGACACCTTCTTCTCTACAACATCATTAAAAATGTCATATAGGCCGCTTCCGCCTATAATTCCTATCTCTGGCATTATGGTTGCACTAACTCCTGTATATATACCTTATT
>JAJZNS010000013.1 GCA_021811635.1 Thermoplasmata archaeon
ACGAGCGACACCATGGCTATGCCCAGAAGCCCGTAGAGATCATGCGCCTGCCCCGTAAGAAATGCGGAGATCATTCTCCTGTTTACTTTCATCTGGCTTCTGAGACTCATTTTATACACCTAAAAAGGTGCGGACTTAATTTAAGTTTTCGCTCTAAGTATCGTTCGGCGAAATTTCACCATGCCCATTGGGCGATATGAGGAAACTTCTTCCACCCGGAAAACTGGTGCCGGCACCTGTCAAAGCATTGACAACGGGTCACTTATGCCCATCCCTTGCAGACCTGATCACAATGCACTCCGAGATCTTTCCGCATGATGGGCAGCTCGCAGTAACTTTGCTGGTGAATATGCCGAAAACCGGAGACCCGGCATCCGGAGCTGAAATGAATTCATGTCCGCAGCGTGTGCATCTCAGCCACCTTGCCTTTGTGTTCATCCACCTTTTCAGGTCACAATAGGGTATAAATATTCCTGCATGAATCCGCAACCCAGATTACAGCAGCCATACCAGCCGGAACGAAGCATTAATCACTGACATGGAATTCACATACGCATGGCTACCCTGGTTGGAGGCACTTTCAGCAGGTTGCATAAGGGGCACAGGATACTTCTCAAGACCGCAATCGACACGGGAGGGCATGTTATCATCGGGCTTTCCACGGATGATTATGCAAAGAGTAACAAGGATTACCCGCCGGTACCCTACCAGAGAAGAAGGGAAGCCCTGAGAAGGTTCATGGACAGGTATTCGCGGGATTATGAGATATTACCTCTGGAATCCAGGAGGGGAAACTCCGATACAGTTGCGGAATACGATTGCATGGTTGTATCAAGGGAAACCGAGCGATCCGCGCTGGATATAAACAGGAGACGCATTGCAAACGGGTTAAGGGCATTGAAGATTATCACCATCCCTTCTGTCCTTGCCGAAGACCTGTTTCCACTGAGCTCCTCCAGAATAGTCTCCGGAGAGATTACACCGGGAGGCAGGAGGATAAAACCTGTCAGGATATCGGTTTCCACGAGGAATGATCTAAAAATCAATGCAGTGAAGGGCTACATATCCACATTAATGAAAAATACCAGCTACAGAAAATTCACCGGATATGACCTCCCGACGGAACAGCCCTTCGGCGATGACACGGCAAAGCTGGCGACGCAAAGGGCGATGAAGGGGCTGGATGATTTTGACTATTCCATAGGTATTGAGTCAGGGATCATCTATAACCCCATGAACCAGGCCTATTTTGATTTTCACTACTGTTCCGTGATCGACAGGGAAGGGAGGATAACCGTTGGAGTGAGCAGCGGGTTCCAGGTGCCGGAGAATATGGTAGCTCTTGTAAAGCGCGGCAGGACTGAATCCGAGGCGTACCTCAGCCTGTACGGGGAAACTGACATCGGCCGGTCTGCGGGCATAGTTGGAAAGATATCGGGAAACAGGCTCTCCAGGGGCAGGCTTATTGAGGAGAGCGTAAGGAATGCATTTGTTCCAAGATTTTCCCCAGATCACTATCCAGAATTATTTTCTCCGCTGTGAGATAAGCGTTAAGTAGTGGTATTTTATTAATCAATTGGTGAAAATAATATGGTAACCAAGGAAGAAATACTTGAGGAGCTGAAGGTTGTGTCCGATCCCGAGATCGGCATGGATATTGTCAACCTCGGCCTGGTCTATGACGTTCAGATTACGGGTGACCGCGTTTACATAAAGATGACAATGACTGCCCCTACATGCCCGGTTACACCGTGGATACTGTCGGAGGCACAGAGGGTTGTGGAAAACATCAAAGGGGTGGAAGCTGCCGATGTTGAACTGGTTTGGGAGCCCCAGTGGAACCCTAGCATGATGACAGATGAGGCAAGAGAAGCGCTGAACATGTGAACTGCTTCTCCTCACAACCCATTCAGCAATTAAAAACATCTTTATATATATACTTTAAATAAAGCCCTAAGTGACTTTTATGAGTGAAAGAGAGAAGATCACAATTGAAAATATCGTGGCATCTACTTCATTGGCTGAACACCTTGACCTTAGCAGGATAGCGCTTGCCCTTGACGGATCTGAATACGAGCCTGAACAGTTTCCCGGCCTCATATACCGGCTTCAGGAACCGAAGACCGCAGTACTGATATTCCGGAGCGGAAAGGTGAACTGCACTGGAGCCAAGAACCTGGCCAACGTCCAGCTTACCATACACACCATAATACAGAGGCTGAAGAAGGCCGGCATTGAGGTCTATGATGATCCGGAGATAGTTGTGCAGAACATAGTTGCCGTCTACGATCTGGAAGCGGACCTGAACCTGACGGACATTGCCATGTCCCTCGGACTGGAAAACGTTGAATACGAGCCTGAACAGTTTCCCGGCCTTGTCTACAGGGTCGAGGAACCGAAGGTTGTGCTGCTCCTCTTCGGTTCTGGAAAGGTTGTCTGCACCGGTGCAAAGGAGGAAAGCGAAATCGAGCAGGCAGTCATAAAGGTAAAGAAGGAACTCCAGAAAGTCGGCCTGATCTAGAATTTCTTGAGCAGTTCCCGGGTAAGGGAGGTTGCGTATATCCCCTTGCCGAGTGAAAAATTGAGGAGATTCTCACCTGGTATGGAGAAATTTTCAGGCATGAATGAAGTTATCCTGATATCTCCGCTGGAGGACAGTTCAGGATAATCTTTAATGTAGAAATCCGCAGGCCTGACCCTTTCCCCGTCCAGGATCCTGTGCTCTATCTCTCCGGCTTCATCCTCAGAGAACTCGCTTCTGTAGCCGAACAGTGGAATTATGGGGCGTGCCTTGTTTTCCCTTACCAGAGCAGATATCTTGTCCACATTGAAGTGTGTCACCCTCACTGGATCGGATCTCGGGTTGAAGTACCGGTCGATGGGAACAACGCGATCACCTGGAATCGGCAGGGAGGAGCTTCCGGAGCGCTGGATCCGTGCCGTCAGAATCCGGTTGAAAAGGTATGACTGGTAGGCGTGGACAAACATCATTGACAGGTTTCTTGGAAGGCTTGAGAGGGCATTTTCGGCAGATCCATGCTCCGCCATGTATCCCAACAGCGATCGTTCGTATGTAAGATGAGCCGGAAATTCCCTCAGGGATTCCTGCGGATCATTGTGAATGCCAAAGTTCTTCCGGTATTCCTCAGCGTCGAAATCAGGGTCATAGATGTACTTCCTGACCGCTGCCTCGTAATCACCTGCTACAAGCAGCCTGCCGATGCTGTGGGTATTCGCCCTAATGGAGCCAAACCTCTGCGGGCCGAAGAAATTTGGAAATCCTCCCTTTCCTGATACATCTCCGTAAATTTCCATAATCCTGTCCGCGGATACAGGAGTTCCGTCATCCGGGGTTATCCTGATCGAAAACGTATTTCCCACAAGATCTCCAAGGCGCAGCATCCTGCCCGTCCTGAATGACTCCAGGATCTGGGCATCCCCTATCCCGATGAGCTCCTCGTTATCCTGTATGTTGATGCAGAAATACTGGGTTGTGACGGCAAACTTGTCCTTGGTCCCGGCATACGTGATTCTTTTCCTGCTTATCCCAAGGCGCCTGGCGAGAGTTATGAGGAACTTGTTCGTGTCCCATTCCCTGAGCCTAACCTTAAGGATCAGGTATTTCCCGCCCTCTTCCTTCGTGATTTGAATGGGAATTTCCTCTACTATGAAATCCTCCGGCGTGACCTTGATCTTCCCACCTATGCCCGGCAGGTTTGAAAGGAAGCACCCTATCCCATATATTTCATCCATCAATCTTCAGCCGGTTGTATTGATTGGCCGGTAGAGATTATCCCTCTCCACGGGTATCATGCCTATCTGCCTGATGCTGTTAATGATTGACTCCTTCCTCAGGTTCCCTACGGACTTTCCGGTCGCAGGTATTACCTTCTCATCGTAAATTGTTCCCCCCCAGTCGTTGGCGCCGAACAGTATTGCCATCTGGCCCATCTGGATGCCGTTGGTGAGCCACGAACTCTGTATGACTGGAAGATCCCGGTTGAAGACTATCCTTGATATGGCAATGTTCCTCAGAACGTCCATTCCGCCCGATCTGTATTTAATTCCTGCCGTTTCCTGGAGCTTTGTATTTCCCGGCTCAAAATTCCATGGGGTGAAGGACAGGAAGCCATGGTGCTTTTTCTGCAGTTGGAGTATTGAGATGAGATGGTCTGCCTTGTGCCTGCTTTCCTCAACGTGCCCGAACATCATGGTTGCCGATGTCCTGATGCCCAGCTTATGGGCTTCCTCCATCACGGACAGCCACTGCCTGCCGCTTCCTGGAGGCCGTCCGAGGATCTTCCGGACGTCATCAGAGAATATCTCAGCACCGGCACCGGGAATACTTTCCATGCCGCTTTCCACCAGCGTCTCAAGCAAATCCCTGACACTCATCCTTGATTTTCTGGATATGAAGGATATCTCCGACGTGGAAAGGCCATGGATGCCGAGTTTCGGGTAAGTCTGGTGAATAAGCCTGAAAAGATCGGTGTAGTAGTCAAGGTCCAGGTCAGGGTTTACGCCGCCCTGTATCAGGAGCTGGGTTATGCCGAGCTTTTCATAGAAGGGGCGGATCCTTTCAACCACCTGTTCCTTTGTCAGCACGTATGAATCTTCCTCCTTGCCTGTCCTGTAGAAAGCACAGAAGTTGCACCTGACGTTGCAGATGTTGGTATAGTTCAGTATCATGTTTGACACAAATGAGACCCTGTTCCCGCTGATCCGGTTCATCAGTGATGAGGCCAGCTTGCCGAGCATGTTGAGGTCCGCCTCATCGTACATGAAAATTATGTCCTCCTGATCCAGAACCTCACCGTTACTGACTTTCCGGCCAATATTTTCCAGTGATTGTGAAGAAGCGATCATGATCCTTTAGTTTAAATCGATTATTAACTGTTTCCAATGGACTCGCCTTTGCAATGGCTTCCCATTTAACAGCCCATAAGCATATTTCCAGCAGAATGCAAATCGTTAATAGTCAAAATCCACTTTTGGAGACATGGAACAGATCCAGTCATACCGATACAGGTACTGGGAAGAGAGCCTTACCAGCAATCCGCTGATCTCTGCAGCAGAAGCCAGGGATCTGGCTGCAGATCTCTCCCTTTACGACATGATGGCACTTGCCAATTCACTCACGTCCGCCCAGGTTGGCGACGTTGTTTCCTATGCCGTATCCTATAACATAAACTACTCAAACTACTGTGCGGCTTCGTGCCCCATTTGCGCCTTTTATGTGCCAATGAAGATCAAGGGCAAGACTGACAGGGGGTATGAGCTCAGCCGCAACGACATCCGGAATGAGATGCAGAAGGCAAAGGCCATCGGCGCAACCGAGATACATATTGTCGGAGGATTCAATCCCGATCTTCCCGTCGAGTACTATGAGGACATCTTCCGGCTTGTGAAGGAGGAGATGCCGGGAGTTACGCTCAAGGCCCTCACCATACCTGAAATAGATTTCATCGCCCGGACGCATGGACTGTCAGTAAAGGAATTTGTGTCCAGGCTGCGGGATGCGGGAATGGATGCACATACCGGCGGAGGAGCGGAAATATTTGATCCTGCCGTCAGGAAGGTAATCACAACAAAGGAGAAGATATCCGGGGAGAAGTGGCTTGAAGATGCAAAGATCATACACGGCCTGGGAATAATGGGCAACTCCACCATGACCTACGGGCATGTGGAAAACTTCGACCAGATAATTGACCATATTGTGAAGCTGAGGGACAACCAGATTGAAGTCCCCGGATTCCTCTCGTTCATACCGCTCAAGTTCAGCATAGAGAATACACCTCTACTGAAGATGGGAAAAGTAACAATGCCCGCATCCGGGGAGACGGACCTGAAGGTGATTGCCATGGCCCGGATTATTGCGGGTGCCTACATCAAGAACATAAGCGTGTACTGGGTCGCGGTTGGAAAGGAGATAGCCCAGATAGCACTGAATGGCGGAGGAAGCGACCTTGTGGGTACTGCGTTCAGCGAGAAGATATTCGGGGCAACAGACAGGCGCGACGTCACAACGTCCGAGGAACTGGATCACCTCATAAGGGAAGCTGGTAAGATACCGGCACAGAGAGACACTTTCTATAATATCCTGCGATATCCCTGATGGAAAGCCGGGCCAGACCCGGAAGCGGTGTAATTCTTGATAGGACTTATCAACTTCAGCCACACTGAGCCCCTCTCAATGGCCATTGATCGCAGGTCGTATGTGCGTGAACACCCCCGGGACCTGCTGACTCATGTCCTTGACGGCACTGTAGACTGTGCCATGGTCTCCCTGGTATCGTATCTTGAGAACAGGGAAAGCCTGTCCATGATGAAGACTGCCAATATTCACTCGCGGAGGGGTACCCTTTCGACGCTGCTCATTTCCAGGGGAAAGGGCATTGCAAGGGACATGGACATTGCCATAACTGCCCATACGCGCACCACCTCATATTATCTTGACCTGATACTTTCTGCCATGCACATCCCCCACACCGACCATATCACCCATAGCACCGAAGCCTCTGACCTTCTTTCCGGCTCCAGTTATGCCCTCGTCATAGGCGATGAAGCCTTGAAGGTGTTCAACGGAGGTTACAGGGTGCTGATGGACATAGGATATGAATTCTCCAGGATCTTCTCCATGCCTCCCGTCTACGCAGTGACAGTATACCGGAAGGATCATGAATACCCTGCCGCGGATTTTTCCACCCTGCAGGATGGCGTCCATGCATCCATGAAATTCAAGGGAGAAGCTGCGGAAAGGATTTCCGGATCCCTGCACGTTTCCAGAAACGTCGTGGCATCATACTATAACTGCATATCCTATGACTTCAACCAGATGGTTGGTAACACTGTGGATTTTGTGCAAAGAGGTATCCTGCAGTAACTTTG
>JAJZNS010000072.1 GCA_021811635.1 Thermoplasmata archaeon
ATAAGCTTAAAGGATAAATACGCTGGTTGCAATGATAGGTAAATGGCAGAGATAAATCTGAGGCGAAGGGCGAGAAGCAGAAGACCGATGGTCAAGGCTGCAGAGGCAGAAAATCTCGACCTTGTGGACAGATACGAAGTCATAAAGGGATTTGGATCTGTAGAGATATTGTGGAACAGGAACACCCTGGAAAACATCTACTCAGTTGTTGAGCCCAGGCTGAACGATTATGAGAGACAGCTGATGAACATACTTCCCAAGGAAATGGAGATGGTGATCCCCAACCTGAAGAACTTCTCCACAGAGTATGTCAAGCTGGATGTGGGAAAGCTTCTTGACATATACTCAGATAATTACGAGGTAAACCTTGGCCAGGAATCCAGGGAGAAGATAAAGTACTACCTGAGCCGGGACTTCTCAGGACTTGGCGCGATTGAGGTTATTGTCAGGGATCCATACGTGGAGGACGTTTCATGCGACGGTTACAACGTCCCGATATTCGTTTACCACAGGAAATACGGTTCAATTAAGACGAACGTGAGCTTCAAGACCAAGGAACAGCTCAACTCGTACGTGGTAAAGCTTGCACAGTTATGCGGCAAGGAGATATCTGTAAGCGAGCCCATCCTTGATGGCGCAACTCCCCAGGGCCACAGGGTGCAGGCAATTTACGGTGAAGAGATATCCACCCGCGGCTCCACGTTCACGTTCAGGCTGTTCAGGGAAAAGCCGTTCACACCAGTAGAACTGATAAAATACGGTACTGCCAGCGCTGAAATGGTCACCTATCTATGGTATATGATAGAGTACCTTTCCTCCGCCCTGATTGCAGGCGTCCCAGCAGTGGGCAAAACTTCCACCATGAACGCCATTCTAATGTTGGTACCGCCGAACTCAAAGATTTTCAGCATAGAGGAAACAAGAGAGATCAACATTCTGCACAACAACTGGGTTGCAACCTCCACCAGGGAGGCGGAATTCGAGTCAAACCAGAACAATACCGGCACAATGAGGATCGACATGTTTGAACTGGTGAAGATGGCAATGAGGCAGCGTCCTACTTACATTGTTGTCGGAGAAGTCAGGGGAAGGGAGGCTTCCTCACTCTTCCAGGCAATGTCCACTGGCCATACGACGTATTCAACCATCCACGCGGATTCGATGGAAGCAACGGTCAACAGGCTGGAAAGCGCACCGCTCAACATCCCGAGGATAATGATAACCTACCTGAACACGGTTATATTCAATAAATTCGTCAGGAGCGGGGATTCCGTCAGCAGGAGGATCACGGAAGTGGACGAGATGTCTGGCTTCAACACGGAAACTAACGAAGTGGTTTACAACAAAGTTTTCTCTTATGATTCCTTCAGGGGAAAGCATTCCTTCATGGGCTACAGCAATCTTTATAAGAAGATACAGTACATAAAGGGTATTGGACCAGGCCAGTTCAGGAAGGAATTCGACGAAAGAAAGAGGCTGCTGGAGGAAATGGTCAGATCAGATCTCACCAACTACGTTGACATTCACAGGATTATCAGCACTTTTTACAAGGAACCTGAAAAGGCAATGGCCCAGGCTTCAGGAGGCACCGTGTGACAGACGAACCTGATCGGGCAAGGCTGGCGAAGAGACGCAGACCTCTCAGGCCAGTTATAAACGAACCGTCTTCCGGAACTGAACAGCCTGAATCTTCCACTCAGGAGACACAGCCTGCTCCTCAGCCTGAAGAACCTGTTTCAGCTTCCAGCGCGGTGCCATCAGATCAGGAGCAGCAACCTGCGCCCGCAATGGCTGAAGAAGAGAAAGCGATTGCAGAAGGCGGTTCAAAAGTCACAGAAGTGCAGCCTTCCACTGCTGAAACGATTGAACCTGCTGCCGCTCAGCAGGCCGGGGAGCCTGAGGTCAGCAATTCCAACGCTGCACTTGATTTTGAAAAGTTTGCCGAAGAGACCCCGGAAGTTAAGCCGGAGCCTCCCACCTATGAGGAAAAGAGGCAGAAGAGGAGCAGGAATCCTCTCACCAGGAGAATAAGCAGGGACCTGGAGCAGCAGCTTGTCGAAGCAGATAAGACCAATCAGCCAGAGAGATCAGAGCCGGTCATCGTTACAGGGATTGTCACCAGAAAGAAATCCGGGGAGCACTCAAAGGAACTTGCCAGGAGCAGGACAAAGTCAAAGGACAGGACATCCAAGTCGAAGAAGAAGGACATATATGGCACAGAACTGGTAGAGGCTAAACCCAGGATCACCAAGATCTTCGGAAGGATCAGGGACGTTTCCAGGGTACTGGACACCCCACAGAAAACACAGTCCCTTGAAAAGACCATAAAGCCGCCGTCGCCTTTCCTGAAAATCGCGCTGATACTCTTCAGGGATTATTTCCAGGCAAGGGAGAGCAAGTATGCAAAGCTCGAGAACTCCCTCAGGGCTTCAAAGATGCCGTATTCTAGCGTGCAGTACCTTTCTCTCGTCGTATTTGTTTCGTTGATAATATCGCTTGTCGGCGCCGTAATAATTGCATTTTTTGCCTACCTGATGGGTCCTTTCTACATACTGGCAATTGCAGGCGGCGCGATGGGAGTGATAATGTTCGTAGTAATTTTCCTATCTCTTCCCGGATCGACTTCCAAGAAGAGGAAGAAGGATATCGAATCAAAACTTCCTATGGCACTGGGCTACATTGCCACCATGGCTTCGGCTGACATGCCGGTCGACCAGATATTGTTCGAACTGGGCGAGAGCCCTGAATACGGTGCCGTTGCAAAGGAAGCCAAGTCAATTTCACTAGGCACAAGGGTATTCGGTAAGGATATCGTAACCGCCCTTAGGGAGGGTGCCAAATATTCCCCGTCCCCGAAACTGTCGGAGTTCCTCCAGGGGATTGTTACCACGGTGACTTCCGGCGGGAATCTCAAGCAGTACTTCAAAACAAAGGCAGTGCAGTACCAGGGCGAGCTGAGCACGCTGATCAGGAGCAATGCGGAGTCGATTGGTATACTGGCTGAAAGCTATGTGACCGTTGGCGTAGCCTTCCCGCTTATGCTCATAGTGATCCTTGGGGTAGTGGCATCGCTCCAGTCAGCCTCATCGGGCATGATTGTGGTGCTGTACCTTATTGACCTCATGATTATACCCCTGATCACGGTGGCATTTGCTTTCCTCGTTTCGTCAACAATCAAGGAGATAAAGGTATGAAGACAAAAATTAAGGCACTTCTGCTGTCGTATTTCGCCGCGATAGTGTTCATAGTGATCTACCTGTTTCTCTCGATCAACAATCCCAGGGTTAGTTTCAATTACCTCCTGGCTTTCTCCATATTCTTCATTCTGCTCTTCATCCCTTACGGATTCTTCGATTCGCTTGAGATGAAAAAATATTATGAGGCTGAAAGGCGGGTCCCGGATTTCCTCAGGGACCTGGCAGAATTTACCACCTTCGGTATGCCGATAGCGGAAGCTATTGTCAGGTCTTCCAGGACCGATTATGGCCCGCTGTCCAGTGAAATAAAGAGGGTAGCGGCGCTGATATCGTGGGGGATATCCGTGGAGGAAGCGCTCTCAGATTTTGGCAGGGACCTGGAATCTGAGAACATCATAAGGGCAGGCAAGATCATTGTCAAGGCAAGCGAATCCGGAAGCAACATTTCAGACGTCATGACAATGGTTTCCGATTTCAATGGGCAGATGCAGCTGCTCCGGAACTCCAGGTTCTCCGAGATGAAGAACTACACAATGGTCATGATGATCTCCTTCGGTGTATTCCTTTTCGTGATACTGGTACTGGATATCGATTTTCTGCCCCATCTTGGATCAGGGGGATTTTCCCTCAGCGGCGCAGGAGCTCCTACAAGTGCCAGTGCCATCGAGGAGGTGTTCAACATCGGAATGCTGGTTCAGGCAGGCGGGACGGGCATTCTGTCAGGCGTCCTGAGAGATGGCAGGATCAGTTCCGGCATCTTCCTTTCCGGGATACTGCTGGTGGTAAGCATAGCAATACTGTTAATGATAAACGTGGTGTAAGATGTTAAGGAGAAAACGAGGCAAGCAGGATTCCTCCGCGATGGAGATAAAGCTTTCAGAGAGTTCTGAACCGGATGATCTGTCTTTCGACGAGATAGAACCGGGTCTTGTTTACGCCAGGGTATTTGTCAACAAGACAGATCAGTCCATCAACTACCATCTCATAGAACCATACCTGGACTCTGAGATGAGAGACGCAATTGAGGAGATCAAGACCAACATCATTGACGATGTTGCTGATTCAATGAAAGCCAGCGAAAACAGGAACGCTGATTTTGAGGCGATATACAGAAAGGCGTTAGAGGAGTTGAATATAGATTTCCTGCCGCAGGAGATGACGGTGATCCACTACTACGTTCTTCGTGACGTGGTAGGATTCGGCCCGATTGACGGCCTCATGCGAGACCAGGATATTGAGGACGTTTCCTGCGATGCGCCCAACGTGCCGGTTTTCGCATTCCACAGGAGTCATGGGTTCATACCAACGAACGTCATATTCAAGGACGAGAACGTGCTGAACACCTATGTGAAGAGGATTGTACAGGATTCTGGTAAGCACATTTCCATATCTGTGCCAATAATTGACACAACACTGAAGGATGGATCCAGACTGCAGGCTTCACTGGGTCATTACATCACCAACAACGGCCCCGCATTCACTATCAGGAAATTCAAGGCGAACCCGCTCAGCCCGGTGAGCCTCGTAATGGGGAATTCCGTTTCAGCCAGGATCTTCGCCTATCTCTGGACAATAACCGAATACGGCGCAAACATGATGGTCGCCGGAGGAACAGGATCGGGAAAGACCACGCTGCTGAATGCAATTCTCCTTTTCATACCGCCTCAGATGAAGGTAGTGAGCATAGAAGACACGAGGGAAATCAACATCCCGCATGAGAACTGGATTGCCATGGTCACCAGGCCCGGCTTCGGTGAGTTCAATCCCGATACCGGAAAGCGCGGCGGGGAGATAGACATGTTTGACCTGCTGGCGGCATCCCTGAGACAGAGGCCGAACTACGTGGTCATAGGAGAGGTCAGGGGAAAAGAGGCTTTCACCGTTTTCCAGGCAATGTCTGCCGGCAGGTACGGCTTCGGAACCTTCCATGCGGAAGATCCAAAAACACTCATACACAGGCTCGAATCTCCGCCCATAAATATCCCGAGAACGCTGATAACTGCGCTTGACGTCATAATAATGCAGTCCCAGATTAGCTACAACGGGAAGCTGGTGAGGCGTGCGGTTTCAGTCTCAGAGCTCACTGGGCTTGATCCGGGCTCCAATGACATCGTGGTCAACAACATATTCAAGTGGAACCCTAACGGGGACACTTTCACTTTCAGCGGTTTCAGCTACGTCCTCAACAGGATTGCCCTGAGGATTGGAAAGACAGAGGCGGAACTGGAAAGGGAAGTGGAGGCGAGAGAACTCATTCTCTCCAAGATGATTGAGAACAAGTTCTACACCTACAGGGATGTTACCAGAATGCTCATCCTGTTCTACAAGGACAGGGATGCACTCCTGAAGGAGCTTAAGATTACTCCTGCTACAGTTGAATAAATGCAATTGCCAAGCATATCACAGGTTAAGCAGCATCTAAGTGAATGCTCTCAAAACTATTACAACGCACACGCTCGATAATGGAAATCTATACTTTGTTAAGAAAACGATGGGTGAGGATAGAAACACCGTGTCCCTCTGAAGGCAAAGGGATATCAATGGCAATTATTGCCATGCGGTTAAACAGATAAATTTCACAGTTTAGCGGTATTTCAGTTTACCGGAGCAAGAAAATCCCTTATCCGGGAAAACACATTCAATGCGCAATCAGGGGGTGATCCTGCAGGGAATTCCAGACGTAACCTGTGCGAAAAGGAAAAATCAGATGGTTCCATGCGTCACTGACGCAGTATGACAGATGACGAACGGAAAGACACCAACTCCATACCGGAAACGCCAGCCTTCTCCGTAGGATTTATGGATACATCCGCCGATCCGGTAAGCGATTTCTACCACTATGCAGCTGGAAACTGGCTGAAAACCCGCAGCATTCCGGAAGACAAGAGCACATGGGGGGCCTTTGACGAACTTCTTGAAAGAAACAATGCACTGCTCAGGAGCATCCTGGAAGCCTGCATCCCTGTATCCAGCGACAAGACCGTCGAAGGGATGCTCGGTCGCTTCTATCAATCTGCGCTCGACACGCAAACGATTGAGAATAGGAAATTTGAACCCATCCGCGGATTGATTGAAAGAATCGATAAAATTGATACGATTGATTCCATGATCGAGACCGTTTCCCTTCTCCACAGAACCGGGATTCCCTCGTTTTTCCACGTATATTCTGATCCTGACAAAAAGGAAAGTTCCCGTTACGCGCTATACATAGATCAGGCAGGTCTCTCTCTGCCTGACCGCGAGTATTATCTCTCCGATGATTTCAGCGGGATCAGGACACAATACCTGCGGCACATGGCAAACATGTTCTCCCTAATGGGTTCCGATGGTAATGAGGCAGGAAAGAATGCTGAAACGGTTCTCGCTCTCGAGACACTGATCGCAAAGTTCAGCCGCCCCCAGGCTGACCTGAGAGATGCAGAAAGGAACTATAACAGGTATCGGGTTGATGAACTCACATTCAAATTCGGGAGAATCGGCCTGGAGAAATACCTCAAGTACATACAGATCCCAGAAGTAGATAATATTGTGATCGGGCAGCCTGAATTCATGGGATCCCTGCAGGACATTGTCAGCAGCCGGCCCATTGAAGACTGGAAGATTTACCTTAAATGGAATGTGTTGAAT
>JAJZNS010000059.1 GCA_021811635.1 Thermoplasmata archaeon
ACAGCTCATACGACAGGGAAATTCCACCTGGCTATGAGGCAATTCCCCAAAATTCAGATAACAAAGGAGGGAGGCTAAGGGCGATTGATCATGTGGTTGGAAACGTGGAAGAGAATAAAATGGACCCCTGGGTTGAATTCTACGTAAAAGGTATGGATTTCAGGCAGTTCATGACCTTTGACGATAAGGACATAAGCACGGAATATTCCGCCCTGAGGTCTAAGGTGGTGGAATACAACGACAGGAAAATTGTATTCCCTATAAACGAGCCTGCGCTTGGGCTCAAAAAGTCACAGATACAGGAATACCTGGACTACTACAAGTCACCTGGAGTACAGCATATTGCACTGCTGACCGATAATATCGTTGAAGCTGTTTCGCAGCTAAAGAAACAGGGAATTGAATTCCTGGAGACGCCTGCCACATATTACGATACCCTTCTTGACAGGGTGGGAAAGATCGATGAGGATCTGGATGTGTTGAAACGCTACAGCATACTGGTGGACAGGGATGACAAGGGCTACATGCTCCAGATATTCACAAAGCCGATAGGCGACAGGCCCACTTTCTTTTACGAGATCATACAGAGAAAGGGAGGGACATCCTTTGGAAAGGGGAACTTCAAAGCATTGTTCGAGGCAATAGAAAGGGAGCAGGCCAGAAGAGGAAATCTTTGATTGCCAATGAAGATAGGGCGAACTTTACTTAACGGCATTGAGCGGTGGTTTTCAGTCACGATGGACGGTGCTTATATTCTTAATGTGGAAAAGCAATATCCCTGGGAATTCACGGATGAACAACTTGGGGAGAGGATTGATCTCCCTGATTCCTACTTGCCACCTTTAACTCATATATGCTCTATAAGGGATTTCTTTTCATTTGAGGGGCATGTGAGAGGTGCCCGTGCAAGAAGGGGGCTGGAGGTGCCAAAGGAGTGGTATAAATTTCCGGTATTCTATTTCACAAACCCCAATGCTGTCCACGGATCTGGAAGCGAAGTTACGAAACCTAAGCATACAAGCCAAATGGATTTTGAGGCAGAATTCATGATCGTGATAGGCAAGAAGGGCATGGACATTCCCAAGCACGAAGCTATGGATTATGTCGCTGGCATTTCGCTTGCCAACGACTGGAGTGCGCGCGACATCCAGATGGAGGAAATCAAGGTTGGGCTGGGCCCGGCAAAGGGGAAGGACTTTGCACTTAGCCTCGGACCGTTGCTGCTTACCGGGGATGATTTGCACTCACACTGCCACGCAGACCAGATAGATCTCGATCTGGAAGTGAGCGTAAACGGGAAGAAAGTATCATCCGGGAACCTTAATCTGGCATACTGGTCATTTCCTGATATGATAGCTAGGGCTTCGCAGGACTGTTTCCTGTATCCGGGCGATATAATCATGTCCGGAACTATCGAAAAGGGTTGCATCCTTGAAATTGGGAGCGACGTTGTACCATGGCTTGAGCGTGGAGATACCGTAACACTGCATTCAAATAGCATCGGAGACTTATTCAATATAATAGGGTGAAAGCATGTTCTATGTGAAACAGGGCAATATGCCGCAGAGCCGCCATACGTATGGGGACATAAACGGTGTGCTCAGGGAGGAGCTTTTTGGTGAGGAATCATTTGATGGGCCTTACTCATTGCTGTACCACAGCGGAGAACCAACGGAGGTAAATGCAATCGAAAAGAAAGGGAAGGATGGTATAAGGGAATCAAAGAAAATCGCTGCTCACAAGCACTACAACGCTCTGTCCTACCCGAGACAGGGCAGTTTCATTACCGGAAGGAAGGTGATCATGTACAACGACAGGCTGAGGATCGGTACTTTGCAGCCTTCCAAGACCATGGATGTGCTAATGAGGAATGCCCTTTTTGAAACGATTTTCTTCGTGCATCATGGTTCGGGTGAACTCTTTTCCCCCTTTGGGAATCTTAAATTTGGTAAGGGGGATTATGTTTATATCCCGAAGGGACTGACATTTCTTCTGGATTACACGCGGGATTTCACGGCTTTCTTCCTGGAGTCCAGAGACAGGATTTCGATTCCGCCGCGCTATCTCAATATGTACGGGCAGCTCAAGGAAGGATCACCATATTATACGCGGGACTTCAGGCATCCTGTTCTTGAAGGCTTCAGAGAGACTGGCATAAGGGACGTCTGGGTAGATTTCGATGATCACTTCATCGTCGAGAGGAGGGAGAAGACCATGTTCGACGTAGTTGGTTGGGATGGCTACCTCTACCCCTTCTCAGTGAATGTGGAATCGTTCTCCCCCATTGTCGGGAAAATTCACATGCCGCCGCCTGTGCATGAACATTTTTCGGGAAAATCTTTCATGCTTGGCACCTTTCTACCAAGGCTTTTTGATTTTCATCCCAATGCTATCCCGATCTCTTACTACCACAACAATATAGATACTGACGAGGTGCTCTTTTACTCTACTGGGAATTTCATGAGCCGCAGGGGGATTTCTGCAGGATCCATAACAGTTCATGTCAGGGGCATCATCCATGGCCCACAACCAGGAGCGGTTGAGGGGGCTATAGGCAAGAAATCGACGGACGAAACCGCTGTAATGATTGAGGCATACGATCCGCTCAAATTCACAGAATTTGCCGACACAATTGAGGATGATTCATACATGAAGTCATGGATCAGGAAGTAGGAATGTATTCAGGCATTGAAGATCACGGGAAAAGTAATATATCCACTTTTTCGATGTGAAACGATGGTTTCCAGCAGGCTCTCCAGCATCAACAAATCCGCATCCCTCGCACTTACCAGGGTGGCAGCTGATTTCAAGCAGAAGGGAATAAAGGTCTACAACTTCGGTATTGGTGAGCCGGATTTCACCACCCCTGAGGGAATAATAAATGCCTCCTATGATGGCGCAAGAAGAGGGATGACCCATTACACCCCATCTTCCGGGCTGCCCCAGCTCCGCCAGGCGATAGCCGAGAAACTTACTGTTTTCAACGGAATCCCCGGCGCTCTTGCGGAGGAAGTGGTCGTCACGCCTACGAAATTTGCGCTGTATGCCTCTCTCCTTGCGCTGCTGGAGCCAGGCGATGGGGTCCTAATCCCGGAACCATACTATCTGTCGTATCCGGACATAGTCAGACTTGCGGGGGGAAAGGCGCTTCCTTTCCCACTTCCGTGCGATTACGCTTTCGATCTTGAAGCAGCCGAAGACCTTGTGACTCCGAGAACAAAAGTCATGATATTCAACAGCCCGGTCAATCCAACGGGGAAAGTATATTCTGAGAAGGACATAAGGAAGTTGTCAGATTTCGTGATCGAACATGATCTGATGCTTATTTCCGATGAGATATATGAATACATAATCTTCAAGGGCAAGCACTTTTCCCCTGCCTCAATCCCCGAGATGAGGGAACGGACCGTCACCGTTTCAGGGTTCAGCAAATCCCATGCAATGACAGGCTGGAGAATAGGATATCTCCATGCACCTGAGGAGATAGCGAATGCGTGTGATCTTATTCAGCAGCAGACCATTACCTGCGCCCCGTCCATCTCCCAGGTGGCAGCCATAGAAGCGCTGAAAGACAGTGAATCCCCGAGGAAATTTACTGCAGAATTCAAAGAGAGAAGGGATATCGTGGTGAAGATGCTGAACGAGATTGATGGGATAAACGTGATTGAACCCGAGGGCACCTTTTATGCATTTCCGCATTTCGATTTGCATTTTGGATCCGAAAGATTTTCCAGTGATCTCCTGAAGGAACGCCACGTTGCGGTCACACCTGGAAGGGCTTTCGGCGAGAGATTTGACGACCATTTCAGGTTATCCTTTGCTGCAAAGGAGGAAGACCTTGTAAAGGGTATTGAGGAACTGGGAAATTTCATGAAAACAAGAAAGGCGGAACAAACTGCAGGATCTTAAGGTCGACGAAGGAATCTATTTTTCGGATCTTGGCTGCATCTATCTTAGCGAAGCGAAAGCTGCAGTGGTTTCGGACCTGCATCTTGGATTCGAGGAGGAAATGAACCTGCATGGGCTGTTCCTGCCAAAGATGCAGCTCAAGCACATAGAATCAAGAATAGACAGCATAATTGACAGATATAACCCTGAATCACTCATTATAAATGGCGATTTCAAGCAGGAATTCTCGAGGAATCTCCCGCAGGAATGGGACGACATAATCCATTTCATTGACAGGTACGCCGATAAGCTGAATCTGAAGTTCGTCAGGGGAAATCACGACAATTATCTTCTTACAATACTGAACCGGCGCGGCATAGACCTGTACGAGTACTACGAGACCGAATCCTTCTATATTTATCACGGGGACAGGGATCGGGGCCTCAGAAAGACGACGATCCTTGGGCATGAACATCCTTCTCTGGTTCTGAGAGACAGAATTGGAGGGATCGTGAAAATGGGGTGCTTTGTGTATAACGCAAAGAGCAGGGTAGCCATTACACCGGCACTGAGTTTTTATTCCTCGGGAACCGACATAACACTGTCATTGCTCAGCGATGAGCACTTCACACCCGTGCTGAAGAACGTTGACGCAGGTGGATTCAGGGTTTTCGGGCTGACCGACGACTTCGGGCTGGTGGATTTTGGGCTGCTTTCTGATCTGCAGGGGGATAGGGATCAGAGGCATAACCACTGACCCCTTCCTCGACGATTTTATGCAGCGAGTCTGGTGAATCATTAGCTATTGACCTCACCAGAGTTGAAATCGGATGCATCATCTTGTTTGTAAACGAGACCATCATCCTGTCCAGCAGTTCGTCAACGTTCTTGCCCTTTGAAAACTCCTTCCTGAATTTGTAGATCTCCCCTCCTGCAATCTCCGTTGCATGGCTATAGAGGGTGCCAAGGAATTCTTCGGCCAGATGGTTCATGACTTTCCTTTCGATCTTAGCGGCCTCATCAGAAATGATCCTCTCCGCCTCCCTGATTGCATCGCTTCTTTCCCCAAGCGATCCTGTAACAAATCTGTCAAGGTCGGAAAGATCGAGGTATACCACATTGAGCTTCGATCTTACGTCGGGATGCACGTTTGCCGGGTTGGATACGTCCACAATTATGTATCGACGAGAATCTGAAAACATGTCAGGAAACAGAATAGGATCCTTCGAAGTCGTGGCAGCTATGACAATGTCACTTTCTGGGATCACGGACCTAAGCTCTGAATATGGGGTCACGGTTAGTCCCACCATACTTTCCCGGGGCGGGTAGTTCCTGTAAACGAGTGAAATTTTGGAAGGAAGATACTGTGACATGGTCCTTACAAATCCCATTCCCATCTTGCCGGATCCGATGACAGCGATTGTGGTGTCCTTCAGTGGAGAATGCTTCTTCAGCATCTCCGTGAACACAGAAGGCACAGAAACTTTCCCGTTGGAAATGCCGGTCTTTTTCCTCACCGCTTTCCCTGCACGTATAGCGCCCACGAACACCTCTGTCAGCAGTGAATTTTTCATACCTCTTTTCAGGTACTCATCGTATGCTCTTTTGACCTGCCCCAGAATTTCACCCTCTCCAACAGAAAGGGAATCAAGTCCGCTTGATACCCTCAGGAGATGGTCAAGTGCGTCGTTTCCGGTAAGGCGTTTAAGCTTACCGTTGAGAAAAGAGAATCTTATGTCGTCGGGAGTATCAGAAACAAAATAAAATTCCAGCCTGTTACAAGTTGCCAGAAACACAAAAGGTTCCCTGCTGGTTGAACTGAAACCGCTGATCCACTGGTTTTCAGGTATCCTGAGAAATTCCTCGAGTGTGGATGCACCCATCCTGTAGGTCCACCCGATCATGCACAGTGAAGGCATTATATCACAGCAGTAGCGTTGGTATCACTGAATGTTATTTAAACAGTACATCCATGGGTTTTGGAATGGTAGAATCTGTGGCTGCTGTGGTCCTTCTGGTCAGGGATGGCTATACTCTAGTGATAAGAAGGGCAATCGTGGATGGAGACCCTTGGTCAGGTCAGATAGGGCTGCCCGGGGGTCACATGGAAAAGGGCGAGACAGCCAGGGATGCGGCGGGGCGGGAGTGTATGGAGGAGATAGGAATAGATGCGCAGATACAGAGGTCAATAGGAATATTCGAGACCCATATTTCGGGGATAGCTGTGGAGGCATTTCTCGGAACCGGCAGGATAGATGAGGCGCATGTGAACTCACCAGAGGTTTCGGACGTGATTCCCATCAGGCTCTCGGATTTAACAAGAGTCGGTAATGAGTACCATTGCGTACTGTTGGGCAGGGATGTCATATGGGGGCTCACGTACCGGATTATGAATGCTTATTTCGAAGGCAGAAACCTGGAAACCTATGAAATTGGAAAAAGAAATTACTCTGCTGAAGGCTGATTTTCGAGAGCCCATAAATAATGTTGCTTTTTACTCCCTAAAAATTAGATGAAAAGGGTTTAATATATAAATGAATGAGGGCAGCACCGGGGAATTTTAATGCCAGAAACAGAACAGGATTCTACTGCAAAAAAATGTCAGGAATGCGGGTCCACTCATATCATACGTGATTACGAAAGGGGGGAACTGATTTGCAACGATTGCGGAATGGTCTTGGAGGACTCCTTCATAGATCAGGGGCCTGAATGGAGATCATTTGATTCAGATCAGGATGAAAGAAGGGCGCGAACCGGATCGCCAATGACGTTCCTTAGCCATGACAAGGGATTGGCAACCGAGATATCCTGGTCAAACAAAGATTACTACGGAAAGAGAATACCTCATAAAAACCGAGCTCAGATCTACAGGGTGCGAAAATGGCACCAGAGGATCAGGGTTAGCAATGCTGCCGAAAGGAATCTTTCACTTGC
>JAJZNS010000021.1 GCA_021811635.1 Thermoplasmata archaeon
CTGGAACACTTTGCAGCATCCTTTTCACATCTTGTTCTAGGTCTCTGGATGATCGGCTTCTACGATCCCGCTCATAATGTGCTATTTGTGAGATTCCTCGGGGAGTATTTACCCTCACTACTGCTACCCTTTTTAATTTGTGTCCCTTAAGGAAAACGTGCTTTCCTGTGAAAGATCAGCCCGATCTGGTAACCTTTGACACAGTCCAAGGCATCAGGGACCGAACTGAGCAAGAAAGCCATGAATTTCAAGGAAGACGCAGGAAAAGAAAAGAATCGTAAGACGAATAGGCAATCTTTTAATGTCTTCAGGGGTTGGCCAACAGTCATGGTATCTGCTGAAGAGGCAATGGGAAATAACGTCATCATCGTCGCAAACCCCGGGACCGGAAAAACAGAGGAACTTGCAAACTACGCCGTCGATCTGATCAGGAAGGGCGTCAGCGAGAGCGAGATACTGTGCCTGACATTTACCAATAAGGCCGCAGACCAGATGCTCGTAAGGATCTCTGAAAAAATGCAGAATAACGGTATTGAACCCTACAGGGCATTTAACATGGAAATATCCACTTTCCACAGTTATGCATACCGTTACCTTGGGGGAAAGGGGATCAATTTTACAATGGCGTCCAACAACCTGCTCAGGTACGCCATCTACCGGAGCTTCAAGAGGGACAGGGCTCTCAATTATTCCCAGGACTATATTCTGGGGGAGATCGTGCCCAAGGTCGAAAATGCCATACGATACGTGAAGGCATTCGGAATACTGCCAGTCGACATAGATACGGAAAGGACAAGGGATGAGCTCCACAGGCTTTTTTCAGAGATGACAATCAGGAACATAACCGAGGAGGAAAACCTGAAATTCCTGGAATATTTTGTCTCTGCATATGCACATTATGAGAAAATAAAGAAGGATCGCAGGAACGTGGCAGATCACAATGATCTTTTGCTGATGTTCCTCAAGAACTTCACCGGACCTGTCTATAAATATGTGCTTGTGGACGAGCTCCAGGACGTCAGCGAGATTGAGGCCGAGATCGCCCTCAAGTCTGGTGAAAAAATCTTCGCCGTCGGAGACAGGAAGCAATCCATCTTCGGTTTCCAGGGAGGCAGCCTGAAGAATTTCGACAGGATCCGGAACATTGAAGGGATACTCAGGCTCACAATGGGGGAAAACCACCGAAGTACAGCTAACATCATAGGCTATGCCAAGGGTTTCTTCCTTGGCGGCATCAGGAACCCTGAGATTTACACAGAACTTTCGGAATTCAGGAGTTCTTCTGCAGAACCGGGTGAGAAGGTAAGCCTGGTGGCATCAAACGATCCAGAAGCTGAGGCAGCATCAATGGCAGTGTCCATAATCCAGACGCTTGAACCCAACGAGGTCGTGGCAATAATAACCAGAACTAACAGCCAGTTGACAGAGATTTCTAGGATTCTTGATAGGAAAGGGATTGAGTACTCCTCAACGAACGGCTACAGTTCACACATTACCGCAAGGAACGACATAATGGATTATATCACATCCATATTCTCTGATGATCCTGAAACAAAACTCAGGGCAATATTCAGCCCATTCTCAGGAATCCCCCTTAGGGACGCATTCGCCATCTCCGAGAGGACTCGCGGGAAGATATGGGCGAAGGAGGAACTTGACGGAGAGCTTTCTGGTTTTCCGTACATGGCCCCTAAGCCATTTTCCAGGGAGGATCTTTATGGCCTCTTTACTGGAATAATCCTTCCAATATCGGTATCAATAAGCAGGGAGTACTTTTCAACTGCTATGGCAATATACTCCAACATAAAGGAATTCTTCGAGACATCCTCTGAACTGACAATGAATGCCTTCATGGATTATCTTGCGACAACGGACGAGACCTTTGACGTTCCGGAGAAGAAGAGCAAGCTGCTGCTGACGACTGTGCACAAGGCAAAGGGAATGGGGTTCACCCACGTGCTGTATGTGCCGAAGGACACTAGAAAAACGCTTAGCTTTGTCGACGCTGTGTCATATTCCATAATAAGGGCTGTAAAGGGCGTGGACGTTCGCGAGGAAATATATGACGAATCCGAGCGGATAGATTTTGTTGCCTTTACTAGGGCGAAGAAAACACTTGGGATAGTGGCTAACGAAAGTGCCCTTAAGAGGTATTATGTTCCAGGGTACTGCGAGAAGAAGCTTTCAAGCACCGCAGAAGACATCCAGCCCGTGACGATGAATTTTGATGAGGCTTACGCGAGTTTCGTGAATGGGAACTACGAGAAGGCAAAGGCCATACTCAACTCAGATGGATCATGGATCAGGGAGACAATTTCATCATTCTTCGCAGGAAAGAGCAGACTTTCGTATTCGTTGGTGAAAGCTACCAAGGAACCCTATCGCTTCCTGAAAAGTTACATAATAGCGATGTTCTATGGCAACGAGGCCATGAAGCTCGGATCAAGGGTACATGAAAATGCACAACGCGATTTCCTGAATGAGCTTGAGGAGAGCGATCTTGAGGCCGAGGAGAAGGTGTACCTTGAAAACACCAGGATAGTAAATGAAAAAATTTCGACCAAGTATAATGCAAGACAGGTAGGTTCCGAAGAATCCATAACATTGCCGGTGTCATCTCTTTTCCCATCCATGGGCGTGGACAACCAGATTCTTTTCACGGGAAAGCTCGATGCTGTATTCAGGTCCGAGGGAACCGGGACGACCATAATCCTGGATTACAAGACTGACAAAACCAGGGATTACCTCTCTGAGCACATGCAGCAGCTTTCTGTCTATGGAAAACTATTCTCCGTCAAGCATGGCCTGAAAGAGGGCAGCGTGTCCGTGGCAGTTGGTTATATCGGCCTCCGGGGAAAAATTAACCTGGGCCGCATTGAGTGTGACGTCGTAGACTCTCCATTCAATGAAAAGTACCTGGACAAATTTTCAGTAGACTTGGGAAGATATCTTGAATATCGCAAAAATCCAGACAGGTTTATAGACGATCTGCTGGCTGAAGATGAGTCGGATAGCCTTTACCAGCGAATAAAACAAGTACTGGCCGCAGGAAGGAAGGGTGCCTGAAAGCGTTCCAGCACCATGCCAGCACGTAGGCCATGCACTGCCGTGTAGCTTCCATTGACTGATAATAATTAAATAATCGCCGGATATTTTCCAGAGCCTGCCTCTGCTGAGCTGTTGATAACTGTTTCTCTTGGTAGCTGACTGTGCGCTGGGGTGCCTCGACCTCGCTGGAGTGACCTGATTCCAAAGGCATGATCAAGATGGTGGAAAAGAAGAACCTGATACTTGTTAGCGTGCTCATAGGAATGCTGATGTCGGCAATCGACACAACAATCGTGATACTTGCCCTTCCAACAATTACGGACGAACTCAATGCACCCTTCCTGGACACAATCTGGGTAATACTAATTTATCTGCTCGTCCTCGCCGCATTCACCACCCAGCTTGGAAGAATTGGTGACATTTTCGGAAGGGGAAGGATGTTCAACCTTGGCTTCCTTATATTCACTGCCGGATCAGCCCTGTCCGGATACTCACCGAACGTGGCTTTCCTGATATCTGCCAGGGCTTTCCAGGGATTCGGCGCTGTTCTCCTGCAGGGAAACAGCAGTGCCATTGTGGCTGATTATTTCCCTCCAAAGGAGAGGGGAAAGGCATTCGGCATAACAAGCATGGGATGGACCATCGGAGGCGCTCTGGGGATAGTTCTCGGTGGAATAATCACTACACTAATCGGCTGGAGATACATATTCTACATCAACGTCCCGATTGGCATAGCAGGCCTCGTAATAGGCATGCGTTACATAAGGGATAACAAGAAATCCAGGACGACCATTGATTTTGGAGGCACTGCACTGTTAATTGTGCTGCTCAGCATGATTTCATACGGTGCGGTGGAGTTCGCGGGAAACGGCATTGACATGACCAATGGCCTTCTCATGCTGATTGGAGGCATCCTTGTCATTCCTTTCATAATCCTGGAAAGGAGAGTCACTGACCCTGTCATCGTTATAAGGGCATTCAGGCAGAAGGTGCTCAGTTTTTCGCTGCTTGCCGCAACGCTTCAGGCGATAGGGTATCTTTCTGTCCTGTTCATTCTCATAATGTACCTGCAGGGGATACTGGGATTCAGCCCTCTCTATTCCTCGCTCATTCTCGTCCCGGGCTATATCGTTTCCAGCTTCTTTTCACCAATGATGGGCAAGATGTCGGATCGCATAGGGTCGAGGGTGGTGGCGAGCACTGGAATATTCTTCATGGCTGCCGGAGTATTGGTTTATCTCCTGCTGACTGCAACAAGTTCCATCTATATAGTGGTGGCGGGTTCCATCATAACGGGATTCGGGGGATCCATGTTCTGGCCATCAAACACCAGCGCAGTCATGTCAGCCGCTCCCAGAGAACTCTACGGATCAATCTCCGGACTACTGAGGACACTCTCAAATATAGGAACGCTGTTCAGCTACGTAATAGCGATTTCCATCGCAGCAATATCTGTGCCAAGATATGTCGCTTTCGAGGTTTTCCTCGGGGTTACGAAACTGCAGGGCGGTGTTTCCCAGAAATTCCTGACCGGCATACACGCAGCCCTCCTGGCGAGTTTCATAATCCTGGTAATTGCAGGGCTGAGTTCGCTGGTGCGAGGAAGGCATGACATGGAGAGGGTCAGCGAGTCGTGGACGCAGGGAGACAAAACCCAGAAAGATTACACGAACAAATGATTACCTGACAGAAGGCGTTTTTTCTACTCCAGTCGCGATTGTTCTGCATCAATTGCAGTCCATCAAAGAGAAGAGGAACAGCAAAAAGAAAATGGTAAAATATGCCATTGCTCTTGCATATTCTGGAGACCAGGCCGGGGTAGCCTAGCCCGGTAAGGCGATAGATTCGAGATCTATTGCTCTTGTAGCTCGGGAGTTCGAATCTCCCCCCCGGCGCCATTTCAGAGCGACACTTTTCCCGGAACCTTCGGGAATGGCGTAACCTTCTCGATCCTGTCAAGCCCGCATGCGTACCTGGTGAACCGCTCGACACCGATTCCAAACCCTGCGGATTCCCGTATTCCCATCTTAGCAAGTTCTATGAACCACCTGAACTGCTCCTCGGTCTGTCCCTTCTTCCTGACCCTTTCGAGGATCCTGTCCAGCTTGAATTCTCTCTCACCGCCGGATATGGCTTCCTCAAAACCCTCGGGCCAGAGAAGATCCATGTCCCTGAGTATTCCGGGCTGATCTTCGTATTCCCTGTCGTAGAATTCCCTGGCGGCTAGCGGTATATCCACAATCCACACGGGTTCACTGGAGGACTCTGATATGGCTTTCTCGAATTGATCTCCATACTCCTTCCTGGCATCAAGGTACTTTACCTGCCTGAATTTTTCACCAAAGTCTGGAAGGGCCCTTCCGAAATACCTCAAGTCTGCAGCATCATCCCTCTTTAATCGCCTTATGACATCTTTTATCAGGGACTCCGCCAGAGCCATCATCTCCTCCCTCGAATGCTCCAGAGCCTCTATGTCTATCTGCGTAAACTCATAGAGATGCCTTCCTGTCAGTCGCTTTTCCTCCATTTCCAGCCTTATGTTTGGGGACATTATGAATATCTTTTTCAGGCTCTGCACCGCAATCTGCTTGTGGAATATCATGCTCTTGGTAAGCCAGAAATCACCGCCGTAGGATTTTATCCTGGGATCAATGACAGGATGGTTCAGGGGGTCAGTGAGGGGGGAAATTATCACGGGCGGTATCTCGATATAACCGAGATTCCTCAGGAAACTTCCTGCGAAACTCCTGATGTCCGATTGAACCTTGATTGCCCTGATCACAGCCTCGTCCTCTAGATGTTCCCTCGATCTTATCACTTCATTCCTGACATATTCGAACTCGCTTTTCTGCATGAAGCGGATCAGAATTTCACACTTAATAACAATTATAGTGAAAAAATTGTATAAACACCAACAAAATATTTATATTATGTAATTAAATGGATGAATATGGTCAGGCAAATTGACAAAATGGATTTGAAGCTAATAGAATATCTCAAGGAAAACGGAAGAGACAAGATTTCGTCAATATCTGCAAAACTGGATATACCCAGAGCCACGGTATTCGAGAGGATGAAGCGGCTCAAGCGTGAGGGAATAATCAGGAATTATACCGTAAACCTTGACTATGAACTGATAGGCTTCAGCGTTATGGCCTACATTCTTATCAACTTCGATTCCAAATCGAGGACAGATCAGAAAACCCTCGCCACGGAACTATCAAGGATCGATCACGTTCTCTCAGTGTCCATAATATCCGGCGGGTGGGACATTATCATCCTCGTCGTAAGCCAGAGCATGAAGGAACTCTCCCATTTTGTCCTGGAAAAGCTCAGGCTCATGGAGGGGATAGAGAAGACGCACACAATAACAGTTTTTGATTCAATAAAGGGCTGATTCCAGTCGAGGTCAAGATATATATACGCTCACGGGATCGGAATCGCTTTGAGCTGGGATAGCCTAGCCTGGTAAGGCGCAAGTCTGGAAAGCTTGTGCTCTCGTAGCTCGGGAGTTCGAATCTCCCTCCCAGCGT
>JAJZNS010000089.1 GCA_021811635.1 Thermoplasmata archaeon
ACAAGATAATGATCCCGGAAGGAGTGCAGGGGAAGTTGGAGAGACTTCAGTCCGGCACGTACACTGTGGAGGAAGAAATAGGCAGTGTGAAGACTGAAAAAGGTTCCGTAAAGCTTTACCTTCGGCAGTACTGGCCCGTCAGGAATATCCGGCCGGTCAACAGGAAGCTGCCTCCTTCGGAACCGCTTGTCACTGGGCAGAGGGTAATCGACACGTTCTTTCCGGTAGCGAAGGGCGGGACTGTTGCAGTTCCAGGGCCATTCGGCAGCGGAAAGACTGTGGTACAGCACCAACTATCGAAATGGGCTGACAGCGACATAGTGGTCTATGTTGGCTGCGGCGAGAGGGGAAACGAGATGACCGAAATTCTAACCACATTTCCGGAACTTCTTGACCCGAGGAGCGGAAAACCCCTGATGGAAAGGACGGTACTTATCGCAAACACTTCAAACATGCCTGTCGCTGCAAGGGAAGCCTCAATTTACACAGGCATCAGCATAGCCGAATATTACAGGGACATGGGATACAACATTGCCCTAATGGCGGACAGCACCTCCAGGTGGGCAGAGGCCCTCAGGGAAATATCGGGAAGGCTGGAAGAAATGCCTGGCGAGGAAGGATACCCTGCTTACCTGGGAAGAAAAGTTTCCGAGTTCTACGAAAGGTCCGGCAATGCAGTGATCAAATCCGCTGAAGAGAGAAAGGGCTCTATCACAATCGTAGGAGCGGTCTCACCGGCAGGAGGAGATATCTCGGAGCCTGTATCGCAGAATACCCTGAGGGTGACCAGGGTGTTCTGGGCACTGGATGCATCACTGGCTTCAAGAAGACACTTTCCTTCCATTAACTGGTTGAACAGCTATTCCCTGTACAGGGAAGGTCTCTCATCATGGTACAACAAATCTGTCTCTCCTGAATGGTCGAAGACTTATGCAACGGCGATGGGAATACTCCAGAAGGAAGCTGAGCTTCAGGAGATTGTGCAGCTGGTTGGCTATGACGCCCTTCCTGAAATAGAGAAGGCTACACTGGACACTGCCCGGCTTATAAGAGAGGACTTCCTGCAACAGAGCGCCTTCGATGACATTGATACCTACTGTTCCCTCGCAAAGCAGTCCATGATGCTTAAAATGATCACCCGGTTTGGCGAACTCCAGACCCAGGCAGTGGAGAAGGGCACACTCATGTCGCAGATACAGGGGATGAATGTCAGGGAAAGGATTTCCAGAATGAAGGAGATAAAGGATCAGGACTTCGGGAAGTACTACGAGGATTCCATGAATGAGATAATGGAAGCGTTTGTGCCCCTGACTGGAGGGGTGGTTAAGAATGATTAATGTCAACTACAGATCGATTTCACAGATAAATGGTCCCCTTCTTTTTGTCGAAGGGATTGAGAATGCCGCATATAACGAGATAGTTACAATAACCATGGAAAATGGCGAGAGCAGAACCGGCCAGGTTCTGGAAAGCAGGAAAGGGATCGCTGTAGTGCAGGTTTTCGGGTCAACACTTGGAATGGATACCAGCAGAACAAGAGTGAGATTCACAGGCAGCACTGCAAGGGTAGCAGTATCCTCAGACATGCTTGGAAGGGTATTCAACGGTCTTGCCCTGCCAATCGACAGTGGCCCGGGCATAATAGGCGGAGAAAAGATCGAAATTGTAGGGGATGCAATTAATCCTTATTCAAGGGAAGAACCTTCTGAGTTTATTGAAACCGGTATATCGACAATTGATGGGATGAATACCCTGGTGAGGGGGCAGAAGCTTCCGATATTCTCCGGTTCTGGGCTTCCACACAACCAGCTCGCAGCGCAGATTGCAAGGCAGGCCAAGGTAAAAGGGAAAGACGAGGGGTTTGCGGTCATATTCGGTGCCATGGGTATTACAAGCGAAGAGGCAAACTACTTCATAAATGAGTTCAGGAGCACAGGAGCAATATCTAGGTCTGTGCTCTTTCTTAACCTCTCTTCCGATCCTTCTATGGAAAGGATTATCCTTCCAAGAATTGCACTCTCGACGGCAGAATATCTTGCGTACACCGAGAACATGCACATCCTTGTCATTCTGACAGACATGACCAATTACTGTGAGGCATTAAGGGAGATTTCGTCGGCACGCGAGGAGGTTCCTGGCAGAAGGGGATATCCCGGATACATGTACACTGACCTCAGTACAATTTATGAAAGGGCCGGAAAGATCAAGGGAAAAAGCGGTTCAATCACCCAGATACCCATTCTCACCATGCCCGGTGACGACATCACGCACCCGATACCAGATCTTACCGGGTATATCACTGAAGGCCAGATAGTTCTCAGCAGGGATCTGCTCAGGGGGGGGATATACCCGCCGGTAAATGTCCTGCCATCCCTGTCCCGTTTGATGAACCAGGGGATTGGGAACGGAAGAACGCGTGAGGATCACAGGGGGGTCGCAGACCAAATTTATTCCGCATATGCAAACGGGAGGGATCTTAGGTCCCTGAGTGCCATAGTGGGAGAGGAAGCGCTCAGTAAGAACGACAGGACTTATCTGTCATTTGCCACAGATTATGAGAAGAGGTATGTGAACCAGGCGCTGGACGAAGACCGTTCAATCGAGGAAACTCTCGATCTAGGATGGGAACTGCTGTCCGTTCTTCCAGAGTCAGACATGAAGAGGGTAAAGAGGGATCACGTGAGTAAATACGGCAGATGGAGTAAAGAAGATGCCGTCAGCTGACGTCAGGCCGACCCGTATAGAACTGATCAACACCAACAGGAGGATCAAGTTTGCCCAGCGTGGCTTAGATTTGCTCAAGATGAAGCGTTCGTCGCTGGTCATGGAATTCTTCAAGATCAGCAGAACCGTTAGAGGAATGCGATCAGATTTGAAGATAAAGCTGCAGGATGCCATTGAAAGCCTCAAGACAGCGGATGTGATCGATGGTTCAGTAGTCGTGGAAGCGATAGCAAACATGTACGCTGAAACAAGAGCAGCTGTTACCACCAAGAACGTGATGGGTGTCCGGATACCCACGGTGGAGATCGATCCGGGCACATCGGTCATTTCAGAAATATACAGGGCTACCTCCGTTCCGGTGGCAATCAATGAAGCCATATCCCGGTTCGAGGAATTAATGAAACTCATACTGGAAGTGGCCGAAAAGGAGAGTTCCCTCAGAAGATTACTCAGGGAGATTGAGAAAACGAAAAGGAGGTCAAATGCCATAGAGAACATTCTGATCCCAAGGCTGAAAGGCAACTCCAAATACATCAGGATGAGGCTTGACGAGATAGAGAGGGATACCTTCACCACCCTGAAAACCGTGAAGAGGAATATTGAAAGGAGGGGAGAAATTGAATCCAATGAAGTACCTCAGTAAGGATCCAAGGAGATTCATTCCCAGCGCGCCTGATCTCAGCAATCCTGCGGTACGCAGATTCCTTAGGATAAAATACCTTGTTACAGCAATGAATGTGGCCATAACTTTTGGAGTGCTTCTGCTGCTCTATCTGGAGGGAATATTATGAATTCAGGAGTCGACGAAATTCAGAGAATAAAGGAAACCGAGGAAAGAACCCAGCTGGAGATTGAAAAAGCGAGGAAGGACATGGAAAGGACCCTCAGGGAACTTGAGGAGCGGCACAAATCAGAAATTGCAGATCTCAGGAGCAGGCTGGAAAAGGAGTTTCAGAGATCGCATTCCATACTGGCCGCAAAGACCCAGGAATACAGAGAGAAAGCCACAAAGGAAGCAAGGCAAAAGGCAGCGTCCCTGAAGCTGAGCATTTCAGAGAAAGAGATCAGGGAACTTGTGAATAATATCATGAGGAAGGCAATAGGTGACTGAACCATGGTTCTGAAGCCCCGAAGGATGGCCAGAATAAGGATAATCGGTGCGGATTCCGCAAAAGAAAAGGTTGTAGCAGCCCTTCATGACTTCGGGGTTATTCAGCTTGAGGCCGTCACAGGGGATGTTAAGGACCTCCTGGAACTGGGGAAAACAGAGGAAAGAAGCCGAACAATTCAGGACATGCTTCAGAAGTTCAGGGGTTTTGAGAATTCCCTGCCTAAGTTCCATATCAGCGGAAAGAGGGTATTTTCATCCTTCGAGGACGTGATAGAGGAGGCAAAGACCGTACAAGTTGAACCAGGCATATGGGTACTGAAGAGAGAGGAAGAGGATCTTGACAGCGAAATTAAGCTGATCAGGAACAGAATCGCCATTCTGGAGAGAATGACGGAATTCAATTATGATCTGAGGATCCTCAACGGGCTGAACATAGTTTCATTCCTCTTTGAGACTGACGACACCGAATCGCTTAAATCGGTTCTTGAAAGCGAGGTCCCGGATGCAACAATTGTTCACGTTCAGGGTAATTCGGCAATTGTATGCGTGCCGAGGACAAGCGAGCATCTCGTTGGAAAACTTGCGACAGGTTCTGCACTTGACATAACCCAAATACCTGAAATGAGCGGGCTGCCATCCTTGCAGCTTTCCGATCTGCGCCAGAAGCTGGAAGCCAGAAAGAGCAGGCTGGCAGAAGTTGACATAGAGCAGTTGAAGCTTTCTGAGAAATATCTCGAAAAAATCGTACAGATTAGGGAGCAGCTTGAAGTTGAACTGAAGAAGGCCGAGATATCTGAGAAACTGGCATCCACGAAGTTCTCCTTCGTGCTAGAAGGGTGGACACCTGAAGACACATTCCAGCGCCTTTCGGAAAGGCTTGAGGAAATCTCGCGTGGCAGGATAATCATCTCGAAGATCAAATCGAACGACATTCCACCCACAATGCTCTACAACCCGAGAAGGATAAGACTCTTCGAGTTTTTTATAAGGTTCTATTCGCTTCCTCAGGAAACCGAATTTGATCCCACCCTCATATTCGCCCTCATCTTCCCGATATTCTTCGGCCTGATGGTAGGAGACATTGGATATGGCATAATCATCCTTGGCGTGTCTCTGTGGCTGAATCACAGGCTTGCATTTCCACCGAAAAAATCTCATCTGCCCAAAAAGTTATCAAATTTCGTCCTCATGATAATGGGACCAAATGCCCTCAGGATACTCGCTAGAGCCCTTATTCCAGGTTCATTAATCGCAATCTTCTTCGGAGTAGTATTCAATTCCCTTTTTGGATTTACGGTTCCATATCTGCCTCAGATACTGCCCAATCATTCAGCCACCCCAACTGTAATAGTGTATCTGCCCACTCTGCTGGTGATATCCGGTTACATCGGCCTCGGAATGGTCTCTCTTGGCCTTATCCTGGGATTCATAGACGAGCTGGGGCGCAACGAGAAGAAGAAATCCATGGGAAAGATCGGCTGGCTCATGATTGCCTGGGGGGTTGCATTTTTCGGCCTCGGGATGCTACATCAGCATTACGGGATCGCGAGTTATGTGTACATTGGAGTTGCACTTGCCGGGCTGGCCCTGGTATTTGTTGCCGAGGGATCGCACGGTGCGATGGAACTCCCTTCCATTATCAGCCATGTCCTGTCCTACACGAGGATAGTCGGGATTCTGCTGTCCTCCGTCATTCTGGCATACGTGGTGGATTCGGTTTTTCAGGGAAGCACAGGTTCTATTGGCATGATGATTTTTGGCGGATTCATCCTTGTGCTTGGGCAGATCTTCAACCTTGCGATTGCAGTGTTTGAACCCGGTATCCAGGGGGCAAGGCTGATCTATGTGGAATTCTTTTCCAAGTTCTTCCACGGTAACGGAAGGCCGTTCGTTCCCTTCAATACGAAGAGGAATTACACCATCAAGCAATATGAGTTCAACAGGGGAAAGGGAGACTGAATCTTTATCGAATGCATGCAAGGAAATAATTGCCACATGTAGGTTGCCATGCAGTTGCACTTCCTCTTGATAACTGGAAAGTCCGGGAAATATCTTCACGAAGGTTTTCACTTCAGCATCAACACTATTGCAAATAAATTTACGGGCGAGGTATAAAATATAACCACGAACATGTTGGACTCGTGACTAAAGAGGCATTGGAGAATATCAGAAGTGCGCTCGCAGGAAAAAACGATCTTCTCATGAAACAGAAGATCATCCAGTTGGGGAAAAATTATACCGTAATGGACAGCAATCAGACGCCGCTATGCTTTGTCAGGCTTGACTGGGGTTCAAATGCTGCAGGTAGGGTACTGTCCACCTTTGCCGGAAAATGGGCTGGCAGGATGATGAAATACACGTACAGGGTCAACGATGCTACCGATCAGCCTGCTCTTGAAATCAGGAAAGGTTCTGGCTCATTCAAGACTTACTTTGATATTGTTGAACCCGAAGGCAACGAAAGAATCGGCGGGATCGGGCTGAAGAGAAGTCTAATCGGCGGAATGAAGGCAGAATGGCATGATCCAGCCACCGGCCAGACGCTGATCAGGACAGAGGGAAATGTAATAAGGAGAAAATACAGGATGGTCGGATCCGACGGCAGTGAAATAGCCACTGTCAGGCACAAGATTGCTGCGGTAAGGGATGTATGGAAGCTA
>JAJZNS010000043.1 GCA_021811635.1 Thermoplasmata archaeon
TTATGCTGAAGAATTCAGGCGACGCGCTGTGTTTCATGCATGAAGTGGTGGGATGTGATCCACAGTTCAGGAGTGCCGTCCTGCTTGTTTTTAGCGATACACTGCTGATGCGGGATATCCAGTCGGCTCGGAAGAATATGGGCGGCGTCCGGATGGTAACGCTGGATGGCGATATATTCGAGGCAAATGGGGCAATTACTGGAGGGTATCTTGAATCGCATAACTCTATAGCGGACGAAATGAAGCTTTCGAGGCTTATGGCAGACATATCCGCAAAGGAAGCTGAGATCAGGACCATGGACTCCGAGATACAGGAGATTGATGAAAGGCTAAGGCAAATAACTCTCGAACTCACTGAGGCCTCCGGAAATTCAGCTGCGGGTAACCGCGAAACCCAGCTATATGAAAAAATTATATCCGATAATGAACCGAAATTCGCTAAGGTAGAGGAGGAGATTGCTGCAACAGACAGAGCGATCTCTGAGGTTGAAAGTTTCATAGCCGACAGGAGAAGTGAAATCGCAGGATTACAGGGACGCAGGGAGGAACTGGAAGGAAGGAGGAAAACGGTATACTCCAAAATGGAAAGGATTTCCCCGGAACTCATAAGTAAAAAGGTGGAGCTGGAATCCTCCAGAACCTCGATGCTTGGTGCCAGGGATGAACTGATCGAGTCCAGGGGAGAACTTGATTCCCTGATCAGGGAGAAGAGGGTGGAATCAACCAGTCTTGGCAAAACGATGGATTTCGATGGCCAGGAAATCAAGGAAACTGAGGAAAGGATAAAAAAAGCAGAGGAAAAGCTGGAATCCGTAAATATTGAGATGGAGTCACTCGTAAAGGTGCAGAGCGAGATAGACGCTGAGGTCTCATCCCTATTGTCTGAACTTAAATCAAGCGAAGGTCTTGAAAGGGAACTTGCCGGGAAGAAAGAACTCGTGAACAGGGAGACCGGTGAGGCAAGGGAATCACGCGCGTCCCTTTCTGAGAGAATGTCCACTATCAGGGGAAAAATTGAGGAGCTCGACGCACAGAGGTCCCAGATAAGCGGGAAGGTGCTTGCGACCGACATGTCGACAGGTGAATTGAAGAGACGCATATCGGAACTCACATCAGATATTGCAGCTCTGGGGAGTGTCAATCACAGGGCAATTGAGCAATACACCACTGAACTGAACGAAGTGACACTGCTCAGGGAAAGGATGGAGGAACTAGGTAAGGAAAAATCATCCCTTGAGGAATTGATGGATCAGATAAACAACCAGAAGAAACTGACCTTCCTTGAACTGTTCGACGCTGTGAACAAAGAGATAAATTCAATATACTATGTGCTGTCAGATGGTGGGGAAGCTGGTCTGGAAATTACGGACAGGGAAAATCCGATGGAAGCGGAGGTCTACATCAAGGCAAGGCCGAAGGGAAGCAACTTCAGCAAGATCGAAGCGCTCAGCGGCGGGGAAAAGAGTCTGACGGCTCTGGCATTCATCATGTCCATACAAAGAATAAACCCTTCACCGGTTTATTACCTGGACGAGGTTGACATGTTCCTTGACGGCGCAAATGCGGAACGCGTCGGGAGAATGTTCAAGGAGAATTCCCGAAAGTCGCAGATCATAGCAGTTTCCCTAAGACAGGCCATGCTGAAGTATGCTGACAACATCATTGGCGTCACCACCTTCGACGATGAAAATTCCGAAGTCTTTTTCAAGAGTTTTGCAGACAAGGAAAAGGAGGAGAGTGACGAGGAATGATGCAGGAGGAGATTCTCAAGAGCATAGTGGTTCAGGGAACCGTGCTTGAGGCAGACACTTCTGAATACAGAAAAATAATACTCTCGGAGAAATCTGATTTCCGGGATCCTTTCAGCCAGGTTGTCTTCACGGTGGTCAAAATGTGCGAAACCGGGGAAATGGACCCCTGGGACGTAAGCATAGATGCAATAACAAAACTCATAAAGAGCTTCATCCACGACAGGCTAAGGGATTTCTCACAGGCAGGCTTCCTGATGATGAGTGCCTGGCACCTCCTGTTTGTAAAGACGGAGAACCTGATTGGATCGATGTCCTCAGACACAGGTGAAACGGATGGGCCAGCCGAAACTCTGGATGAAGTTGCTGATTCTGCGGATATGAGCAGCATTGAGGCATCTGCCCTGATGCATGAAAAGGATCCTGTGGAACCCATAGTGAGGCATGAGAGAACAAAAATCATGGTTATGGAGGTTCTTGAGGCAATCAGGAACGCCTACCAGTCAAGGAAAATAATCGAGAAACCAAAAGTTGCCATCCAGGTAGAGAAGGACATAGACAGCATCCTCTCCGAAATTCATCCTGAACAGCCGGATCTTGAAATAGAGGAAACCTGGAGGAAAATAGTCCAGGCAGGCGCTGACCTGATGAGGATGGAGAGCATTTGGGGCAGCATTGACCTCGAGAGAAAGAAGTTCCTGATTTACAGTACGTTTCTTGGCCGCCAGAAAAAAATAATGATGCAACAGGAGGAGATGGGGGACATATGGATTCGGATAATTCAAGGCCGGTAACCAGCAGCAGGAAGAATATCAGTGCTTCTGAAATAGCTGAATACCACTTCTGTTCGGTTGCCTGGTTCCTTGACAGGAACGGAGTGCCCAGGGAACCTGGATCCAACAGAAGGCTGATGACCGGCTACATGAATCACCAGCAGGTCGGCAGAAAGATCGAAACAAGCAACAGGCTGATGACTGGAATGACTGTATTATTGCTCCTTCTGATTGCTTTCCTGGTGGCGGTGCTGATCTGAATGATCAGTCCAATCGCATATGTGCTTGTCGCGCTTATCCTGATTTCACTCGCAGGCATTGCCGCTGCCAGGAAAAGAAAGGCATATACTTCAATACCGAGAGGCAGGCAGATCTATGGGGACCTGCAGTCAAGGGGACAGACACTGATAAGCAGGAGATACGGCATCTCAGGCAAACCTGACGCAGTGGTAAGAAAAGGGAATTCCATAATTCCCTATGAGTACAAGAGCACGGATGCAGATACCCCAAGAGATGGCCATTTGATGCAGATGGGCGCCTATTTCCTGATCCTCGAGGAGGAATTTCAGGGCTACAGGGTACCTTACGGCATATTGAAGTACAGGAACCAGGCATTCAGGATTGACAATACCGTCGAACTCCGGACGAGGGTGGCCTTCACTGTCGACAGGATGAGAAACGATTTTGGGATGCCGGAGAGAAACCACGATAACCCCAGGCGTTGTGCCGCCTGCTCCTTTTCATCCAGATGCGATCAAACCTTATTAAACTACGAGCATTCACAGCCGCAATGGATGCCATAGATTACGCCATCAGGAACACCAGGGAAGTGGTCAGACTGGACGAACTCAGGCAGCTTATATCGACGGGCGGATCAGCATATATCGGATTTGAGCCATCTGGAGTTCCAACAATCGCTACCGGCCTGCTGTGGCCAAGGAAACTGGCCGACATGTCCCGAACCGGGCTCGATCTGACGATCCTGCTGGCAGACTGGCATGCCATGATAAACGACAAGCTTGGCGGCAATCTCGAGAGAATCAGGGCCTCTGGTGAACTTATGAGAGAAGTGTTTCTTGCAGCGGGCCTTCCAGCTTCGGTGAAATTCCTCTGGACCTCGGATAATGTTCAATCTTCAGACTACTGGAAGACCATGCTGTCCGTGGCCAAGGCAGGCACGCTGCCCAGGATAAGGCGTGCGCTTCCAATTATGGGAAGGACAGAGGAAGACGCCGACAAGGATTTCAGCAAGTACATCTACCCCCTGATGCAGGTCACCGACATAATCTACAACAGGTATGACCTGGCTCTTGGAGGCATGGATCAGAGGCATGCCCACATGCTCTGCAGGGATATCCAGGACAAGCTGAAGATAAAGAAGGTTGTTGCCATCCACACTTCACTCGTTTCCAGCCTCAGTGCAGGTGCCAGGATGGACTTTGCGGACAGTGGAAACGTAAAGATGTCTAAGAGCGATCCCAACTCAGGGATATTTGTCTTTGACGATCCGGAAACAGTCAGGAAGAAAATTTCCAGGGCATTCTGTCCTCCTGGCACTATAGAGAACAACCCCCTGACCGATATAGCGCGCCTCATACTGATACCATATTCAGACGCATTCAGGGTTATCCCTTCAGGAGGATCGCCCCTGGAATTCAGCAGCGTGGAAGATTTTGAGTCGTCATACAGGGACGGGAAGATCCATCCCTCTGATCTCAAGGAAGCTGTTTCAGAAGCATTGATCGAGATGATGAAACCCTTCACCGCGCTGAAAAACAGATCGGGGAAACTGATGGATCAGATCGCTGGCAGAACAGCTTAGAATCCGTCCAGGCTGGTCTGGGTATTCCTCGACATCTTCTCCCTCGCAAGGGTTATGTATGGATCCACCCGGGCAGGATCGAAATCATGATCGTCGCACAGTATCCTCTTGATCTGTTCCGCATCCGGCTTCCCAAACGTTATGGGAGGGGTTTCGATAACGTTCTGCTTCCTGAAGATGTCCTTTATCTCCTCCAGGTTTTCGATCACTTCGCCCCTCTCCTTCAGAACGGCCTCTATATTTCCGTATTTTTTCACCAGCTTCAGTGCAGTCTTTGCACCCACTCTCGCCAGCCCGGTATTGAAGTCCGTTCCAACCATGATCCCGATGTCAATCAACTGATCGTAGCTTATCCCGTTCCTTGACAGGGTTTCCTCAAGGATCAGGAGTTCAGGGCTGACGGGCACGTAAATGTTCCTGCCTGGAACCTTTCGCCTGCCGCCTGTGGTGAAGTTCCTGAACACCCTGCTTGCTCCGAACAGCAGGCAGTCGTAGTCCTGAGATATGACTCCATAAGCCTGTCCCGTCCTGCACATGTATGATGCCTGTCCCTCGCCTTCGGAAGGTGCCTGGATATACGGTATGCCAAGGGCGGTGAGCAGCTGCTTGACATCCTCGACCATGTCCCGGGTGAGGTGGGTCACCCTCGCGGAAAGCGATCTGACCCTTTCCAGATCGCCCTTTTCCCTTGCGATTTCCAGCTCCTCCCTGGCCTTCTCCTTCACTTCCATCCTTTCCCTGATAGTATTTGCTTTCAGGCGTGACGGCTTCCCGTCAAAAACGTAAACGGGACGGATGCCGTTTTCAAGGAGGTTTATGTTCCTGTAGAAGCAGCCCGAAAGGTGAGATGTGACCCTCCCCCTGGAATCCATCAGCGGTGTGCCGTCCGCCTGCCTTACAGAGCTCAGGAACTGGTAAAGGATATTGAAGGCGTCGACCGCCATGACCCTGTTCTCGTAACCCTTAAGGGATACCTGCTCCCTGTATACCAGCTCTGATATGTCTACTCCCATTGTGCTTTCACATTAACAAGGTTCATTTTAATACCTTTTTCTCTCAGGCGACATGTTGCAAACATTGTCATCACACCGGATCAACCCGTTGTCATCAAGATTGTAGGCATTCTATGCCGAAGGAAGTTATCCTGAAGTACATCGAGTGACCCTCCCGTTCGGATCGGTGCTTCAGCACCTCCATCTTCCTCTTTGACTCCGGTAGCTTGGAGATCCTGAATATCGCCTTAACGGAATGATCTATCACGTACCCGCCGAATGGCTCCAGGTTCCCTGTCTGGACGTCCTGGTATATCTGGTTCGTAATGAGGACTGCACAATCTGATTTCGAGATTATGGACATCAGTATTGCCATGTGCTTCTGCATGGTTGCCGTCCTGCCTGAAGGATCGCTGCTCTTCTCTAGGCGGAAATACTCAGTGAAAGAGTCGATAACAATCAGCTCCGGAACTGTCTGTCCCCTGTCTATGTTCTTCTCTATCCTCAGCAGGGTAAGCTCCTGGTCTTCCAGAGACTTGATCCTGTACAGGTACAGCTTCTTCAGATCTCCCTTCATGGAGGCTGTCAGTTGCCTGATACGTTCGGTGGATACACCTTCAGTGTCAAGGTAGACAGCCGTGCCTCCCGAAGCGACAACTGACAGTGATATAAGGAGAGAGAGGTTTGTTTTCCCGCTGCCTCCTTCCCCGTAAATCTCAGAAATTATCTTTTTCTCCAGCCCGCCGGAGAGCACGCTATCCAGACACGAAATTCCTGACTTGATCCTCGTAACTTCCCCCGTCGCGTCAATTCTTTCCATGCGTGTTCCCTTCCACCAGCGCTATTACCGCGGTCGCAGCATCCATCAAGTCGTTCGAGACAATCACTATGTCGCTGTACTCGTTGATTTCGCTCTCCATGGCATTGAATGATATAGAATACTTTGTCTGGACAAACATTGAGAGGTCGATTTTTGCATCGCCCACTGCCACAGTGCGTTCCGGGGGGATTCCGTAACGTTCCTGGAGCAGCCTGACCT
>JAJZNS010000037.1 GCA_021811635.1 Thermoplasmata archaeon
AAATCTCCTGATAACCATGCAGGAGATTTTCCACTGAGAGCGGAAGCCCTGCGCAGTACCTCTGGAAGCCTGCATACATCGCCATGACCTGCTTGCCGGAATCGTTGACGAAATACTGGGTGGAAACGCGATACCCGTATCGGGAATATATCCTGGCCATGGAATCCCCTATTATCGAGTTCCTGATCCTTCCGACATGAATCGGGCCGGTAGGGTTTGCACTGGTATGTTCCACCACCACCCTTTCAGGGTCCTGGAAGACATCCGGGAAGATCCCGGTGGAGGATATCGCACTGTCAAGGAGAGAGAACAGCGATTCCGCCCTGATGCTGACGTTAACGTAATCGCCGGAATGATCGCAGCGTTCAACGAACTCAAGCCCCCTTATCCTTTCAACAAGTTCACCTATTGCCGCCTGATCCTTGTGCCTGAATGTCTTCACTACGAAATCAGCAAAGCCTCTGGTGTCGATCTCTATATCCGATCTGTGAAGTTCTATCCTTCCACCTGAGGTGCAATCTGCTATTTTCTTCCTGAAATCGTCATAAAGAAGCATTGGGAACACTTATTGGTGATCCCGATTTAACATTTGCTGGCAAGCTTGTGGCGCTATACGATGGAAGGTTACGCCCCTTACACATGAAGGCGGCATATGGAATGCAATTCAAACGCCCACGCGATTCGATGGGGAACCGGATAAGTTCCACCAGGACAATCGCCGCATCTCAGGGCAGAGAATGCGTTTTCATGTCCTGCGGGTACGACCAGAATCCAGGGATCCGCTGTTTACGCCTTTGTTACTATAATCTCTCTATGCGGCAGCCGACCTGCTCCAGCATTCCGGTGAATCCCGGGAAGCTCTTGGAAATCCTTTCGACGTTCTGATTTACTACCCGGCTTCCCGAGGCAATGGACGCTATGATTCCTGCCATGATGGATCTGTGTTCCAGGAATTCAAGATCATCAGGGGCCCTGATCACGTCCGGGGGAGTGATTGAAACCGAGTTGTCTGAATATTCCGCAGAAGCGCCGAAGGAACGGGCAAGCTTGATCATGGACTCTATCCTGTCAGTTTCCTTATATCTTAACCGTGAAACGCCTGTAATCTCTGACTTTCCCTTAGAAAAGAGGGACATAACGGTAAGGGGAAGGGCGAGATCAGGACAGCCGTCCACTTCGTAAGCCCCTCCACTGAGATCGGATTCCCTGATGGTTACGTTGTCCATGCCTATGGTGATGTTTACCCCCGCCTGTCTCATGAGATCAAGCATTTTCCTGTCCGGCTGAAGAGTGTTGGGGTCGAGTCCCCTCAGAACGATGCCGTTTGCAGATTTCAGCGCAGCAAGCACCATGAAATATGCTGCAGAGGAGAAATCCCCCTCAAGCGATAAGTTCACGGAGTCTGTGGGCTTGAATGACTCAACGGAAAAGGAGGAAGCTCTCGACCTTATGGTAAAACCCAGTTTCCTCATGACATCCATGGTGATCTGAACATATCCGGCAGAGGAAAGGCCGTCGGTAACGCTCACCTCAGAACCGAAATCACCCATTGACGCCTTCATGACAATAAGTGAGGAAACGAACTGTGAACTTATTCTTCCGGTTACAGACACCGGGCCAGTGACTGCAGAAGAGGCATCCATCAGAAAACCTCTGGGAATGGATTCGAAGTGCACACCCTGTGAGGCGAGAGCATTCAAAAGGTCTCCATGATTTCTGTGGAGCAGGGAGTCAGAAAGCCTGAACTCAACAGTCTCCCTCTTGCCCGCGAGGCCTCCTGCAGCAAGGCGGAACAGCGTTGCTGATTCTCCTACAAAGAGCTTTCCTGGCGATCTGAACTTTCCGGAGATCAGGCACCGGCCGCCGGAATTCCTGACGGTCATTCCGCACTGTGAAGCTGCTGAGACGGCCCTGAGCTCATCTTCCGAATATGAAATGTTTTCCAGCGAGAGAGGAATGGAGAAAAGTGCCGAAAGCAGGATCAGGCGCTGGGAGTAACTCTTGGAGCCGGGGATGGAAATTTCCCCATAGGGAGACACGCAGCTGAATACGGCTTTCATTCTGACCTCTGGATCGGATCGTTGGAAGTTCTAGACAGTATTATGCTGATCCCCTTCTTACTGGCCAGAGAAGCGGCACATTTCCTCATTTCAATTGTGTTCTTGAAGAATGCAAAGATCGATGGTCCCTTTCCGGATTGAGAAACTGCAAGTGGCGAGAACTTCCTGATCTGATCTATCAAGTCGTTCCTGATGCCGGTCTTTCTCCCCATAATCTGCCCGTTCATAACCGCCACCGGCAGGAATGACCCTTTCTTCACCTTCTCTGCCATGGTCTGAATATCTGATGCAGGAGTTTCAGCAAAAGCATCTTTCAGCAGATAGGAACTTCTCGTCTCCAGGGGATCGTACACAATCATTACGGGCATAAGCGGAACCTCTTTTCTCAGGTACAGTTTGTTCTCGTTGTTATCGGTGAGGGTGAGCCCTCCGTAGTATGCAGCGGTCAGGTCATCGTAAGCTCCTGTGGCCGAAAGCTTGTGTTCTTTTGACGCAATTGCGGCAGCGGACAGCTTTTCCTCATCTGGAATACTGACGCCATTCTCCATGATGAGAAGTTCAAGAATGCCAATAGCCAGCGCACTGCTGCTTTTCAGTCCCTGCCCTCTTGGAATCCTGCTGTGTATGGAGATTTCAGGCACTTCCTTCAGCGAAAACCGATCACAGTACCAGCTTGCAAGATCATGGACGATTGGATCAGGGGTTTCCCCGCTTCTGGAACTCATGATTCTCATGGAAAGGTCTATCGATACAGCCGAACCGATCCCGTTGGCGAAGGCCGAAATCACGCTTATCCCGCCATTGACGCTTATGATGGACAACGGTTCACTCCCCTGATAGAAGTATTTCCCTGAGTTCTTCCATGTCAGCCTTCCTTTTGAACCACAAATCGAAAGCGGTGCTGGCCTGCCCGAGAAACATGTCCGTGCCGCCGACAGTTCTTATCCCACTGAGTGCCGCTGCCCTCATGAAGAGAGTAACCTTCGGATTGTACACTATGTCTATCACCACTGCTGGCCTGATCCTGCCTATCACCATTTCAAACTGCGATAAGAAGCTCTCCTGATGCTGGTAAGGAATGGTGCTTATCAAAACGTCATACCTTTCCCTGAGGTTCGCGTAATCTGTCAAACTCCCATCACTCTTTCCAGCGCGCCTGCTGACAATGGCAACAGAACCGGGGGTGTACCATCTGCGCAATGCATATGCAACAGAAGCGGATGCGCCCCCGCTGCCAAGAACGGCAATACTTTTGCCTGATACCTCAACCCCGTTAGAATCAATGAGATACCTGAAGCCGGCGGGATCCGAGTTGTAGCCCTCAAGCTTCCCCATGCTGATTTTCACAACGTTGACGGAACCTGTAACGCTGCTGGCCTCGTCATGAGACGTGCACTCACGGTAGATCTCCCTCTTCAGCGGCGAGGTTACGTTGACTCCGCTGAATGCATGTTTCACTGCGGGCATAATGTGGGAAAACCTTAAAGTATCGCAGTCAAGCGGCAGGTACAGCGCATCAATTGAGTGTTTCTTGAAGTATTCATTGAAAAGATGTGCACTGCTGGACCTGGAAATAGGGGATCCAAGCACTCCGTAAAGGCTACTCAACCTCACCCTCCAGAGGATTATGGGAAAGGAACCATTCAAGATCAGAAATCTTCATGTCAACGCTGCCGGCCACGCCAGGTTCCATAGGGAAAGGGAGTGCAATGGTGTCCCGGGTGATCTTTTTGTCCTGCATCACGAAACCCTTCAGATCGCCAAGCACCGGTTCAAGGAGTTTTCTTGAGCTCGCAAAGAATGGCAGGTAAGGCCTGAGGAGCGACACTATGCGGGATGCATTTATTCCCTTAGCCTGCACCCAGAGAGACTCAAGCATCATTCCCCAGAATACGGCCTCTCCATGGGAAATCCTGAATTCTGTTGCAGATTCAAGCGCATGACCAATCGTATGACCGAAATTCAGCATCCTGCGGATTCCTGCCAGGTCGCGGAAATCCCTGGATACATAGTCCATCTTCAGTCTGGTGCAGGTGAAGACAGCCTGATCGAGCGCTTCCATATTCCATCGCATGTCATCCGCCCCCCCGCCAAGAAGCGACCACCTGAATTCCTCCGGGTTCAGGATATAATACTTGAGGAGTTCGCCCAGACCGTTCAGGAAAAGCTTATCCGTCATTCCCTCAAGGAAATAGCTGTCGGAATAAACAAATTCCGGAAGGTAAAACGATCCGATCATGTTCTTTGCATTCCGGAAATTGATGCCGTTCTTCCCGCCTATGGCGCTGTCAATCTGCGCAAGGAAAGTGGTCGGTATCGAGACAAGGCCAACACCCCTTTTGAAAGTGGAGGCCGCAAATCCAACTACGTCTCCCAGGGTTCCGCCTCCTGCGTATGCTATTGAATCCCCTCTTCCGATGGAACTGCCTGCCAGAGAATCAAATATTGAGACAGCACCGTCAAGGGATTTCAGGGTCTCCCCGTCCTTGACTCTCACTATTTCTGAGTTCTGGAACAAATCTGCGAGATAATCCTGGTACCTGCCAGGCAACCCGGCGGATATAAAGACTATCCGGGAGGATTTAATAGCGGCGTTTGCGGGATCACGAAGGATCCTGTAGCCTATTGAAATTGAGGTCTCCATTCCTTCGATCCTGTAGCTGCATGTCTGCAATGGATATCCGGATTGCATTGCATGGACGGTTAAAAGTTAATACCATGCGCCATTTAAGGAGAAAAGATGCTATCTATAGGCGGCACTCCTTACGGGAAGATTGACAGGGATGGCTATTCCCTGATCAGGAACCACGGGATGATCTGCAACAACAGGACTGCCGCACTTGTCTCAATGAACGGCACTATAGACTGGGCCTGCCTCCCGCACTTCAATTCTGATCCGGTGTTTTCCTCCATACTTGACAGCAGGAAGGGAGGTCACTTCCAGGTTACCCCGATGGCCACCGATCACCTGAAGGTGATCCAGTATTATCACGATCACACGAACATACTCATCACCGAATTCTACGACGATCTGGTATTGGCCCTGAGGGTCACGGACTTCCTGCCGACATCGGAATACAGCACGATCAACTTTCCGGAAATACACAGGTACCTCGAAACACCGAACAGGGACATTGACGTGAAGGTCACAGTCGAACCGGTCTTTGATTACGGGAGGACCGAACCTGCGATTTCCAAGATGAAGGAAGGTTTCGTATTCCGGGCGAAGAGCCACTCCCTGGGTGTATCGTCGGATCTCCCCCTGAAAATCAGGGGACGGAGCCTTGCCGGCGGCATAAGGATGAAAAAGGGGGAAGATGCCAGGGTTGTCGTTCTTCATGGAGTCAGGGATGTGCAGAGGGTATCGGACTACCAGACCCTGGAAAGGATGGAAGAGACTTCCAAGTACTGGAAGGACTGGGTTTCACAGGGACGTTATCCGGCCCTTTACAACCGGGAAACGGTGAGATCGGCCCTCGTCCTGAAGGGGCTTTTCTATGAGCCCACCGGGCTGATGGTTGCGGCGCCAACCTCCAGCCTTCCCGAGTGCATCGGTGGCGAGCGCAACTGGGACTACAGGTTCACATGGATCAGGGATACGGCCTATGTGGTAGAGTCTCTTGCCATCCTGGGATACAAGAGGGAGGCCATAAAGTTCCTTTACGATATAATGGAAACCGTCAAGAAGCAGAGAAAGCTGAAGACAATCTACCAGATCAACGAACACGGGTCTCTTGAGGAGGAAACCATAGATTATTCCGGTTACATGGATTCTCAGCCTGTCCGGATGGGGAACCAGGCAGCGACACAGCTGCAGATCGACGAATATGGAAGCATAATAAATGCAATCTATTTTGTCGCAAATGCAGGCGGCACTGTTAACAGCTTCCTCTGGGACTTTGTCAGGGAGACGCTTGCCCACCTCTCGAGGATATGGCAGAAGGAGGACTCGTCCATCTGGGAGTTCAGGACCGCACCCAGGCATTACACATTTTCCAAGGCAGTAGCATGGGTTGCCTTCAGGAGGGCAATAGAAATGGGGAGAAAGATTGGATTCACCGCTCCATATTCTCAGTGGCAGAAAAATGCCGACCTGATCAGGGAGAGCATACTTGCGAACGCCGTAGACAGGAAGACCAACTCCTTTGCCCAGTATTACGGGTCGCAAAATACGGACGGGGCGCTTCTCAGGATCCCCCATTTCGGAATCCTCCCGCCAAACGACGAGATCATCCAGTCGACGGTGAAGAGAA
>JAJZNS010000041.1 GCA_021811635.1 Thermoplasmata archaeon
TCACTGGGAGGCTGGTATACAGGGGATTCAACATAGAGGAACTGGTACAGCACTCCAGTTACGAGGAGGTCTCTTTCCTTCTGATAAACGGACATCTTCCGACAGCCTCTGAACTGAAGTCCTACAGGGACGTGATCATGAAATCCTCCAGCCTGCCCAGTGAAGTTATTGATCTCATATGGGCCCATTCGAACAAATATCCGACATCCCTCCTGAGAACTGCGGTTTCCCTCCTTGGAGCCAACGACACGAGAGCGGATCACATCACCGATAGTGACCAGAAGGAGATCGGCGTGGAACTTGTCGGGAAGGTCCCAGCACTGGTGTCCTCAATAAGACGCGCTGCGGAGGGCGGGAAATATGTAAAGCCTTCTCCGGATCTTTCTCTTGCAGGGAATATGCTTTATCAGTCTACAGGAAAAAAACCTGATAAATCGTCAGAGAGAATTATGGACGTCTGCCTCATGCTTCATGCTGATCATGGAAGCAACGCGTCAACATTCTCCTCTTTGGTGACAATTTCATCCCTTTCTGATATCTACTCGGCGCTGACTTCAGCGATCGGTACACTGAAAGGCCCGCTCCATGGGGGGGCAAACGAGATGGCGCTGAAGCTGATAATGGAAGTCGGAAAGCCTGAAAACGTCGAGGAGGTAATTGGCGGAAAACTCGAAAAAAAGGAGAAGATAATGGGGTTCGGGCACAGAGTCTATAAGGTCTATGATCCCCGGGCAAGGATCCTGAAGGGCTTCGCAAGAGAAGTCACTGCCAGGAACGGAAAGGGGCAGCTCTTTGACACGGCGCAGAAAATAGAGGATGTGATGATAAGCAAACTTGGAACAAAGGGGATATTCCCAAACGTCGATTTCTACTCAGGGATGGTGTATGACTCGCTGGGTTTCCACCCTGATATGTTCACCTCGCTTTTCGCAGCTTCAAGGACATCGGGATGGGTAGCCAGGAGCCTCGAATATGTATCAGATAACAAGCTTTTCAGGCCTAGAAGCAGCTATGTGGGCGAACGCGGTCCATTGGCCTATATTCCCATCGAAAAAAGAAACTGAACGGTAGCTTTGTTCCGATACGATCCTGCGGTCGGCAGGCGCAGGGAAAGACCAGAAGACGGTTTAGCCATCGGTGCAGGACCGGAGGGAAAGGCATTCCGCATTCCCTCGGAAACATTTGAGATGCACTCGCTGGTTACCGGTCGTACAGGAAGCGGTAAGACCAGCCTCCTCTATTCCATCATCAGGGAACTTGTGGCACGAAAATCCAACGTGATCCTTGTTGATCCGCATGGAACGCTTTCAGAATCGGTAATATCCGGCACAAATCCGGAGGAGTTGTACTATTTCAGCACGGATGAGACAGAGAAAGACGGAAGCAAGCTTTCAATCAGGCTGAACCCGTTTTCCATTGACAGGACAGAAAGGGCACAGATCGTAACAGGTGTACTGAGAGATCTGCTGGCTCTGGATGAAGAGCTTTCCCAGGGAACGTGGGGGCCGAGGCTGCAGGTCCTTGTCGGTACATTGATGACAAGGCTTGTACAGGAGAGAAAGATAAGCAGCGTCAGGGAATTTGCAGACATCCTGTTGGATCGAAAAAAACTTATCTCTGCCATGGAAACGATGCCGGACAGGGAACTTGGGCTTTTCATCCAGAGAACATCGGCCAACCAGAGGGAATGGTCTGAATATACTTCTAGCACTTTGAACAAACTCGTTAGCCTTCTCTCGGACAGGTCGATCTCATGCCTCATGTCCCAGGACGATACCTTCGATTTGAGTGAATTCACGACGCGCAACGGATCGTTGCTCGTGGGCGACTTCTCGAAGTCCAGGGCGTCAAGGTACAGCATCCGGGCCGCATCATCCCTCCTGCTGGCGAGAGTATGGGCTTCCCTGCTTGCAGGGGGATTCCAGAAGATCCATATCGTCCTGGATGAAGCCCAGGAACTGCCCGAGAACTTCCTCTATACCATGCTGAATGAGGGAAGGAAATTCGGCATATCGCTAACAATATCCACACAGTCAATTTCTTTTTTTTCGCCAAGGATGCGTTCTGCCCTGCTTTCCAACGTCGGGAACTACTTCTGCTTCCAGCAGTCGGCTGAAGATGCTAGGATTTTTTCCAGTGCATACGGCGTGAGCAACTTTTCCAGGCTGCAAGATACTCTGATTTCGCAGGAAAAATTTTCAGTCACATACCTGGATCGCAATTCAGTCCTGAGAGGGGCACAGACATTCAGGACTTCACCGGCGGGAGATGTAGATAGAGAAAAACTCGGTTCTCAAGTGATGAGATCGGTCACCAGGCATGGGAAACCAGTGGCAAGCACAGTTCCATACCTGTCCAGCGGAATCGACACACACTCAGTGCTGCTTGAAAGGTTCAGGAGATTCTGCAGCAAACTTGGATTCAGCAACATCCCGTCAATGGTTTACGACGGTAACAGACCGGATCTTATGGTTACGGATGGAAGCCAGGTCTATATCTGCGAAATCGAGGTCAGCGATCTCTCTCGGAAGGACAGGATCCTGAAGAAGCTGAAGGCTTACGAGGGATCGAAGAAGATATTTGTAACAGAGAACGGTGAAGGGCATCTGCTGTACGACATCATGCTGAAACTTATCAGGAATAGAGATCACTTTCCCGATCTAGAGAATATTACAATCCTGGAGAGAAGAAACACCAGGTTTTACATGGTCTGCCGGAAGGGTTTCATGATCCCTAAAGTAAGCGAACTGCGATCAGGCAGTTTTCTGTCGGGCATTCCATCTGCCTCCAGGAATTTTGCAGCCTACCTGGTTGGCTACCTGAGGATGCACAAATTTTTCACCGTCAGTTCTTCACTCATTCATCCCCCGCCAGAATTCAGCGCTGATGTTTTCAGCAGGTATCTTGAAAGCGAGTTCGGAGAAACCGTCGATCCACTGAAGATATTCTCATCATAGACTGTGCAAATGATAATAAATTTCAGCAAATAACCGATAAAACTTAATATGTGAATCTACATATGAAACTGATTTAAAATGCAGGGTCAGCAGGAGAGAGATTTTTATTCAAAGGTATATGGGTATGTCAAAGCGCATCCAGCCACTGGGAATGCATTCATAGACCGATTTTCCAGAGGCGACATCTCCGAGGATGAGTTCCTGAGGTTTTCTATAGAATTTTTCCATTTTACCAGGGAATGGCCGGCTATCCTTTCTACGTTGCTTGTGAATACGCCCAACGAAAATGACGCCGAGAATCTCACAACAATACTCGTATCTGAACTGGGTGACATGGACCCGAAGAAGAGACACGAACTGCTTTACAGGAGATACCTGAGGAGCATCGGCGTCGACCCGGCAGAGATGGTCAAGAGAAGGCAACTCCCATCCACAAAGGCCTGGCTTGACGGGATGAGATCATATTTTGCGGGTGACTATTTCGAGGCACTTGGTGCTGAATTCGGCCTGGAGAACATGGCGATACCAATGTGGGACAAGCTCCTGCCGGGACTTGAGGCCTATGGGAAGAAGAATCCCAAATATGCGGGAATGGACATAGAGTACTTCACTTTCCACAGGGAACTTGAGATACACCATGAGGAGGCCATGGCTGACGTCCTCGGTGCCCATAAGGATGACCCCAAGGCAAGAAAGAGTTTCCAGGCGGGTGCAAAGGGTATTCTAGACCTCGAGGAGAAGTTCTGGCTGGGTCTCTCAGATTAGAGTAAATAAAATTCAATACAACCTTCCATTATCCTATTTGAGTGTTTTCTTTGAACCTAGAAGAGTACATCAGGTCGGGATTGGAGGCCAGGCAAAGGATTAATGTGGCAGAGGTTGAGCAGCTCGCAAAGAAGCTGGCAGAATCCATCTCCAGCGGAGGAAAGTTAATCGCCTTCGGAAACGGTGGATCTGCCGCAGATTCACAGCATTTCGTGGCAGAACTGAGTGGACGGTTTATGAAGGAGCGTGGATCGCTACCTGCAATCGCGCTCACCACCAATACGTCTGCCCTCACGGCGATTGGGAACGACTACTCCTTTGATCAGGTATTCAGCAGACAGGTAAGTTCGCTCGCCGGCAGGAATGACTTCGTGGTTGGAATAAGCACTTCGGGAAACTCTCCGAACGTTGTGGAAGCCATAAAGACGGCAAAGACCAGAGGGGCATTCACCGTGGCAATGACCGGGTCATCAGGAGGCAAACTTCTCGGGATCGCAGACCATACATTCCGTGTTGCCAGTGATCTGACCCCGATTATCCAGGAGGTCCACATTGCCGCGATTCACATGATCTGCATGAAACTGGATGAGATTCTTTCCGGAAAATGATCGACCTCGGGAGAATGCGGGAAGATAAGGGCATCGTTCTGGTGGCTGCCGCCTGGCTGTTAGTGGGCGGCACCTATTCGGCTCTCTCCCTACTCAGGTATTTTTCTTTCCATGCAGGCGTGTTTGACCTGGGCGTTTCTTATGCCCAGATTTATGCCGTCTTTCATGGCCTGATTGGCAGTGGAACCTTGGCCGACTATCAAATCCAGAAGTCAGTTAACCTTCTGATGGCCCCATTTTTCGGGCTGACAGGGGAGATACCTTACCTGCTGGTTTTCCAGAGCCTGTGGCTTTCTTTCGGATCCATACCACTCTATTATATCTCCAGGAAGTTCGTTAAGGGCACCCTTGTACCTGCTGCTGTTTCCCTTTCTTACCTTTTTTATTATCCGCTCGGAGGCGTTTACTGGTTTGACTTCCATTTCATGGCAATATTCCCTACTTTCTTCCTGCTGTTCTATGCATTCCATCTTTACGGAATGAGAAGAGCGGCGGTGGTCTCTGCCATTCTTGCAATGACAACGGATCTCCTTGCGCCTGCAATAATGATTATCGGGGCACTGATGCTGCTTCTATCTGAACGGAAGGAGAAAGGAATCAGGAATTCAATTGCCTGGGCGATTATTGCAGTCGGATCAGCAATTTACGTCATTGTATTCCTTTCATACGGGGCCTCTTCAGCCACCCAGTATGTGAATCAGGCGATCGTATACCCAGTCAATATACCGGGGCTGACGGAATACTATCCACTTTACCTTTTCCTTCCGGTGCTTTTTCTGTCGCTTCTTGCACCTGAGTACGCGGTTATGCTTCTGCCCTTCCTGGCATTCATATACTCCAACAATTACCTGCCTTACTTCAGCTTGATGTTCTACCAGTATCCCGCGCTCTTTGCCCCGGTAATTTTCCTATCTGCGGCGAAAGGCATATCGCGCCTTGGCAGACTTTCGCGATCCAGGACTTTGATGAAGGGAACCGCAACCGCCCTGGTGGCATTCAACATAATACTCTTCGCTTTCCTGACTCCCGTTGGGAACCTGATGACTGCGGAGTATGACAGCCATGCTAGCGGCATTTTTACAGGGCAGCCGTTTTCCTACAACACAATGCAAGACATTACCTACGGTCAGCAGGACACATACCTGAATGAGGCAATAGCAATGATTCCCCACTGGAGCACCGTGATGATACAGGATAATATGCCACAGCTGTCGTACCAGTACCATTGGCTGCTCCCTGAAGACGTCAATGCCAGCAACCTTCCACAATATGCACTACTTGATCCGTATTCTTCAAAATTCACCGGAGGATCGTATTATGGGTCGAACGAGAGCAAAACTGCAATCTTGCAGGCCAACTGGCTTATCGGCAATTACGGGTACGGCATTTTGGCAGAACTTGACGGAATCACGCTTCTGGAAAGGAACTACACCGGTCCGGCTGAGTTTGTTCCCATTGACAGGGCAATAGGTGCAGGGAGCTTCTTCTTTCCCAGTAATTCCACTGCCAGCAATGGCTCAGAGATAATACCTGCCATAGGCAACGGGTCGTACGGATTCTATGGGCCCTATACTTTCCTGACTCCAGGATCCTATGAAATCACCTTTAAGATTTACGCTGAATCGCCTTCAGGCAACCAGTCTCTTGACCTTCAGATTGCAAACACATCCTATCTGGGGCAGACAGTGGATTTGCAGGTACACCTGGATTCATCCTATTTCGGCAGTTCCGCGAGAACTTTCACGGCTTACTTTAAAACCACGAATTTCCTTTCACTGGTGGAGTTCAGGGCCTTCAACCTTCACATGATTTCCAGCATTGTCTTCTCGGGGGTGCAGATAACTGAAACCGGAGCGTAATGTGAGGGCCATTGAAATCTGGCATATGATTACTGGAAGCCGGGCATTCTTTCTGCTGCTGCCTTCCCTGTCTGCAGCAATGTCGATCATAATACTTCTCAGCGTCCCGTC
>JAJZNS010000022.1 GCA_021811635.1 Thermoplasmata archaeon
CTAAACCGAACTGCGTACCCCTTTCCCCCTGCGAAAGCTCGTGCAGTTCATCCGCAATCACGAACTTCACATGAGTCAGCAGCTTCCTCAATATCTTGCCCTTGAGCATGATCTGAAGAGATTCCGGCGTGGTGATAAGTATGGAAGGGGGGTGCGTGGTAACCCTTCTGCGCTCTGCCTGTGTCATATCGCTGTGCTTAAGCTGGATTGTGATGCCTGTGTGGCTGGCGTAATCAAGCAGCCTGGACTGCATGTCCCTGTTAAGTGCCCTCAATGGGGTGACGTACAGCACGCTGATTGGATCGCCTGGTTCGTCCATGAGCTTCTGGAATATCGGTACCATGGCAGCTTCGGTCTTTCCGCTGCCTGTGGGGGATATCAGCAACGCATTCTCCCCTTTCATTACATGCGGGAAGAAGCCTTTCTGGGCCTCCGTGAACTGCGTGAAGCCACGTGCAAGGAGCATTCTCATGATGGCGTCGTTGAACGCAAAACCTTCATTTATCAAGTATCTGGACACCCCCTGGGGTTGAGGTTCTCTGGGAGATTATCCTTCCGCCGATCAGCAGCATGAAGAACGATATTGTGGTTCCTATTGCAGCAATTATCCCCCAGAATATGATTGGGGAATACGAGAAATACTGCATCAGTGATGTTCCCATCAGCGGTGCCATCGGGGTGACGAAACCGGAGACAAGGTAGAAAGCGCCAAAATACTGGCCTCTCCTGTCATCGGGAGCTATCTTCGACACAACCGAGCTGGTGACTGGCGAAATTGTGTTTTCCCCGAGCGTCAGGAAGAAAACGTCTATGACCAGAAAGGCAAACCCAGAAAACAGGGAGAGGGCGAAGAAGCTGACTGCATAGATCATGCCGCCGATAAACATTCTCACATGATCCGGGATGTTGATCATCATCCGGTTAGTCGGGAGTTGCAGCAGCACCACGAATAACCCGTTCAGAGAGTAAAGTATGCCGATTGTGACATTCGGTATCCTGTCGAAAGAAGTCCAGAAAAGCGTGAGGGTAGTGCCCCACTGGCCAGCGACGAACCATATCGAAGCCATCAGCAATGCTATTGCCAGGAATTTTTTATCGCTCCTTGGAAAGGCGATCGACGACCTTTCCTTCACCATGTTCTTGTTGGTTTCTGTAATCATAACGTATATGACAAGCTCAACAAAACTCATCAGCAGGGTGGAAAGGAAAACATAGCTCAGGCTAAAGTCAGACAGAAAGCCCCCCACCGCAGGCCCGATGGAAAAACCCAGGTTGCCCGCTATCCTTGTGATGGAAAAGGCATCAGTTCTCTGGACTTCGGAAACAGAATCTGTAATGATTGCATTGTCCACGATCCACTGGATAGAGAAGAGCGGCTCAGATGAAATAAGCGCAATGAAGAAGATAATCGTAGGAAGGTTGAGGTAAGCTGAAAGGAAAACCATAAAGAAAATCAGTATCCCGAACGGCATAGTCATCAGAGCCACCTTTCTCCGTCCAAGTTTGTCGCAGAGGTTCCCGCCATAGACGCTGACAGGTATTGAGAAAAGAGCTGTGAGCGTGAAAAGCAGTCCTATCACGTCGTACTGCACACCCCGGTAGTTGAAAAGATACACTGGGAGGAATATCCATGTCTGGCTCCTGCCGAATATGCGTATCAGCTGGGCCCATGAGACCAGAACAAGGGGCCTGTTTTTCATCAGAGAAACGTAGTTCCTCCCAAAGGATGGCAAGCTGATACACCGTTAAATGGGGGCATCCACGGGCTACATATAATGATGATCAATAAGCTCTGGCGCCTTGCAAGCAACATGTTCAACTTGGCAGGAATGGCATCGAGTGACTCCTGAATCATGCACTGAGGAACAGAAATACCGTATGAGAGAAAAATCCTGGAGGGAATCTCAGATCTTCCTTATCCTGATTCGTGTGTCCTTGTACGCAGGGGTCTTTGTGAGCGGATCCAGGGTGGATGATGTGAGCACGTTAACCGGCATCCCGGCGAAGTGGAACGTTGCAAAGGTGACCCCATCCGTCAGGGAGTCGCTTTTCTTTACCCGGCAGTTTATCCTGCCGGCCGCAGATTCAGCCTCCACCATATCGCCGTCGGAAAGGCCCATCCGTTTCATGTCATGACTGCTCATTTCAAGGAACGGCCCTTCTCCAACTTCGGTAAGGATATGCGATCTTGAAGTCATTGTGGCAGTATGGTACTGCTCCCTCTTCCTCCCCGTAATCATCACGAATGGATAGGCTGCATCCTCGGTCCTGTTCCATTCTATCGGCCTGAACTTTGCCTTCCCTCTCATGGGATGCCCGGAATGCAGTATTTCGGTGCCCTTTGAATCTTTGTCGGGGACGGGCCATTTCAGGCCTCCCTTCTCAAGCCTGCCGTGGCTCACCCCTTGCCATGCAGGCACAAGGTCTGATATCTCATCCATTATTGATCGGGAGTCGTCGAATGAGAGGTTGTAGCCGAGCCTCTCTGAAAGGTCACTGTAGATCTTCCAGTCTGGCATTGCCTCTCCCGGCGGATCGAAAATCTTTCTCACAAGCTGAATGCGCCTTTCAGTGTTTGTAAAGGTCCCGGTTTTCTCGAATGTCGATGCGGCCGGCAGTATGATGTCGGCATATTCGGCAGTTTCCGTCATGAAAATGTCCTGAACAACCAGAAAGTCCAGGGACCTGAAAGCCCTGTCAACTTCCGAGGAGTTCGGATGGCTCCTTATGGAATTCTCGCCGCTTATGTACATCAGCTTGAGATTACCGCCTATTGCCTTTTCAATCATTTCCGTGCTCTTCCAACCTATCTCGAGCGGGAGTTTCACGTTCCATTTTTCCTCAAACTTCCGCCTTATTTCCGGATCCAGCATATTCTGGTATCCCGGAAGGGAACCGGGTGCACCGCCCACGTCTGCTCCACCCTGCACGTTGTTCTGCCCCCTCAGGGGATTGAGACCGCCGCCTGGTATTCCGATGTTCCCTGTGAGGATGGCCAGGTTGACCAGCGAGGATACGTTGTCTGAACCGTTGGAATGCTCCGTTATGCCGAGAGTCCAGTAAATGCTCGCCGGCTTGCTTTCAGCGTACAGCTTTGCGACCCTTTCGATTTCATTCCTGCTTACGCCGGTGATTTCGTATGCTGCATCGAGATCGAATGCCCGGAGACTTGATGCATATTCTTCGAATCCTTCCGCGTGATCCCTTACGTATCCAGAATCGTACAGGTTGTTTTCCACAATGTACCTGGCAATGCATGAGAAGAGGTAGGCGTCGCTTCCAGGCTTGATCTGCAGGAATATATCGGCCCTTTCAGCGAGTTCGACCCTTCTCGGATCAATCACGATCAGGAATGTCCCGTTTTTCTTTGCACGCTTGATGAACGAACTTACAACAGGATGAGCCCTGTCCGTATTCGATCCCACTACCATTACGAGCCTGGAATTACTGAGATCGTGGACAGGATTCGTGGAGGAACCGGCCCCCAGAGCCAGTGACAGCATCCTTGCTGAAGGCGAATGGCAAAGTGTGGCGGACTGATCCACGTTATCTGAACCCAGGGCGGCTCGCATGAATTTCTGGAAGGCATAGACGTCCTCATTGGTCGCCCTGTCGCATGCTATGCCTGCTATTGCACGCGGCCCAAACCTTTCTTTTGTCTCCCTGATTCTGGACGCAATAATTCCAAGAGCCTCATCCCACGTTGCCCTCCTGAATACCTCATCCACTTTCCTGCTGCCGAGCGGCGCCCTGGCTATGCCTTCCCTGCGGACCATTGGATAGAGCAGCCTGTCCCTGCTGCTCTCGAATTCGAAACCGAATTTGCCCTTGACGCAGAGTTTGCCGTCATTTACGGAATGCCCGCTGACCCCCTTTGCCCAGATGATTGTATTACCCCTGACCCCATATTCCACTGTGCAGCCGACTGCGCAGTAAGGGCATATGGTTGTCACCGTTCTTTCCGGTACCATCCAGCCCTTCTCTATCAGGGCACCGGATGGGCATACGTCAGTGCAGGCACCGCAGGATACGCAACCTGATGAACCCAGTGGGGCGCCGGCATCAAACGTAATCCTCAGAAACTGCCCTTTCCCGGCCATCTCAATGATTTCGTTGCTCTGTTCATCCCTGCATGCTATGACGCATTTCCTGCATTCTATGCATAGATCCGGGTGGAATTCAATGGCCGGGTGGCTATCGTCAACACGGGATACTGGTTTCACTGTAACGGTTTGCGGTAATACCCCATATTCCCTTGCAAGGCTGTGTACTGAGCATTTTGCCTCGCTTTCCCCATCATGGCTGCCGTGGTTTTCCAGGATCAGCCCGATCAGCGTCTTTCTGTAATCCCGCAACCTCTCCGATTCAGTGACAACGGAAATTCCATCCCTGACCTGCGTCGAGCAGGCAGGGACCAGTTTCTGCGCGCCTTCGACCTGCACCATGCACAGCCTGCACACCCCGTTTTCATGACCCTCGAAGTTGCAGAGGGTTGGTATATCCGTCCCTGTTTCCCTGCAGGCCTCAAGGATGGATTGCCCATCGCTTGCCTCGCGAATTGTGCCGTTTATCGTGATCCTCATTGCTTCACCGATCCAAACCGGCAGACCCCGGCGTCGCATATTTCATCCAGATGGTCGCCAAATTCCTTCCCGAACCTGGTTACAGTGTCAATGAAAACCCTGCCGTCTGCCTGACCCAGGGCACATATTGATCCATCGATCATTGCGTTTGCGGTGTTCATCGCCTGCTTCAGTTCCCCTTCACTGGCTTTTCCGCTGATCACATCCTCAAGAACCCTGACAAGTTCCTTGCTTCCGTACCTGCATGGCATGCACTTTCCGCACGATTCGTCGCGGAAAAAGCGTGCCGTTTTAAGAAGGGTATCGATAATGCACCTCTCCCTGGAAAGCACAATCATTGCGCCAGTGCCGAAACCCGCTCCTGCACTCCTCACTGAGTCGAAGTCAAGCTTGAGTTCCGCACTGAACGGAAGCATGCCCCCAGAGAGCCCGCCGGGCATTATGGCCTTCACATCTGCCAGATCCGTCTTACCCTGCTTCTCTATTACCTCACCTGCAGGAGAACCGATCCTGATCCTGTACAGGCCAGGCGCACCAACGTCTCCAGTAACGCTGTACCTCTTGAAGATGCTGCCATCCTTTTCCCTTGAAAGTTGCGCCACTGCTGCAAGCGTCTCAACGTTCTGAACAAGGGTCGGCTTTCCGAAAAGACCGATTTCTGTTGGAAACGGCGGCCTCAGCCTTGGCTCGCTCCTCTTCCCCTCTATCGCCTCCATCAGGGCCGTTTCCTCGCCGGTGACATAAGATCCACCCACTCTTGCTACCGTGATCTCGGGAAGAAGTGTCTTCGTCTCCCTGACCTCGTACATCTCCCTCATTTCTGATATGGCCTTCTCCAGGCTTTCAGCCGCAAGTTTATACTCCTTCTTCAGGCCTATGACTATCTTCCATATGCAGTTAACACGGGCAGTTATCAGGGCGCCCTCTAGAAACCCATGAGGGTTCAGCTCAAGGATTTCCCTGTCCTTGAACGTACCAGGCTCCCCTTCGTGCGCATTTACCAGAAGAAATGAATCGTCAGTCCTGTTCTGAATGAAGGATTTCCACTTTGCGGCTACCGGGAACCCAGCGCCACCCATGCCCTTGAGTCCGGATTTTTCAACCATGGAGAGTATGTCAATCTTGCTTCCCGTCACCATCAGGGCGTTGAGTGTTGTATATCCTCCCCTTGAAATGTATTTCTCTATTGTTTCTCTCGTTTTGGTAACGTATTCCCTTGTGCTTTCAGGGATCTCACTGTAATTCTCCCTGCTGCCAGACACGTACTTCCCTTTAATCCTCATCACCGGGGCATGGTCGCAATAACCCAGGCATGATGACTTTGCCAGACCGTCTTGTTCTGTCGATCCAGAATCAGCATTTCGCTTCATGAGGCACGGAAGTCCCGTGCAAATCCTGTCCTCACCTCTGTCCGCCTCGTAGAAGGAAATGAGGGATTCGACCCTGGATAACGGTACGTGGTGCACTTTTGCAATTTCAGCTTTCTGATCCGTGGTTGCCTCTCCCGCCGAGGAAACTCTTTCGATCGCATCCATGATGCTTTCCTCGGTATTCATTGCATCCCTCCTCTGCGGTAGCAACGAAAGGTGATAGCTAGGATACAAAGTCCGCCGGCAGGAAATATACAGTTCATACTCCCAGTAGTAATTTATAATGCCCTTTAACGGTGAGACCTACTAAGTTAGGGTATGATCCAGGTACA
>JAJZNS010000054.1 GCA_021811635.1 Thermoplasmata archaeon
CGCCTCCTCCCTTGCCAGTCCCGTCCATCTTGGTGATTATGACTCCCGAGATCCCTACCGCCTCATCCATCGCCTTTGCCTGAGGCCCGGCCTGCTGCCCCATAGTAGCATCTATTACGAGAAGGGTTTCATCCGGGCTTGCAACCTTCTTGATCCGCTTGATCTCTTCAAGCAGATCTTCACTGAGCGAGTCCCTGCCGCTGCTGTCTATTATCCTGACGTTAATGTCCTTCAGCTTTTCAAGCCCGGCTTTGCATATTTTTACCGGGTCCTTTTCTTTCTCGTCGCCATGGAATTCAGCGTTCACCTGCCTGGAAATCTGCTGCAGCTGGTGGAAAGCTGCCGGCCTGTGAACATCTGCTGCAATGAGCCCAACCGACATGCCCTTCCTGGCAAAGAATTTAGCCAGCTTTCCGGCAGACGTCGTCTTTCCCTGCCCGTAAAGACCCACAAGAAGGATCTTCTGCGGCCTGATCTGGATCCTTGAATCCTCTCCAAGGAGAGAGAGCAGTTCCTCGTAGAGTATCCTCACAACGTAATCCTGCTCAAGCATTCCTGCTGGAGGCTTCTCCTCAGTTGCCCTCCTCACCAGGGTGTTGGTGAGGGCTACAACCAGCTTCACGTTGATGTCGGATTTCAGAAGTATCCTCTGCAGATCCCTGGAGACTTCGGCTATTATCTCCCTGTCTACATATGCAGACTTTCCTATCTTCCTTATTGTATCCTTCAGGGACCCTGAAAGGGCCTCAAGCACCATCCCTACCACTACGACAAATCCTTGGATGCAATCTCTGCTTATAAATCAGTATTCTCTCCATCTGTGACCGCAGGTCGCACAGGTGTAGAACTTGGTTTCCGGTTCGTCTGCCGACCTGGTCTGCTTGAGCAGGAAATAGGCGCCGGTGCTATGACATTTGGGGCAGACTGCATCTGAGTCCAGCGGTTCAGCAGATTTCTCCTCCGAGATCATGATGACCTCCTTGTCGGACGCCTTGTTGACAATCCTGGTGCCCTTGATGCTGTCCTTTTCAGCTTCGTACCCGCATGAAGGGCATACAAAACCGTTCTGGGACTTTACCAGCATTGTTCCACATTTTGGACAGAACATTCCAAAATGATTTCTCGCCTCTATTTAAACTTGCATGGGCTGCCGCGCCCGCATATTCAACTTCCGGGCCTAGGTGCCCAGCAGTCTTATGAAATATCTCATGGTGTCAAGCTCCCTGCCTATTTCTGTAGGTTCGCCATGCCCCGGGAATATCTCCGTGTGTTCCGGTAATGACATTATTTTCCTGAGGGACGCGACCATTTCATGATTTTCCCCTCCGATATCTGTCCTGCCGATGGATCCATTAAACAGGGTATCCCCGGTGAAAAGCCGGCTGCCTGCAAGAATAGAAATGCTTCCCGGGGTATGGCCCGGTGTGGGAATTGTATAGACTCTGTTTCCGCCGATGTCCCAGGACTCGTCCCCCTTAAGGTAAATATCCGGTACCGGAGGTTTGCCCGTAGCGCCATATCGGGAAGCCAGTCCCCAAAATTCAGTCAGTGTATCCCTATCCCTCTCGTGGAGGCAAAACGGCACGCCAAGTTCCCTGGATACATTTCCGGCAGCAAGCAAATGGTCAAAATGCCCGTGCGTGCTGATAACATAACGGGGCTTCATTTGTGACTCTGACACCTTTTGCAGAATTCGTGCCGCATCATCGCCCGGGTCCAATATAAGGCATTCTCCACCGGATGCGAGAATGTAGCTGTTTGTCATTAGGTGTCCAACAACGATCCTTTCGACCTGAAAATTGCTTAAGACCTTGTCCCTCTTTGCCCTCAAGTGATCCCGCCTTCAATCTGAAATTTGGCATGATCCGTGATCGATGCAACCGGCGCCTGTATAATTTCACGTATCCGGCGATACAGGACATGCTTCCGGTTACGGCATGCCAGCCCGTTACAGCTAAAGCTGAAACCCGCACAATAAGATATTGGTTCCGCCTGCATGCGGTAAGAAATTTTCCCGGTAATTCCTTCGAGATGCTGCTTTCTTAGCTATCTGGCGATGATTCTTTCCTTGTCTGCGCCGCCATGTAAGATCAAAAAATCGTGGTTCAATAAGGCCAACCATGGTCTGCGCATGGTTAATTCTCGATTTGAAGCCTGCCTTTGGCCATGATCGCATTGGGTTTCGCAGCCACAACCTGACAGTCAACATATTTACGCCATGAACTGATCATTAAGAATGAAACTGAAGAGGCTTGGAACAACCGGTACCCTCGTGAGCGAGCTGTGCCTTGGAACTATGACCTTCGGCTGGCAGGCGGATGAGAAGGAGAGTTTTTCCATTCTTGATTCGTTTGTGAACTCCGGTGGCAATTTCATTGACACTGCCGACGTCTACTCGGAGGGCAAATCCGAGGAGATTGTTGGAAAATGGCTCTCCGGAAATGACAGGGAGAACCTGGTACTGGCGACCAAGGCTCGATTCAGGACCAGGCCCGGTGCCAATACCGCGGGATTGTCCAGGAAACACCTGATCCATGCCGCACAGCAGAGCCTCGCACGCCTCAAGACAGATTACATAGACCTGTTCCAGTTGCATGCCTGGGACCCTCTGACGCCTCTTGAGGAAACCTTTTCCACGCTCAACTCAATGGTCGATGAGGGGATCATACGTTACGTCGGTATCAGCAATTTCAGGGCATGGCAGTTCGAAAAAGCCCTTATGATCTGCAGATCAAGAGGCTGGCATGAACCTGTGAGCCTGCAGCCTCACTACAATATCGTGGTAAGGGCGACGGAATTTGAACTGCTCCCGATGGCGAAAGCGGAGGGAATCGCAGTTCTCCCATGGAGCCCGCTGGCTGGAGGTTTTCTCACGGGGAAGTACAGAACAGGAATCTCCTCGGCAGCGGAAGGCACAAGGATTGGAGACTCAAAACACCGGGAAAATTACCTCAGGCTTGAGAATGAACGTTCAAGGAGGATACTGGAAATCCTTGAACAGATTTCCACCAGTGCAGGCAAAACCATGTCCCAGGTGGCGCTTAACTGGCTGTTGTGCAATCCAGCAGTCACATCACCGATAGTTGGGGCAAGGAAAAAGGAACAGCTTTTGGAAAACATCGGGGCAACCGGCTGGTCCCTGTCGGAAGATCAGGTATCCATGATCAACGAGGCAAGCGTGATCGATGTCACATACCCTTATGACAAAGCATCGGAAGACCAGCAGAGGAGATCAAGAGACCTCGAAAGACCATCGGAGTGAAGAAAATCACCTGCGGTGAAATTTAATACCAATCTGACAATGCGGCGGCAGGTGGTTACTTGGAACAACGATTGAGGTGAGGGGCCTCGATTTCATGTTTGAGAATAAATACAAGGTATTCGAGAACGTTGACCTGGTAGCCGAAGACATGAAATTTGTGGGACTGGTTGGCCCATCAGGTGTGGGAAAATCCACGCTTCTGAGACTCATTGGAGGTTTTCTCCGGCCCTCAAAGGGGGAAGTGCGGCTGGCGGGAAAACCCGTTCTCAGACCATCCCCAAAGTTAGTGCTCGTCCATCAGTCGATCGTGACTTTCCCATGGATGACTGCTATAGATAATGTCATGCTTTCCCTTATCCCAAAGCACCTCGGCAGGGACGAAGCCAGGAAGGTTGCAATAAATGCGCTTGAAGTGGTAGGGCTACAGGGGTTTGAGGAACTTTATCCCAAGGAGATGAGCGGCGGGATGAGGCAGAGGGTCGCTATTGCCAGGGCGATTGCTGCCGATCCGATGGTGCTGTTGATGGATGAACCGTTCGCCCATCTGGATGAACTTACGGCGGAAGGAATCAGGCAGGATATCTACAACATACTTTTCAACAAGAATCTCCCCCTCAGATCAGTGATCATGGTAAGCCACAACCTGTCAGAGGTCCTTGAGCTTGCTGACGTGATATATGTCCTGAACGGGTCGCCCGCCACTGTGGTGGCCAGGGTAGATATAGACATGCCCAGGCCGAGAAGCCCGAGAGATCCTAAATTTAACAGCTACCTGGACCTGATGTATAACTACCTCACTAACAAGAAGGGGAGGCAACGGTGACGGATGCGGTACTGTTAATTCTTGCGGGCATTTCCGCAACTACCTCAAGGGTGCTTGGGCTCATCCTCCTGTCCATAGTGGTGGGATGGTTCCTTTCCTATTATGCCATCAAGAGCAGGTTTTTCGAGAATATTTTTGTTGCATTCGTTGAGGTGTTTGAATCCGTCCCCGTAATTTCCTTTTTCCCGATAGTTCTCCTGGTTTTCGTTGCCGGCATAGGCGGACCACTTGGTTCAGAACTTGCTGTGGATTTCCTGGTCTTCACGGCAGTGGTCTGGAATATCTGGATAGGAGAATACCAGGCATTCAAGACCGTTCCAAGGGAAATGGTGGAGGTGAGCGAGAATTACAGACTGACCTTTTTTGAGAAGCTCACCAGACTGTACATACCCTTCTCCGTGCCCAGGATAGTTGCCAACCTTTTTCCAAGCTTTTCTGACGGTTTTTTTTATATTACAGTCAGCGAGGCATTTTCAATCGGGTCTAAGTCATACAAGGTGTTCGGCATCACTTCCGTCATTTCCAGTTATGTGATCGCTGGTGACTGGGCAGACGTGGAACTGGCTCTTTTCCTGCTCAGCATTGTCATCGTCGCAATAATTTTACTGTTCAGGGAAATCACGAAGAGATCGGTCGCAAAGTATGCCCTTGATACCGACATCCCGGTGATTCGCAGGGGGAGGCTGAACCTGCTCGAGGCCACGAGAAGGTCAGGGATATTGTCAAAGAATCCCCTCACAAAGCTTGCGAACTACAACAGGCAAAAGAAGAGCAGGACAGCTGTTGACGACTATTTCGAGCCTGAGAAGAAGAGAAGGATCAATTACATCACCGCTGTTATCGGGCTGGCAATTCTTGCCGTCCTGGTATATGGCCTGTACAACATAGTCTCAAAGGTATCATACGGAACGTGGATGATGCTGATCGGTGATACTCCCGGTTTACTGGTCGATCTCCTGTATGATTACCTCAGGGTGCTGATCATTGTGGCGGTGTCAATGGTGTTCGCCATCTTTGTGGGATATTATTTCGCCACCAACCGGACGGGGGAAAAGATCGGACTTCCTGCAATCCAGACTTTTGCCTCATACCCCACTCCAATCTACTTTCCTTTCGTTTTTTTTGCTACCTCAGTATTTGTCTCCTCCATGTTCGGGTACCTTACCGACGAGTTCTTCGTGCTGTTCCTTGGTTTTATCAGCACATTCTATTACGTATTTTACAGCTTCTGGATGGGCGTGAAGGCAATGCCGCAGGAATTCACGGAACTTATGAATAACCTTGATCTCAACCTGTTTCAGAAGATGAGGAGGGTGATATTACCATCGGCATTTCCTTACCTTATAAGTGGAATATCTGCCACGATAAACAGTGCCTGGGGTGGCCTTATGATTGGCGAGTACTGGCCCAACATAGCTGGTAACAAGAGCCTGGTGGTGTCACATGGCCTGATGAAGGATATTGCTGTTGCCACAGCCAGCGGGAACATCGCGCTTGCTGCCTGGGCATCTTTCATTTTCGGGATAATAGTGGTCTTCTATTCCATATTCTTCACAAAGAGAATGATGGATGTTTCCAGAAAAAGATACGTGGCAGAAGAGGGGATTTTCTAATTGGACTTTTCCTTTCCCCTTCCTGTCCTTGCGCTCTTGAATACTGCCTGGAATCCGTCTTCTGTCTTCTTCAATAACCCGGAATAGAGCCCCCATTCTATCATGATCACCTCGAGATCGCGCATTCCAGAGGGGCTGTTATACCTCTGCAAGCCTTTTGCCATAAGGCTTTCATATAATTCCTCTATAGTGAATATGCCCAGGTGAATCGCCGTCGCAAACGGCTCTATGCCGTCCAGCGACCCCCTGAGAATCTCCTTCCGCCTGGGAAAACCCGAGCTGATGTACTCCTTTCCCTTTTCCGTGATCCAGATGTCCCCCTCCTCTACGGAAACGAAGCCGAGCCTGGAGGCGGTGTACACTATCGGCATCAGGTCGTCTACATCCACTTCCAGCTCTTTTTCCAGGCGATACAGGTCTGTCCTCTCTTTGAATATAAGGTTCAGAACATATAATATACCCACCAGATCAGCAATCCTGGCGTTGGGTTCAATTTCTTCCATGCTCTTTGTTGCATATGCCAGGCTGCTTATTTATTATTTTTGTTTGACGA
>JAJZNS010000042.1 GCA_021811635.1 Thermoplasmata archaeon
CAAGCATCGCTATCCTGAGAAATTCCCTCCTGATGATCCTGAAGTTTATTCCATGGCTTTCATAATACAGGATAATCACGATGCCAAGCATTCCCAGTCCCACGCCGCCGAACTGGGTCATCAGGTATGAAGAGAATGCGGGATGCACAATGCCCGCAATGGGCCCAAGGAGGATACCAAGGAATATCAGTACGGGAATATCTATTAGAGATGCTTTCCTCGAGATGGGAATTGCAAAAGCCGCAACGATAAGGATGAAACTCAACTGGAAATACTGCTCGTAGCCGAATGACAATGTGCTTACCGTCTGTCAAGAAGGCTCGGAGGCATTTTCCTCTTGTGCTCGCTGGAAACCATCATATCCCTTACAATTTTAGAAATTTTGCCACCGCCCTCTACACCTTCCAGTTTTCGGAGTTCCCCATCAAGCTGATCATAGGTCATTCCAAGTTCCGCCTCGTCGGTCTGCCCCGGCCATAACCCGGCAGAAGGGCTTTTCTTCACAATGTGATCCGGGAGGTTCAGATGCTTCGCAAGAGCCCTGATTTCATCCTTGTAGAGGTGGATTACTGGCTCGACATCACATGCCCCGTCGCCAAATTTCGTGAAATACCCCGTAAGGTATTCTGACCTGTTTGTGGTGCCAACCACGATTCCTGAATAGAGGTTTGCGAAGTAATAAAGGATGCTCATCCTGATCCTTGCCTTGAGGTTCCCGGCCACCTTCCTGTCCGGCCTTCCATCCAGCGTCTCTTCGTATGCCTTTTCTATCGGGGAGATATCTATCCTCTCAACTTTGACTCCGCTGCTTTTCTCCAGTTCAGATAGATCTGCAAAATCTGTTTCGGGAGTGGCCTCGTCGAACATGAAGTACCCATGGATCGTGGCGTGTGGAATGCGGGAACATATTGTCAGTACCACGGAACTGTCTATGCCCGTGCTGGCGCCTATCACAAAAACCCTGCCGGCGGAAACGCCTGCCAAAAAGTCCGATATCTCGGAGACAACCTTTTCGGCACCGCCTGAACCCATATTGGATAATGTATGCTCTTTAAATAAATTTTTTAATCGAATAAAAAAGTCCTATGCCATTGATCTTCTGATTCCGTTGTAAACATTGTAAAACGACATGACATTTGTAACAGGCCCGACACCGCCCGGTACAGGCGTGATTCTGTCCACAAACCCGTAGAGCGAAGGAGAGCTGTCTCCCACAAGCTTGCCATCAACGCTGTTCACTGATGCGTCAATGACGATGCTGTCGCCTGTCACGTAATCATTGGTGAGGAAACCTGCCTTTCCCGTGGCTGAGACTATTACCCGTGCCCTCCTGGCCTTCTCCGGGAGGCGATCGGTCCTTGAATGGCAAACCGTCACGGAGTAATCCCTGTTAAGGAGCGCCATGGCCAGTGGCCTGCCAATTATGACCGACCGGTTGATTATGCACACCTCCGTCCCCTTTGGAAGATCCTGCCTGTCAACTATGTATGCTATGGATTTTGCAGTCGCAGGAAACACGGAATCATCCCTGAGCATCAGGTTGCCCAGGTTGATTGGGCTCAGGCCGTCCATGTCCTGGTTTGCCGGAAGCATTGCCTGCAGCCTGGATGAATTCAGCCCGTCCGCCACGGGCATGCTCACAAAAATGGAATCGTAGCCTGAACTGCAGGCCCTGGCAAGTTGCGCCTCAACTTCTGCCTGAGATGATCCTGATCTGACGGAAACCCTGTCTATCGTGATGCCCAGTCTCCTTGCAAGCCCCTGTCTCGCCTTTCCATAGGATATGGAATCATCTGATTCAGTGGTGTTGAATTCACATATCCTGACCTGCCTTCCCAGGGAACTGAACTTTGCCTTCAGGTCCTCTTCGAGTTCCTTCGCCAGCGCCTTGCCGTCAATTATCGTGGTCATGCTGACTCAATCCCACCTGATGACCGCCTTTATCTCAGAGGGATTTCTCCGGGTGAAAACGGTCTCATCCTGGGGATCGTACAGGCTGGTAATAAGTTTCTTGAGGGGTGAGTTGGGCAGATTTCCCCACTGGGAAAGCTTTTCAAGGGCCTGGATGTAGTGTATCTTCGCTGCATCCACCGTCCCTAAAATGGTGAGATTCCTCTCGATCATGTGGTCAATGTCCACCCCGCTCACCGAAGTGGGCTGAGCCTTTCCGTTGGTGCCGAAAAGCAGCATGATCCCGTTGTTATTGAGTTTCCTGTAAAACGTGAAAATTGTCCCGGGATCTCCGCTTGTGTCAACTACAACGTCTATGCCCTGATCAAACGTTCCCATGTCGGTGGAATAGTCTACGAAGCCCAGGTTGAAATATTCGCAGATTTTCAGCCTGTTATCGTCCACCGGATGCCTGTTCGTGATATGGGTGGTGAAACCGAGGTCGGAGAATGACATTGCATAAAGGAAAGCTTCCGGCCCTGTCCCGATGACTGTGCACTTCTTTCCCCGATATGTTGAATCCCCGGCTGCAAACACCGACCTTTTCGACACAATTCCAAAAACCTCCAGCGCCTTCATCACGTTCTTTGTGGGCTCGGTAAGCACTGCATAATCCTTCATTGAGGGATCTGGCACTTTCACAAGGAATTCCTCACTGTCGTAGAACGTTCTCCTCATAAATCCGTTCTTTCCCGTTATTCCTGCCTCATGCTTCTCCCCGTCAGAACAGTTGTCCTGCCTGCCTATCCTGCAGTTTACGCAATCTCCGGGCCTCCTTACGACAGGAACAACCAGGTCCCCTTTCCTGAGGCTGGTGCTGCTGCCGGGGTCAATCACCTTTCCGAGTGCTTCATGGCCGAGAATGATGTTGCTCTGCCCCTTGGGATTGTAGGCAAACTGGAGGTGACCTGCAACCATCCCCCTGTCGGTGCCGCATACACCGGTAAAGAGCGTCTGGAGTTCTATATCCCCCTGGTCGTCCACAATTTCAAAATCTCCGTATGTCGAGCCACCTTTCGGGGCATCTGTCGCAATCCCTTCAGTTTTCTGCATGATTCAATATGTTTTCATGGGTAAATCAATTTGCATTTCCGCCGGCAGTCCGTTGCCGGATATCACTGTGCTTCCGCAATTTCCCCAGAAATTTCTTCAAGCAGCCTATCCCTTGTTTCCGGTATGGCAAAGTGCATTATGACGCTGGATCCTGCCGCAATCGCGGCGTAAAAACCTATGACCGCGGCCAGCCCGAACTGGGTCAGGAATGCAGGGAATGACGAGATTGCGAGTGCAGCGGCCATTTTGTCTATGAATACGTTTATTGCCTGCCCGCTCGCCCTCACTTTTGTGGCCACCAGTTCTGGCACAATTATGGTGCCGCCAATCACCGTTGCCGGTCCCGCTGCCGAAAAGAGGTAGTTCAGCAGGTAAAAGGAGAAACCGAGAAATGCAGCATATCCGATCAGGCTGCCGTTGGCGATGGATCCCCTGCCAAGCCCATAAAACGATGGGCTGGAAAGCAGGATAGCGTACAGCAGCAACGCCGCAAAGACCCCGGCATAACCAGCGACAACAAGTTTCTTTCTTCCCACTCTATCAATAAGATACACTGACAGCAGAGTTCCAGGCAACCCGGCTATGAAGACCGCAGCATACGTGAACATCACAGGCGTCAGGCCGAGGTTGGAGGCGATGGTGATTGGCCCATAGATAGTAAACGTGCTTGAATACGTATCATACAGCACCCACAGCAGGGAACCGGCCAGCACAATGGGCAGGGATCGCAACAGCCTCTCCCTGTAGGGAACGCGATCCAGCCCCAGCCTTCCGGTAAGCCCAGGATCTCCCACAATATTCAGGCCGCTGGTGTCCTGTCCCATGATTCTGGCGGTGAATCTGGGGGTTTCCGGTATTTTTCTCCTGTAATATATTACAAACAGGGAAGGCACTGCCCCAAATGCCAGCACCACCTTCCAGGAAATTGAAGGCACCAGCAAAAGCATTGAAACCTGATCGACGAGTGCCGACAGAGTCGCACCCATGAGGAACATTACGGAAAACGATACTGCCATTAGCTTTCCCCGGTTCGCCGTGTCGGAGTTCTCAGCCATGATCACGGGAGACATCACGTAATCCCCGCCGATGCCGAATCCAAGGATAATTCTCGACGCGAAGAGTAAAGTGAAGCTGCCGGCAAAGAGCTGCATAATTGCGCCGAAGAAGATCAGCATGAGATCGATTCCATACATGGGTTTCCTGCCTATCCTGTCTGCGATTACCCCGAACAGGATTGCCCCGAACGCCGCACCGAAGAACGAGGACGCAGTGACCAGTGAGGCCTGAATGGTATTGAGATTCAGGTAGAGAAGCGCTGAATAGTATACCAGCGAGATAGCGTAAAGATTGTAGGAATCCGAGAAAACACCCATTCCTGTAACGATGACTGATTTCAGGTGAAATGACCTGGAGTTCACAGACGGTTCCATTCTTCGCCAAACTGCAAATTGAAAATTTTTATTTAATATTTTGGTAGGTACGTATTTATGAGTTATACTTTCCGGGAAGCATGTGTTCGGCTGCTTTCATGGTCTGCACATCTCTGCCCTGATTGTGTTTTTTGAGGCGAAATTGGGCGGTGTGCCAGATGTCGCTGAGTTCCAGGATCCGTGCCAATCGAGCGCCCATCTTCAAGCCCGGCTCTCAATCGCCTCAATCCTGGTAGCGGCAAATGCTGGCTTTCCGTGTGAGCTGCATTGCGATGCACCATCGAATGGAAGTCCTCTATCAGGATTCCAGTTAGATATATAGGGAGGCGGACATTCAAGATCAATGGAATCACCAAAGAAGGTCGCCGGGCTTGCAGCCGCTGCAGTTGTTGTGATTATCTCTCTGCTCGCATTCTACCTCTCATACGTTTCCATAGGAAACAAGCAGGAAGCGTTCGCCGTCATCGGCCTGCTCTCGATTCTCTTCGCGATTATATCCTATCTTACAATTGCATTTTTCTCCAGCATCCCGGTAGTCAGGGGATTCGTCTGGGCCTACTATATCTTCGGAGTGGGCAGCCTGGTTTATGGCACAGCTATTGTGGCATTCAGCGTGCTCTACCTGATACTTGTGCTGCTTTTGGTCCTCATATCCATCGTGTTCATTTACTGGAGAATCTCCAATACAAACCCCGGAGAATCAAAAGAGAATAAGTGAAAAATTCCTCTGTTCCCGTACATTACGGGGAACAGGTGCGTCTGATCGAAGCCTGGCGGTTTGGTATTACCGGGAATGATCTGATCTCAGTTCCTGGCCTTGATTGTCTTCCAGTCTGATTTGGATGCTGTCAGCCCTTTCTTCGCCTGCACGTAATTGTAAGCGGAGAGCGCCGCTGTTGCGCCCATTCCTGCTGATATTACCGCCTGCTTGTACGGTATCTGCGTGATGTCACCGCAGGAAAAAATTCCGGCAGTTGAAGTTGTTCCGTCAAGGTTTGTTATGATCTCTTCCTTGCTGTTCAGGTTAACTATCCCCTTCACAAAATCGCTCTTGGCTATGTACCCGATCTCAACAAAGATGCCGTCAAGCTTTTCGTCCCATGTCTTTCCGCCTGAACTCTTCAGGGTAATCGACTCGACCCTCTTATCGCCGTTTATGGAGACCACTTCCGTGGAAGGCAGGAAGTTTACCCTCTTGCTCTCTATCATCCCGGATATTATTTCACCTCCCGCAGTGAGCTTCGGAGGTTTGTGTATCAGAAGGAGTTCACCCACCACGTTGGAAAGATAGTTGACCGCTTCGTATGCCTGGTCACCTATGCCGACGACAGCCACCTTCTTTCCCTTGAAAAGCGGTCCATCACACACTGCGCAATAGGAAACACCCCTGCCCTTCAGTTTATCCTCCCCGGGAACGCCAAGATCCCTTGGAGTCTTTCCGAATGCAAGTATAAGGGAGAGTGCTGAAAATCTGCCGGACGTTGTGCCAACGCTGAAATTATCCCCAACCTTTTCGATGGATTTCACCTCATCGTAAAGGAATTCTGTGCCGTAGGCCCTGGCCTGCTCCTGGAACTTGTTCATCAGCTCAAATCCGCCTATGTTCATAAAGCCAGGATAATTCTGTATATCGTTTGTGAGCAGCGCCTGCCCACCTATATCCTTGCTGATGATCAGAGTGCGCATCTGCTGCCTTGATGTGTATATTGCAGCGGAAAGCCCCGCTGAGGCTGCGCCCACGATTATGACATCGTAAATTTCAGTGTC
>JAJZNS010000010.1 GCA_021811635.1 Thermoplasmata archaeon
GGAAAGGAAGGGAATCAGGCCGGAACCATACGACGAAGCATATTATGCCGGCCTGTGACCTCTTTTTAAGGAGAAAATCATAAAAGCTGGCAATTTCCTGGATGCAGTTGCAGAAGGACAGGGTACGGAAAATATTACCGCTTTCTGCTCTTCCTTAGGCGTCTGCAGATCCAGCCTTCAGGAAGGGCTGCCTGTTCCAGATTTGGAACCCTTTCATCCTTTATCTTTGGATAGATGTTTGTGCTTTCCACCGCATTATGCACTGCCAGTATTCTCTCCATCTCGTCGAGATATTTCGGCGACTTGCGTACCTCCCCGGAAGCGGTTTCCTCAAGTATCCTGTCCATAAGCATCCAGAGGGACGCATGTTCCATTTCAAGGCCAGAAATTGGCCCCTTCAGATTACTGTCAAGACCAATCAGATCCGGAAAAATTATCTCCTCCTCAATGTAGATGTGCCTTCTGATGTTGTTCACGAATTCCAAAAAGGAATCTTTATCCAACTGTCCGCGGATCATTGAAATACGGGCTTCTACCAGTTTCCCATGTTCCAGATCGTGGTCTCTCTCGAGCGATTCCCTGATGATCACTCGTGGTTAATGTCACAACATACTTTGATATTTCTACCGTTTCCTGCACCTGAAGCGATTAACATGTGGGAACTGCGATTCTTTCTTGGCAGGCCTGGTGGCAGTTTTAAATATTTACCAGCAATCAAAGGCAACGGGGCGCGTGGCCCAGTCCGGATAAGGCAACAGCCTCCTAAGCTGTAGATCAGGGGTCCAAATCCCCTCGCGCCCGTAAACTACCTGTTGCGCCAGAAGACGCATCAGCGTGCTGCACTGGCTTTCTTCGGGTTCTGTGTTCCGGCCGCAATCACCGTCTCATATATCCGGATCATCAGATCATTTCTGCCATCCTCTCCAGAGAGCTTTGAGTACACAATTGAAGGGTCGATCTGGAACTTATGGCTGATCAGCTTCGCCTGCACTATTCTGAGTAGACCATTCAGAGCTTTTGGAATGCTGTTCTGGCAGGCAGAATCGATCTTCAGAATCACCAGGGTTGTAAGGTCAGAGGAGGCATGGTGTTCAAATACCTGTTTGACGCTGTTTATCATTGCGTCCACAAATGGAAAATCAGTGAACTTTCCCGCGAACCTGCTTGCATCTGCCCCAATATTGCCCAGATCATTCCTGATAATGGCTGAAACAAACCTTGCTGCAGTTGCCCACCCTTCATAGAAATGATCGGAATAATTTGAGGCAGATTCTTCGATATTGCCCAGGCATCTCACTGAATCGTCTTTGTTGCCGACCGCAAGAAATGCCAGGGCGCCGATCATGTAAAAATACGGCAGGAAGCTCTCACCCGGGTCCAATTTGTCCAGGAAATGACTGAGGTCAGTGCCATTTGATAAATCTCCCCTGAAAACCCTGATGACAGACTGGAATGAAGCCATTACTTTTGAGGCCTCATCATCATTCAGCTTCTTCGCAAGGTCAGTTGCATCATTTAGGGAATTCTCAAGGCCGAGAAGATCAAGATCGAGCAGGGATGTTACAGCGACGGTTCTCCTGTAATATAACTGCATCGGCAGGTTGCCTGTTATCCTGAGCAGGTCAGCTTCAGTACGGAGATATGATTTTGCCTCATTTATCCTGCCGAGATTGTACTGTACATCAGCCAGAGAAGAGACGGTAAATGACCTTACGGCAATGTCGCCGATGGAATATGAAATCCTCAGGGCATTGATGTACCCGGATACCTCCTCGTTATACTGGCCCCTGGAGTCCAGGATAAACCCCTTGTTTATGATATTGTACATGAGTTGCGTTTTCAATCCGTGTTCTTCGGAGACAACCATGCTCCGGTCATAGCTCTGGATCGCTTTCTCCTGGTCTCCCATCGCGAGGTAATTGTTGCCCATCAGCGTCAGGGCCTTGCCTGAGAGATCAAAGAAATTGTTTTTTTCAGACTCCTCAAGCAGGGATTTTGCCAGATCCATGGACTTCTCTCCTTCTCCACTGTTGAGATAAACCTCGCTCAGGATCGAGATCGCGTCCAGCCTGTTCCTGACGGTAATTTTAGGCCTTTTAAGTACGTCCTGCGCCATAGCCTCAGATTTGGAATATTCTCCCTGCAGGTTGTAAATAAACCCAAGGAGTATATTTCGCTGGATGCTGTATTCTGAATCTTCCAAGAGAGGCTCCAACCCCTCAATGGCCTTTGCAGCGTATCCCAGGTAATACAGGTGGGTGCTCCTTATGAGCTGCAGCTGTCCTATGACCTTGCTGTCCTGAATGTTGTTCCTTGCTAGATCGATGAACCGATCAAGCTGATCAAGTGAATGGAAAGACTTGACAATCGACATTCCCATGTTCCTGACAATCCCGCTGACTGCCTTTGTGTCCCCATTCAGAAGTAAAGAGATAAGCTGCAGATGCAGCGGCAGCTTATCAAAAAGTTTATGGCTCCTGACTTCGAAAAGCACGTTCTCCGGTAAAGATTCAGCCCTGTTTTTAAGGAAATATCTGTAAAAACTTGTGCTCACGAACTTCACCTCTCCGGAAGCTATGTCCACAATTTTTTTTGCCTTCAGCTCTTCCAGCGCTTTTGGAGTACCATATTCCTTCGCGGGGAGAAGCACTTCAAGTGTTTCAAGGCCAATCGAACCCGATTCCATGGAGAGGAAGTCAAGAACCAGCAATTCACTGTCTGATAAGGAGGAGAAAGTGCTTTGGTAATACTCTTCAACCGACCCAGGGATCGGAAGAAATCTGAATACTGCCCAGTCGATGGACTTGGATCGATTTATAATACCTATTTCTGAATAATATTGCAGCGTGCGATCTATAAGCCACAAGTTCCCGGAACACATCTCAAAAACTTCCGAGATAAATTCCATGGGAAGGTCATATCCAAGGCTGCGGATCAGGGAAGTGACATCTTCAATCGAAATTTCCCGAAGCTCCAGAAGATCAATTTTCGGTTCCTTTGAAACCAGGGTCCTGAAGAGATCGTAATTCTTCCACCCGCCGGTGGAATTGACCACGGTTCCTATCAGAATAAACGATCCCCTGGATTGAAGTTCTGCGAGACGTATGAAGAGCGCCCTGCTCTGGTCGCTTCCCTCCTCAAGATTCTCGATCATTACCACGATTGTGGACGGATATCCTCTCTGGGCGTTGCGCTCGAACGATGAAACCAGTTCGTCAGGATCTGAAAGCCTTGAGGTTTCTCCAATCTGGGAAAGGATGTCATTGAATTCCTGATATCCGGTCTGGTTCGATCCAGGGAAAATCTTTGTGTGAAATACCCGTGATCCGCTGGAGATCAGGGATTCCTTGATAATTCGCGCTAATGAACTGTTTTCTGAAGCATCCCTTCCGCTTATCACAAAAGATCTGAGGTCCCTGCCAGGGGCTTCCGTGATCTTCCTGTACGCAGATATGACGTCCGTATAGCTTATCAATTCAATACTGTTACAGCATACTGCTACATATATTATGGCAGGACGGGTGAAAAACGGTTACGTTCCCCGGCCAGGGAACTCACGGACCAGGTACACCAGACACCAGAACTGGCTTTGCACCTGAAGTAAATCTTACACCTGAAATAATTCACTTGCACCTAAATTCCCCATAAATGGTCTCTTAAGTGCAAGGCCACCAGAACCTGCCTTGCTGAATGAATATTACAACTCGAATTATCGGGAGTTACCAGTACAATTCTCAGTGAGCTTTCCCATCTCCTTCCCGGGTAGCGGGGGCTTCCCGCTGGAATACCTTTCCCTGTGCTTTCAGAGATATTGGATCACTTCACTGCTGCTCTCTTTTCTCACAAGGGTGAGATGATTGACTCAAGGAAATAATTCCATAAGAACCGCATCATGCTTTGGGAAGAGGCTCGAATCCATGATTCATTCAACAGAGCACCGGAACCAAAATACTTAAGTACTCGTTGTAAATATCAGGATGACAACGTATGGTTGTCAAGTAGGTGAATGAAATGGTAGGAAAAAAGAACAGAGACAATGACGACTGGCGCAGGGATTTCTTTGGAGACTTTTTCGGCGACTTTGATTTCGATTTCAGGAGGCTTAATGACAGGATGATGAAGGTCTTCGGCAGACTCAGGGACAGCATAGAGGAAACTGGGGATGAGCCCTTTGTCTACGGGTTTACTTACCGGGTGGGATCGGATGGCAAGCCAATATTCCAGGAATTCGGGAACGTTCCAGGGCTTGTCAGGACTCCAAACCTTGTTGACAATTCGTCCAAGGGGGCAAATATCAGGGAGCCCATAACTGATCTGAATGAGGACGATGAGAAGTATTACATGACGTTTGAGCTTCCAGGGGTAACTAAGAGCGACATTCATCTGGAAGTGAACGAGAGCAACATCATAGTCAGAACCAACGACGAATCCAGGCAGTACTACAAGGAGCTAGAATTCCCATCTCCCATTAATACAGACTCGGCCAAGGCAAAGTTCGTGAATGGGATACTTGATGTCTCAGTGACAAAGCAGAAGAAGGGAAAGCCGTCCGGGAAGAACATTGACATCGAGTGAAGACCCACCCATGGATGAGCTGATAGACTATTTCCTGTCCGCCATTGAAAACGAGACGCGAAGGGAGATACTCAGGATGCTCACCATGGACCCTTCATACGCCCTGGAGATGAGCAGGAAGATCGGAATTTCCCAGCAGGCAATTAACAAGCAGCTCTATTTCCTCGAAAGGGCTGGCCTGATTGCACTTGACGGCGTTATCCCAAGCAGCACCGGTCCGCCAAGGAGAATTTACAGGCCAACCAATTTTCATACCCTTGTTTTTGACTATTCACCGAATTTTGTAAGGGTCAAGCTCTATGACCTGACTGACGAAGATGAAGACGCAACCCTTTCCTCAATAAAGAACGGCGAGAAGCCCATATCCATGCTCAGGGAGATCGATCAGAGAATTGACAAAATAATGGAGGAGAGAGGAGAATTGCTCAAGGTGAGGGATTCCATCATCTCTGCGCTCAGGGAAGAAATTGGGAGAAAATATTCGGACTCCGTCAGCAGGGAGGCTGCCCTGCGTTACATTGACTCTCTGGACGTAGTGGATGTTGCGAGGAAAACCGGCATTCCAGTATCAATGGTACAGGCAATAATCAAGGAAATAGATCCCTAAGGTATCTATTCCTCCATTCTTGGTGCAAGATAGAAGGCGCCGTTGATGAGGGAATCCCTTCCGAACCTGAAATCTATTGTGAGCGGATAGTCATCCCTGAAGCTGAGCTTGAACTCCTCGCATGACTGGAGTGCCCGTGTGAATTTTATAAGATACTCTATTGGATATGAACTCTTGACTGGGTTCTCGCACCTGATTTCCTTGAGCAGATCCTTAGGCAATATGAGCTCAGATTCTTCTGTCTCGGAGCTGGATCGGGCCTTGAATTCTGTTGCCGTCAGCGAAAGGCGAATGGAATCAGAAACATCTTCTGCAGCCCTCAGCCCCTTGTCAAACTCCTGCTTGGCAAGAACGACAAAGTAATCTGAACTGATCTTCGGAATCCTGGGAATCGTCACGGCGTTTCCGTCAAGAAGATTTATGGTCTTGATCACAGCGCCTATTTCAAAGGCGATCTTGTCCTTTTCAATTCTCATGGTGATCTCGTCGGAATCCCTGGCAACCTTGAGTACGTTTTTGAGCTTCTCAATGTCAATAGCCAGCTCCTCGTCCCGGTCAAGGGAATATTCAGCAAACAGCTCCTTGGGTATATCGAGGCTTATCATTGCCACATGAGACGGATCCACCGCCTTGATGGAAATTCCCGTTTGATCGAGTTTGAATTTTGTTTCCGTGACCACGGTATTGAGCAGATCTGCTATCTCTTTTAAATTCTTGACAGAAAGGGTTAACCTAGACATGATATCATACCTTACCTTATCAGGCTCGTTAATCAACACTGCCATAATTAATGGTTTTGATCTGAACTGCTCTGTTTAACAAATCCTCCCGGTACCCTCCACGTGAGATTCCATCCCGATTATTTTCCCTGTCCTGACATCCGCCGTTATTATGACGACGGGATGTTTTCTTTTCCCTGCATCCGGATCACCGTATTTCATGATGCGGTATGATC
>JAJZNS010000007.1 GCA_021811635.1 Thermoplasmata archaeon
GGGTCGCCGTATGGCGTGGACACCTTCTTCTCTACAACATCATTAAAAATGTCATATAGGCCGCTTCCGCCTATAATTCCTATCTCTGGCATTATGGTTGCACTAACTCCTGTATATATACCTTATTCCCACATCCTATTTAACCTTGATTTCACACTTAGTAAGAATTACCTGAAGAGGATGCCGCATAGATGCCGCCAGCAACAGAATCACTGCAGTGCATCGAGAACTGAATTTGTTGATCTGACCCTGCCGATACGGGAGAGGATGAACTTGATGGAATTGTCGTGCTCCTCCTTTGATCGCGCGGACATTGCGTCTTCCACGAAAATCTGCTGGTACCCGTACTCATAAGCAAATCTGGCGGTGCTCTCCACGCCGAAGTTAGTTGAAATCCCGCACAGTACTATGGTGCCTATCCCACGTCTCCTGAGCTGCAGGTCAAGATCCGTGCCGTAGAATGCCCCCCACTGCCTCTTTGTTATTATGTGATCATCCTCCCTGACATCCAGTTCGTCAACAAAATCGGCCCAGTCGGATGGTGCCTCCCCGGCACGCCTGAATCCCTGCTGATCCGATACGGGATGCAGCGAATCTCCCCCTTCCCTTGAGAAAGCAACATGCACAAAGAAAATCTCCATATGTTCCTTCCTGAACTGCCTTACTAGCCTTGAAGTGTTCTCCACAACCTCTGCAAAGCTGTGGGGCATGGTAGGTGTCGATCCGATGCCTTTCTGCAGATCAATGATCACAAGGGCGGTGCCCTTCCTGTCGATTGTGATGGTATCCATGCACAGTGTATTTCGCCACGGAATAAAAATTATCCTGCAGCCCTGATCCAGACCCTGCGGACTCCCGAGTTAGAGGACGCGATTAGGTAAATTGCTACAGAGGCCAGGATCATAAAGGCTGACGCCAGAAAGACCAGATGTACCGAGGACACAAACATTGACGCCGAAAATCCTGCACTGGAAATGGGCTGACCTGAGAATATGGCGTCAAGCACTGCCTTGGGTGTCGATAATTCCATGATCAGGAAGGCTATGCCGATGCTCATGGTATTCCCCACGTTGACGAATGTGGCGCTGATCCCTGATGCGAAGCCCCTTTCCGTGATTGGGACAGAATTCATGATTGAAGACCTATTTGGAGAGGCGAATATACCCATGCCTCCACCAATGAGTACCAGGGGGATCAGCATCCGGAACTCCGTCACTGACGGCCCGATGCCGGCGAGCAGGATGAATCCGGCTGCAGATACAAGCAATCCGATTATCACAGGCTTGTGATACCCGATCCTGTCCGATATTGATCCGCTGATCGGACCCATGATGGAAAGCGCAATGGACATAGGTATGAGAAAAATGCCTGCTTCAAGAGGAGAGAAGCCCATCAGCGGGCCCTGTAGATAGAAGACCATCACAAGCGTGAACGATCCCCTGGAAAGCGCATTAAGAAAAATTGTTTCGTTGCCTGCGTTGAAGACCCTGTTCCCGAAAAGCTTCAGGTTGAAGAGTGGATTCCTGCTTCGTCTCTCTATTTGCACGAACAGGACGAGAAGCATAACAGCTGCCACGACCATGATGAGTGCCGGCAAGATCTGCAGGTTCGACACAGTATACATGGTCACGGCAAGAAGTATCAGGAGCACCGACAGCGCAAACGTGATGTTGCCGGAAATATCAAGGCTGCGCATTACAGGGGTGGCAGAGAGTTCTTTCAGCTTGAAGTAAGACCAGGCGGTCGCGAATATCCCTATCGGGATGTTCACCCAGAAGATCCACCTCCATCCGATCAGGGACGTTATGAGCCCCCCGACAACTAGTCCCGTGACGGATCCTGCCACAGTTGAAACCTGATTGATTCCCAGTGCTTTTCCCCTCTCGTTGAGAGGAAATGCATCGGTAAGTATCGCAGCGCTGTTTGAAAAAAGGAATGCAGCGCCGGTTGCCTGTATCACCCGGAACCCGATAATCTGGTCTGCGTTGGCCGCAAAGCCGCACAGTGCAGAACCTACAGTAAAGAGTGCAAAGCCAAGGGTGTAGAGTCTAACCCTTCCGAAGAGGTCAGAAAGCCTGCCGAAGTTCACAAGGACAACGGAAATGACAAGCTGGTATCCAAGAATGACCCATATAACATTGAAGGCGGTCATGCCTGACAGGTCTTTACCTATTGTGGGCAGTGCAATGAGAACTATGTTTATGTCAAGAGAAGACATAAGTACGCCAATGGTGGTGTTGCTCAGTGCCAACCACTTGTATTCCATCTAGTTTTCCTTTGGCTGCATTTGCAGTCCTGCGGTATCGATCATGGGCTGAAAAACTTTAGCAGGCAGGTTAAAGCAACGCGGGCACCTTCTACCATCGAGATCATCAATGCAGGATTTTTCCGTAGTTCCTTACCAGGATCCTTTCGATCCCTGACCCGAACTGCGCAGCCTTCTTGGCCTGATCCGCAACTTCGTCCGTTATTCCGGCCTTCTTTGCAGCTATCCTCAGAACGGCCTTGTTGATGATCTCACCTGCGTCGAATTCCCGCCTCATTCTCTCTGATATCCTCACTATTTCCTCTCCGAGGTAGGGGGTGACCAGCTTCTTGCCCAGATCACTGCATATCTTTGCTTCCCTGGGGGCAGTCCGGGAAGTGAGTCTCTCAAGATATTCATCAAATTTTTCGGGGTGCTGCCTTAGTCTCGCGTAGCCGAAAAACAGCTCGTCCGCTCCCTGGCCTGTCACGATTGTTTTCCCCATGGACCTCTGCACACCCAGGTAAAAGACCGTCTCGTAGCCAAGTTCTGACATCATTATTCCGGGGAACATCTGAATGAGGGAAGATGACGCCTTGATCACCTCTTCCACGGATATCTCGAAGATTGTATTCGCCCTTCCAATTGCCCTGGAGGAGCTGATTGAGTTGATTATATCGTATGATCCGGGCAGACCCACAGTGCAGAGCTTCGCTTCTTCAGGAAGGAGACGAGCTATGAGTGAACTGTCAATTCCGCCTGAAAACAGAAGGCAGTGTCCTTCTCCAATCTGTGCAACCTCTCTTTTCAGAGCAGACAGCAGTTCGCCGGCAATAGATTCCAGCCTTTCGTTTTTCTCAGGCGTCATGCAGCACCGCTGTTTCTGCAGACAGAGCACAATTCGCTGCTTGAAGGCATTCCGCACTTCCTGCACCTGTCAATGGATATTTCTTTCTCCTGAAATACAGCCTTCCTTACCTCAACCTGCATTTTTCCCATTGCAAGCTTTGATCCAGGGTACTTTTCCTCAATCTGATCTATGACGCTCCTGAAAAGGTTCCTCTGGGCCTGCGAATAATAGGGACACCAGCCTGAATCATGGGGGATTTCCTTCAGCATGGCATAAAGGAGCACCTCCCTTTCGGAAAGGCTTCTGAGCGGGGTCACCCGGGGGATCAGTCCGGGTATGCTTGCCCTGTGGGGGGCCATTCTGATCAGACGATCAAGATCGCCTCTTGACACGTTCATCAGCACGGACTGCGCTATGTCGTCTGAATTCATTCCCAGGGCAACGTAGTCTGATCCTGTCCGATCAGCAGCCATGTTGATAAGCTGCCGCCTCATCGGGCCGCATATTGCACAGGGGCTCTTTCCGTTCAATCCCGCGATCACCTGATCATCCATGGTGGTATCGAATACCTCGGAGTAGCTGATCACCTCGTGGTCGATCCCAAGGCTGCTGCAGAGTTTCCTTGCTGTTTCAATGCTCCTGTCCCTGTATCCTCTGATGCCCTCGTCCACGGTAAATGCAGTGACGGTGACATTTTTCCTCTTGCCTAAAATCGAGGCAACGCTGTATAGCGTCACTGAAGAATCCTTGCCCCCGGACAGGGCAACAGAAATCCTTCCGGAATTGCTGCGGAACCTGATCTGATCCCTGACTTCCTTCTTTACCACCCTTTCAAATCTCTCTGTGAAATGTGATTCGCAGAAGGAAGATCCTGCATAGGGCAGGTATATCACTGCCTCCTTTGAACAGAGAGCGCACTTCACTCCTTTTCACTTCTCTCTGCTGAAAATTCTATCCTTCTGCCGCTTTTCAGTGCGCTGTATATGGCTGATCCCGTCTCAGTTGAAATCCTTGCCCTTATAATCCCTTTGGATGAGGTCTTCGCCTGCAGAGTGAGAACGCCGTCGACAAAAATCCTGGTGTCCGATCCAGGGATACCGGTATCAATGTAGACAATCCTGTTCCTGATGTCTATTTTTGGAATTTTCCTCTCCTGTGGTTTGTCTGAAGCCTCAACGTCAATCTTCAGGCCCAGCTGCTTTTCGAGTTCGGTGATCCTCGATCCTCCCCTTCCTATGATGCGCGCAATTGTATCCTCCGGGGTAGAGATCACCATGCGGTGATCGTCCAGATGATCTATGGAAATGTCCTGGATGCCGGTCCTCTTCCTAATCTCTTCGGCCAGTTCCCTCTTTGCATACCTGGATACCGTGCTTTCCACTTTCTCCGCGGCTTCAATCGGTACGGCGAACACCTGCTCCCCGAAGCTGTATATCTCAAACATGTCCTTTCCGGTGTAGTAGTCGCTGACCACTATCACCGGCCTTGCCAGATCCTCCTGGCTCATGCCCGTGGGCACCTTTACCCGGCTTTCGGTGACCAGTACGCTGGTCACGTTGCCGTTCTCCACGTATATCACGGTATCAACGACCTGCGGAATGAGTCCCAGATCAATCCTCCCTATGAACCTCTGCAGGGCGTCTATCGGTCGTGTTGCGTGAACAACCCCTATCATTCCCACGCCAGCGAGCCTCATGTCCACGTATACATGGAAATCGCTTGTAACCCTCATTTCGTCGAATATTGTGTAGTCGGTCCTCACCAGCAGGAGAATGTTTCCGGTTTTTTCCATTGACCCTTCCAGTGCGGTGTACTGTGTGATATTGTTCGATACCTGGAGGTCCCTGGGGTTCTCCATTGTCTTGACTATTTTTCCGTTCGCCGATATCCATTCTGCCAGCGCCTGCACAAAGGTGCTCTTTCCTGCGCCCGGGGCACCGGCAATCAGGACCCCTGAGGATCGTGAAAGTATCCTGGTCTTAAGTTCATCCGCCAGGGTATAATCCTCTATGGTTGTCTTCTTTATGGGCCTGACCGCGGTGATTTCCACGCTGTCAGAGAATGGGGGCCTTGTGATAACGACCCTAAGGTTTCTGAGCTGCATCACCGTAGCACCGTTCATGTCGCTTTCCAGGTAGCTGCCCTGCTCCATCCTGGCCCTCTTTACAAGGTTTGAGGCGATTGCCTCAATGTCCCTCTCCCCCACCTTGTATGAGAGCTGCACCGTTTCCACTTTTCCCGGAAGCCCTTTTTTTGCGATGGGCGGCATGTCCCCTTTGAGATGCACGGAGTTTGTGATGCTGTCAAAGAATTCCTCTATGTTCCTGACAATTTTCTTTGGATGCTCCAGATATATGGTCTTAATACCCTTTATCACGGAAATGTCTCTCTGGGTCTGGTCGCCTGTGACAAGCTGAGCATCGTTCTCAAGGGCAGCGGATCTGATCAGGTCGTCAATTTCACCCTCTCGCGCCCCCCTGATCTGCCATTCCGACGGCCTCCGCCCGTAGAATTCAATGGTAAGTAGACCATCATCGGACATCTTTCTTAGTTTTTTCAGCTCCTCAATTGCAGCGAATCCCAGGCTCCTGCCTTCATTGGCCTGGTGCTCGACTTCGGCCAGCATTGCCTCTGTAAGAATAACGGTAGCACCCGCGTTCTCCTCCATGAAGGCGGAGAACCTTCCGTCCACTATGACCGATGTGTCAGGTACAAATATCAATGGTTGCGAAGACAATCTGATTATTTAACGGATTTTGTCGGGGCAGTGTGAAGCCGGGAAACCTGCATAACGGGAAAGATTTATTATTACTGCACGATTCGCTCTTCCAGACCGTAGCAGGACAAGGGGTTGTAGCTTAGCTTGGTTTGAGCACCCGGCTGATAACCGGGAGGCCACCGGTTCAAATCCGGTCAGCCCCATTTTTCATTC
>JAJZNS010000078.1 GCA_021811635.1 Thermoplasmata archaeon
TCATATGCATATATAACCATAATATTAATATACATGTGAGGTTTGATTTCAGATTGATGTCAGATAATGAGGGCAGCGATGAACTCAGTCTGGAGACCAGGGGTACCAAGAAGGAGAAGATCCTTGTGGCTATATTGATTCTAATTCCCATAATTGTTTTTGCGACCACGCCACTGTACAATTTTTCGGATCCAACCTTATTTGGCCTGACATTCTTTTACTGGTTTCAGACCTTTTGGCTATTTGTGAGTGCGATTTTCTTTTTGGCGGCAGCCTGGATGCTGAACAGGATGGAGGGTGAAACAGCATGAACAACTATATTGTGCTGTCAGTTTTCATCAGCCTTTTCGTCCTGTTTGTAGGCCTCGGTTTTTGGAGTTCCAGGTTCAGGAAGGGGGACATGAGCGATCTTGGGGAATGGGCTCTTGCCGGCAGGAGACTGGGATTTTATCTTGCCTGGTTTCTTGTAGGGGCAGATTTGTATACGGCATACACCTTCATCGCAATTCCAGAGTTGGTTTATGAAGCTGGCGCCGTCTATTTCTATGCGGTTCCCTATGTCGGTATGACCTTTGGGATAGCGCTGATAACTATGCCCCGGCTTTGGAAAATTTCGAAGGGCAAGAACTATGTAACTGCCGTGGACATGATACAGGATAAATTCAACAGCAGGACTCTAGCTTTACTTATAGCTCTGACGGGAATTGCAGCGGAATTGCCGTATATTGCACTGCAGATTTATGGGATGCAGGCAGTGCTGACTGTAATGATCGGGCAACTGGTAACTGCAGATGCGGCAACCATTACTGAAGTCGCTCTTATTGTCTCGTTTATAATTCTAGCTGCATTTACATATACTAGCGGTCTGAGAGGGGCAACAATCACCGCCTTGATGAAGGATGCAATAATATTCGTTACCATCATCGTTGTGATAGTGGTAGTCACGGTCGAGGTAGGAGGATTTGGCTCTGCGCTATCCGACATGGGCACCAAGCCTACCGGAACTGGTAATCTTTCCAATCTCTACGTGAGTGCTTTCATTAGTCTTTCAGTTATGAGTGCGCTTGCCCTTTACCTCTATCCACATGCAATAAATGGGGTTCTGAGCACTAATTCTACCAAGAAACTGAGGTATAGCACGGCACTTCTCCCGTTGTATGGGGTGGGTCTTGCACTGCTTGCGCTGTTTGGTGTACTTATATATGCATCACCAAGCGCACTTGCTCTCGCTGGGAAATATGGTGCAGTCACTGCGGTGCCTTCTCTGATATATGCTGAGTTACCTGACTGGTTTGTTGGATTTGCCTTCCTAGGAATATTTATTGGGGGGCTGGTACCGGCATCGATCATGGCAATCTCACAGGCTAATCTGCTTACCCGAAACGTGATAAAGCCATTCCGCCCCAACATGGATCCCAAGACAGAAACTCGACTTGCGAAGTATTTCTCCATCGTGTTCAAGTTTATTGCGCTTGGATTCATTTTCCTGATAAGTGCGAACTATTCGCTTCAACTGCAGCTAGTGGGAGGAGTGATAATACTTCAGACACTTCCATCAATATTCCTTGCAATGTACACTAATAAACTGCACAAGTGGTCACTGGGAATAGGCTGGGCGTTCGGGATAATTCTGGGAATTACTCTGCTGCTATACCGTAACTTTATCCAGCTTCATCTAAGCACCATCACGACAACGTTCTATCTTTTCATCACACAGGCAAACTCACCATTTTACTTCCTGTATATAGGACTTTATGCATTGCTGCTAAACCTACTGATTGCAGTTGTCGGTTCTCTCATTGAAGAAGTGATTGCAGGGAGGAAAGCTCTCAGGGGTGAGCAATCGCAGTCGAAAGCCTGATTATTTTTAACCTTTTTTTCCCTTTTTTTTATTGAGATTTTTTAGATGTAAGGATACTGAAAGTTTATGCCTTTGACTTCCTTTATTTATTTTAAAAAGACTCCGTCGCTGATACAAGTCTGCTAAAATATTGAATATGCTCTCAAACCAGGTTCAGCGTGCGCTCATACTGGCAAATAACCTCTGAGGCAATGGTCCAAATAGTGAGTTCTTCGGGGAAAATCGAATATCTCTCTCTCAGGAAACCCAAGTCGGACCTGAAAGTTCCATTTGCAAATCCGCCTACAACTATTGTATAATTTTTTCCCGGCTGAAAAAACTTTTCCGCTCTCACTCTCTTTCCAAGAGGATCGAGCAAAATCTTTTCGCCTTCAAGCGTGCCTATAAATTCCGCAAGATCAATGCTCTTTTCGACGCGAAGGAGGATGTCCTCCCCTGAAACTATTTCGCCTTTCTTGAACAGATCCTCCACGAGTCCATGAAATCTGGAGTAACTCTTCGGTATTCGTGTTACCGGCGATACTGTAATCAGATCATGGTTCCTGGTGTGAATATACACATGCAGCATTCCACGGATATTCAGTATAGATGATTGAGCAACGTTCAGCATAATGTGGAAGATATCCGGTCTCCCACGTCTATTGGATTCTCCTGGAAATACCCTTTCTATGGCCCTATGCAGCAATGAACTATCAAGCAGTATTTCATTTGCTGGCTTACCCCTTTTCCTGGAAAGTGCCAATACTTCTGGTTCTTTCAGCATATCAGCAGGTATGGTCTCCAGCTCGGAATCCACTAGTACAAGGTTGATCATTATCTCCTCCGGATATTAAGCAGGAAATGATTTTTTTGTATCGGAATGAAAGGGTAAATCGCGTTCTTTGGCTTCTTCGGGATGTCCGGCAAATAGCAGGAAAGATCTATGGAATCCGAAAGTGGAAACAGTTCCTTTGAATAGCCACCAGTCTCATCGCATTCATGCTGCACCGTTCTCCTCCCCGTTGTAAATTCTGTAGAGAGAGCTGAATACCCCTCCGGATGATGCGAGATCACTGAATTCTCCCTCTTCTGCAATTTCTCCTTCGTGTATAACGGTGATCCGATCAACAGCAGAGATCATTGAAAACCTGTGTGTTATAAGAATTAGGGTTTTGTCCTTCGCAAAATTGATCAGCGATTCCAGTATGGCCTTTTCAGAGACAGGATCTATCTGCGATGTGGGTTCATCCATTACGAGAATCTGCGGGTTGCGGACATATGCCCTCATAAGGGATATTGCCTGTTTCTGCCCTTCTGACAGGTTGGATCCCAGTTCACCCACCTGCGTTTCCAGGCCATTGGCAAGCGAATTGAATATAGAATCAAGACCGAATTCCCTCGATAGCTTGGCTACTTCATCTTTTAAAATGTTGGGGCTGCTGAACTTTATGTTATCAAAAACTGTTCCCCTGAAGATGAACATGTCCTGGAGCACGGGGGCGATCAAAGACCTATACCTGATCAGATTTATCTCCCTAAGGTCATTTCCGTCAACTGTCAGGGTTCCTGAAGTGGGAGGATAAAATCCCATCAAGAGATTGGAAAAGGTCGTCTTCCCGGCACCAGTATGCCCTACTATTCCAATATGCTCCCCCTTATCAATTGTCACATTTATGTTTTTCAGGGCATATTCTGAATCATAAGCGAATGAAACATCCCGGAATTCTATCCGGTCAGAAAATGTTGTGGGGAGTTCGCTCGACTGATTAGCCCTCTCCTCTTCGCTGTCTATTATGGCATATATCCTTCCCACTCCCACCATGGCGGACTGATACGACGTATATAGCTGTGACAACTGCACAACGGGATCGAAGAACTGCTGAACATACAGAATGAACGCCACCAGAATTCCAACGGTAATCGCGCCGGAAGATAGTTCAATAGACCCGGCCAAGATCACGATCACAATTCCTATCGCTTCAAGTAAGTTGATCACCGAGCCATAAAGCGAGGAAAGAAACGCGGCTTTCATGTTAGATTTGTAATTATTCTGATTCAGGACAGAAAAGTTCCCTTCGGTGGAACTTTCTGCACTGTAAGCCTTTATAGCCCTGAAGGCCCCGATGTTCTCACTCATGGAACCGGTGATCGCGGCTATTGTCTTTCTCGTAGCCAGATAGTTTCGTCTTACTCTTCCCTGCAGCATGAAAGTAAAGCCCACGAGAATCGGAATTACCAGCAGAGCATATAGCGTAAGTTCCGTGTTGAGAAAGACCATTATCACAATGGATAGAATTACGGTGGATATTCCTGAAACTACCTGCGGAAGCTGGAAAGTCAGGAAATCGCTCAGGTTCTCCCCGTCATTTGTAATCCTGCTGATAAGATATCCAGTCTTGACCTTGCTGAAGAAGGATATTGGAACTTTTTGAATGTTCTCAAAAGCGGAGTCCCTGAGGTTCCTTACCTCAGTCTGGGCTAGCCTTGTGGATTCCACGGTTCGCACACGGTTAGAGAAGAACGTCAGCACAAATAAGAGAAGGAATAAAACGGCGTACAGCTCAAAGGCAAAATAATTGCCTGAAATGACTCCGTTGACGGAAAGTCCAAGCGAGAGGGGATAGAGAGTGCCGGCTATAGCTGTGATCATGACTGCGACGATCACTTTCACCGCGTTGCGTTTCATCGTGAGGAGCTCCCGGAGCATTCTTGCGAATGATTTTCGGTTGCTTTCAGTCTTCAGCACCTCCTCCTCTATTTCCTCGTATCGTCTAGCCAATTTGACCCTCCTCCGTTCCATTAAGCCCGGCCCCAGTGGTGAAATATTCAGCGGGCGAAGACGTGATCTCAGATAGATTACCCTCTTCAAGAAGGAAAATACGCTTGGCAAATTTAGTGACGGATGGTCTGTGGGAAACAATCAGAATGGTCGTGCCCGTAAGTTCATTCCGAATATTCCTCAGAATTTTCATCTCTGCTTCAGGATCGACGCTTGAAGTTGAATCGTCAAGGACAAGAATGCGTGGTTTCCCGATCACCGCCCTTGCAACTAAAATCCTCTGTTTTTGTCCTCCGGACAATGTTAATCCTCTTTCTCCAACGAGTGTACTGTACCCGTTTTCGAGGCCTTCCACAAAATCGGCGATTTTTGCTATCCGCGCAGCCCATCGTGCATCTTCCAGAGAGAATTCTCTACCAAAAGTAATGTTATCAAATATAGTGCCGGAAAGCAGGTTCATGGTTTGCGGCACAATTGCAACTGTGCGGCGTAAATCCAAAAGCGGGATCCGATCTATGGGCGTATCACCAATTTTTATTGTTCCACTTGATGGTTCAAATAGCCTGGCGATCAGAGAAATAAGTGTGGTTTTTCCGGCTCCTACTCGGCCTGAGAGGGCTACAATGTCCCCTGACTTGACGTCGAGATTCACGTTCGTCAGAATCTTTCTGCCCGCCCTTTCAAAGCCGACGTTTTCCAGCACTAACTTGGAACTTGATGGGCTCCAACCCGAAATACCCTTGGACATATCCTCCTCATCGTCATTGTTGATGACCTCCTTTATTCTGGCTATGCTGGCTCTCGCATTCTCGGAGAAGACAATGATGCGTCCAAAGAAACCAATCGGGCCGCTTACCATTATGAAAATGTTGACAGCGGCAACCAGGGTTCCAACAGATTGTCCGGAAATTATGTCGATGAATCCCCCGTAGAGGATAACAGCAGTTGCGGCCACTCCCACTGACAACGGCATAATGTTGTTGTAAAATCCGCGCAGGGTAGCAACCTCCATGTATTCATCAAAATAATTCTTCGTGCTTTCGTTAAACCTTTCCTCTTCACTACCTGCCCCCTGAAATCCACGAACTACCCGCTGCCCGGTAATGTTTTCCTGCAGCCTTTCATTCATCATGCCGTAGTAATTGCGTATTTTTCTCCAGTGCAGTCTCTGCTTCCTCTGGAAAATCATTCCAGTGTAGACAAGAAACGGGACGGTGAATGCAAAGAATACCGCATAAACTGGATTCAGGGTAAGAAGCATATAAAGTCCTATCAGGATAAGCAGAAGAGTTGTTATCAGGGTCGTAGTGGTATTCAGCACGAAGTTTCTTGAAGCTTCTATATCCATTGTGGACCTGGCAAGCAGATCGCCTGATGTCTTATCCTCAATGTATACTGGCTTCTTGAGCAGCAATTTGTGCAGCAGTGAAGTTCTGAGACTCTTGGCATAGTTCTGCGCAACATACTGTGAAAGATAGTTCAGGAAAAACTGCGATAACGAGGTGACGGCAGATGCAATAAGGATCAATATCAGAAAATGTGAAACCAGCGAGTATTTTCCACTCTCAATGATCCCGACGGAATCCCCGATGTACACCGGAACAAGCAGCCTCGTGATAGCAGAAGCTGCTGCAAAGGCCACTATCACGATAATGAACTTCTTTTTGCCCCTGATGAAGTCAAGGCTGAAACTTAAGGGTTCAAAAACCCCAGAAATTCTGGCCAGAGGACCTTTTGTATTTGCTATGTACTATCCTCCGCAAACAATTTGTTATATGTCGCAGTGCTTCATTACGGCATCGGAAAATAATCTTTCGGAGTTCAGCAGGATCACCGGGCATCCCTGACCTGCTCTACAGGGTTGACACTGGGGAAAACCATATGCCATGATCTCTCCTTTTTCATTGGTGAGAGTTATTTCCTCTCTTAGGGAAACCGGGTGATCTTACATCTGTCAGGGTTCATGGATAAGGTCGGCATTCATCCATGATCGACGAAGGAAATTGTCAGCTATCCTTCCTGATATGAAAGTGCGATAGTCCGCAAAATCATAGCAGATCGTATTTTATGACCATGGCCCGCCATTCTTCGGGCGGTATGTTGAATTTTTCACATATTTCTGGGACATCCACGCGCTTGTCCAGCAATTTCCTTATCTGGTGAACCTCTTTCCGGGTGAGTTCCTTCATTCAAGACATCGCCGAAATATAACTGCGATTACAGATTTATACTTTCGCAGGACACATTGAAGGTAAATGTGAATGGGATCAGCTAAATTCTTAAGATGTGCATAAAAGGTACTCAGACCTTCAAGGTTATATCGCCTGCGGAAAACTTTTTTCGGACTTTCTCCAGCTTTGGGCTAATGACGAGCTTGCAGTACCCCTTATCAGGATTATTTTTGAAGTAGTTGTGGTGGTAATCCTCGGCGGGGTAAAAAATGGAGAATTTACGAACTTCGGTAACTATTGGATCTTTGAATTTATGGTTTCTCCTCAGTTCACTAATGTAGGATTCAATGGCATTTTTTTGTGTGCCGTCCGTATAGAAGATTATTGACCTGTACTGTGATCCAATATCATCTCCCTGCCTGTTAAGGGTCGTAGGATCGTGGGATGCGAAATAAACCTCCAGGATTCCATTGAGATCCAGTACAGAATCGTCGTACCGGATCCTGACGACCTCTGCATGTCCAGTCTTATCAGAACAGACATCCTCGTATTTGGGGTTAGCGAAGTGTCCTCCTGAATAACCCGGTTCAACTGATACAACCCCATTGATCATCTGGAAGACTGCTTCCATGCACCAGAAACACCCTCCTCCAAGCACTATCTCCTTAACGCTCATTCACTTTCCTCCATGAAATTCATTGAAATGGAATTCACGCAGTGTCTTGTATTTTTCGGAGTGAAACCTTCTCCTTCAAAAACATGACCGAGGTGTGCACCGCATCTTGAGCACTGGATTTCTGTCCTGAATCCATCCGGGTCCGGCAACCTTGTCACGGAACCGGGGATTTCCTGATCAAAACTTGGCCAGCCGCACCCGCTGTCAAACTTAGAGTCTGACCTGTATAACTCTGCACCGCATCTTTTGCAGGTATATACTCCTCTGATGAAGGTCTTATCATACTCTCCGGAAAATGGCTTCTCTGTTCCTTTGTGAACTATGATCCGTTCCTCCTCCCTGGTCAGGGGTCTCAGGTTCATTGACATAAATATCCGGTAAGAATACTTAAAAGTGTCCTATCATGAGTTGCTATCCAGCATTGATCAGAACCAGGGTGCATTTTTGAAAGAGGAGTTTTTTAGTTCAACGTTAAAAGAGGAACTCTCCGGAATAAAAACCAATTAATACGGGGTTCTCCATTACGTTAAAGCAAATCCGCAAAGGATCATGAGCAAAATAGTGATACAAAATGTTTAAAGAAGGAGTGGCGAGAGTTTTCCAGTTGATATCGGTGAAGAATCTTTATAATCTGTTTGGTCTCATTCTCATAATTGTGCCGGTGAGTTTCTACCTGGGCTGGTCAATAGCATACGATACCTGGACGGATGTTGGTCTGTATTCTTTCTCTGCTCCACTGGTGGTTTTCGGGATACTTGTATTAATGCTCACCGCGGAGAAATATGGCGGGCATACAACCGAGAGCTGACCTCACAGTTTCCCTAGTCCATTGAGAGGCTTTTCAGTTAATGTTCGCGTGAATTTCTTAGGCTTATCTGGGAGTTACCCAATGGCTTCCGCTTCTTCCCGCGACGCGATCACCCTCAGTCTCCTCACGCCATCCCCTGAATATATACACTCTGAAAACGGCGAATTTTTTCCGCCGGGAAGCATAGATATATCCGGGATATCGTAGTCATCCCCCAGCAGATTATGGATTGAATTCTTGCCTGATTCGGAGTTCCTGAATACAAACAAATGCCTAGAGTTACTAAGGATGGATCTGTTCGTCGATCCCTTCAGGAAATCTTCCAGGTTTTGAGATGCCACAATGACCGAAGTGTTGTAGTGCCTAGAGTGTCTCATGAGATTGTCAATAATCTCCCTTCCGGTTGACGTTCTGAGCATTACGTGCGCTTCATCTATTAGCAAAATTTTTCTCATTTCAGGTCTCCCAGTTACCCAGGAGTCTATGGACTGCCTGGACCTTGCAAGGGCAGTTTCTGCATCAATCCCCTTCAGGTTTCTTATAACCCTGATACGCTTTGGGATTGGGCCAAGCTGTTCTAACTGGCTGCAGGCTGTTGTGTCTCGAGACTCATTGCCCTGCGATATTATTGTCTCATCCCATGCAATTGAGAGGTCCCCCACACTGAACGTGAAACTTCCCTTTGAGTCAGGGGGGCCGAATATGCGCTCCCCATACTCTCCCAGAGGATCAAAAATCAGAACCTCCTCTATCATCTGGAGCTGGAGCATTCTGCGCAGAATTAGCTTGATGAAAAACGACTTTCCCGATCCGGTTTGCCCAAGGACCGTCATATTATAAGAATCACCCGCAAATACGTCCATGAAAAACGGTTTGGAGAAGCTCAAATCCACCCCTATCAGTACGCCGTTCATTTCCTCAAATCCTTCCGGAAACAAAATCATGTTTGCGACCGTGTTTGCGTCCAGTGGGTAATTGCCTGATTTTCCCAGGGGTATGCCGCAGCCATTTTTGCTATTTTTGGCAATCTGGCGGTGATTAATTCCCAGCGAAGCAAGGTTCCTGATGAGGGTATTGTCCAGCATCTTTAACTTTGCAGGGTGGGGAGAATAGCATTCAAGAGCGACGCCAATCCCAAAAATAGGGGTACCGGAATTTAAAGCCCTCAAAAGCATTTCTGCCTCTCTCCTCTTCTCAACAAGCGGCCCTTTTCTTCCTTCCATGTTCTGGTAGATCCTGATTCTAGCCCCGTATTCAGCGACCAATCTTCGAAGCGTCTTTCCAATGGAACCATCCTCAAGTTTCTCAAGGCCAATCTTGACTCTGAATGGCACATTCAGGGAGATAAGGTAGGCCCAAACGGTCTGATCCACGCCCTTCAGATCAAGGAAGGCATGCGATGTGGCATATACACTTCCCATGCGCTCATACCTTGAGTGCCTGCCCTCCTTTTTGAGGCGTTTATCAGTGCCGGGTTCACCTGAATCACTGGCGCCAAGAAGCCATCCAAGTTCTTTACCATCAACCGGCTTTGGGGTAAAGCCAGCAGATCTCAATGTATCTGTCACAGTGGTAAAATCTTCTTGAGCACCACTTCCTTTCTGCATCACGTATGTCCTGAAATACACGGAATTCTGCACCAGGAATCTCTCCACAGGAAGCTTGTGTGAAATGTCCCGGTCTCCGGTAGGGACTGCAGTCAAGATAATCGATGAAGGTGCAGTGATGGAGTTCAGAAGTGACGCAATTCCCCGGGATAGAGATTGAATTTCACCGCGTGGTCTGATACCCTGGCTATTGGCCTGAACCCTTGTTATGAAATACGTTCCATTCTCTCCAGAAAACCTCGTACAATCCGCATTAATTGACATATCGGATACCTTCAGAGTTTGCCATCTTTTCCCGGAATGTCTGCTACTAAGTTCCCTTCTTACCATTACCAGTACGAGGGCACTTGCAAAAGCTGCAGCAATGGTGATTCCAAGAAAGGCGCTCCACTTCCACACAAGGAACAGAACTGCGAGGCATAGGGCTATCAGCGTATATTGAATGTGTTTCGCATCACCGTTTATTCCTTCAAGAACGTTTGAAGGGGTAACAGCAGGTCGATTCATGGCTTCTCAGCGTAGGATTTCTGGTAAGCTGCGTTCCAGTCAACTGCATAGGAATTCCACGCAGATCCATTTTCAGTTCCACCGGCCACAGGCGGGAGTCCCATCCTTTGCATTTCGCCGGCTAGCGTGCCGTCCGAGACATAGTTTCCAATCGCAGGAATTGTCAATGAAGGAGAAATGCTTTCAAATAGACCGTCAAACATTGTGACGCTGGTAAGGCTCCCAGTTAGGTTTCCAAAAATCCTGGAACGCTCGACAAGCAGTAAGGGTATGGATGCAGAAAGAAAAAGCGATCCTATCTGCAACAGTGAATTTCCCGGGACCATGACCATCGGATAGAAAGCCAGCAGCATGAATATGGGAAGGACAGATGATTCAATTACAGTCCTCCAAATGGTCAGTGCATATTTCTCGATTGGCGGGATCATTATCGCAAGTGATATGAAAGGGAGAGTGACATAGGCAAATAGCAGAAGCGCCGCGCGAACGGCCATTATTACAAAAGCCGCAATAATTGGAATGTCGTAACCTGCAATCAGTATGAACCTCACGAGGCCATTGTCTGAGATAAGGCTTGGTCCGGAAGTCTGCAATATCAGAGTATTCCAGTCGACGCCGGATGACCAAATACTGCCGAAAACATATGACTCAAGAGAAAGCAGAACATGCAGAATTTCAAGTGACATCAGTGCAAGGATTATTGCGTATATTGGCTTGTGAAGGGATGCTCCGCTCAGGGAAGACGAAAATGAAGCCCTGTATATGAAGTACAGAGCAAAAATTGACAGAAAAATGGCAATTAAGCCTGGCAAGCTTCCACCGATGAAGCCCTGATAATTCCCAAGAAATCCACTCATGCCTGGACTAAGAAGCATTCCGAAACTCTGGGAAGGCTGAAAACCTTGTGATAACAGCAGGTTCCAGAGCACAGCAGTGGATTCCTGCGCGATAGCAAGAAAAGCGGAGAGGAGCTGTGAGATTACCGAGCTGATACCCGGGCCCGGTGCCAAAGAATCACGTGCCCGTAGCTACGTAGTATACAATAGCGTACAGGGTTCCGGTGATCGCAAGGATGAAGATCACAGTTCCAAAAAAAGCGTATTTTGCGCGTATTTTTGCCTCGGCCCGGCGCTTCTCATCTTCGCTGAAAAAGCCTATGGCTATAGGCAGCCATAGTAGACCGACTACTACAGCAGATACGCCGACAATGAGTGCGAAAAAACGGTTCACCACGTCTGAAACAGAGGTAAAAGTTCCACTTTGTACCACAAGTTCACTTATGTACATCCGGCCCGTATATGCAGGTTTTACTTAAATTACCCGCATTTCAGCCGTTTTTTAGAACTTAGGAGGGAACTGTTTAATCTCCTTCAGCTGTTTTTTGCGATGTTCGCTTCTTTTCGCGCCCTCATCCCACCTTGTCCTGTCCTCTTCTGTTTCAATTTTCAGGTCAGGAACCTGAACTGGTTTTCCGAGATCGTCAACAGCGACATATGTTAGGAAGGCCCTGGTTGCAAATCTCTTAACAGCAGTGATATGGTCTTCCGTAAAGACAGTGGTTTCCACCTCCATAGTTTCCCTTGTCACGTAGTCTATTTTCGATTCAATCGTGACAATGTCGCCCATCTTAATGGGAGTCAGAAAGTAAAGTGAGTCTATGCTGCCGGTGACAACCTTGCTTCTCGAGTGCTTGAAGGCGGATATTGAGGCCACATTGTCTATCCACTCCATCAGCCGGCCACCGTAAAGATTGCCAAAGACATTGGTGTCCGGCGGCAGAACCACCCTCTGTACCATTGCAAATGATTCTTTCCAGCTCTTGGATTCCATAAAGCCCCAAAGGGATTTCCTATTTAACTTATCATGAAAAGATCACTGGGCAGCATGAGATTTCACCGATTTAACCATGAAACAGTTATTGCAGGCACTTGATAAAGGGTTTCACCCTGGTGCCAGGATCAAATGGGCAGGCAAAGAGATATCAAATAATACGAGGCGCTACATGATGAGATGCAGGATCTGGAGGCTGAAAAGAAGCAGGTCGCCGCGGAAGCGCTGAAGTTAATAAAGAACGGAATGAGTGTAGGCCTGGGAACAGGTTCTACAGTGAAATATTTCCTGGAAGGCCTGGCAGCACGAGTTCAGGAGGGACTTGAAATCACGGGATTACCTACCTCCAGGCAAACAGAGCAAGTGGCACTCAAGCTTGGTATTCCGCTTGAACTGGATCTCGATCACGTGGACATCGATGTTGATGGGGCCGATGCATTCGATCTGCATGGCACATTGATAAAGGGTGGCGGTGGAGCGCTCTTCAGGGAAAAGGTGGTGGCGTACAACAGCAGTTATGTTGCGATTATCGCAGATTCAACCAAATTAAGGCAGGATTATCAAGGTGAAACCCTCATTCCGGTTGAAATTCTTCCATTCGGAAAAAACATGACCGTCAGGAATCTGGAAAGACTGGGATGCAGTGTTGCGCTTAGGCAGGAAGGCAAATTCATTACGGACGGAGGCAACATTATAGCAGACTGTACTTTTGCAAGCATAGATGACCCGGGAACCCTGGAAAAGAAAATGAAGGGAACTCCGGGCGTGATAGAGGTGGGCATCTTTAATGGAATCGCGGACCTTGTAATCTATGTGAAGGATAAATCGATAGTGAGGATGACGTTCTGAACTATTTCTTGAAACTCTTCAGGGCTTCAATGGTTCCGTTGATCTCGCCGATTTTTGCCGAAAGGTCCTGGATGATCTCTTCAAGTATCTCGTTGAAACCCTTGGAAAGCTTGTATCCATGAATGGGTCTCCCCTTTCCTTCCTTTTTCATGTTACGTTTGTTAATCCATCCCTTCCGTCTCAGCCATTGCATTGCGATAGAGACTTCCGGCTGCCTCAGCCCGGTTTCCCTCTCTATCTCAACGCTTGTGATCTCATTCTTGTCCCTTATGTATACCAGGGTATAGGCAACGCTTCTGGGTACATCTGAAATTATCAGAAATTTTGCTAGCCTGTCCGATTCTTCACTAACTGGCATTATAACCATAATATATTATGAATATAAATAAGTATCTATATATAATAATTCTGACAGTTGAAATTCAACTTTTTGAAAGGGCCTCAAGCTTGCTGATTATGGTGTAAAGAAACGTTCTGCCTACAGACGGGACATTAGGATCATTGGTCAGGTCATCAAGAGTGGATATGACCTTTGCGCATCTCAGATCCAAGCTGTCTTTCTGGGAGGTCAACTTGGTCTTCGAATCGAGCGCAATCTTTCTGACGTTCTTCGGCACCGACACATCCTGGCTGAGCTCATCCAGTAACTGTATCACTTCATTGAAAAGGTTCTGATTCATTGCTTCCACCCCATTGTTGAATTTCCGGAGTCCTTGAGGGTTGAAAGAACCATCATGGTTTTCGTTTCCCTCACCCCAGGCAGTTTTATCAGCTCGTCAACAAGAAATTCATGCAGGTTCCAGAATTCTGGAAACCTTACTTTGATTATGATATCGAAGTCTCCTGTAACTATGAATACATCTCGGATACTGGGATTCCCTGCAAGAGTTTTCGATAGCGAGTCAACTTTGTCCATTTCGGACTTTATGCCGACAATCGCATTAACAGCCCTCCCGTCATAATATTTTACGAGGGAGCCCTCAATGTCCTCAGACTCCATGGTTACACTCCGGAGGGTTATGATAAGCATGATAAAAAGAGTATGCTGATTGATTTTACGCGGTTGGTGCAGGTTAGTTCCGGGATTGCAGCCGCCAATTCAAACGGGGTTCCATTTCACAAGAATTTTATATATCACAGTTATGGAGCAGAGCCCGGCTTAGCTCAGTTGGTAGAGCGGCGGACTGTAGAGGAAGATCCAGTGTTGGAATGCCGCCGTAATCCGCAGGTCTCTGGTTCAAATCCGGAAGCCGGGATTCTATTTTTTTCAGGTTCCACATTATGCAAGGAATCAGTTCGAGTCAAAAACTCGGATGAGATCTGTATCCGATCACCGGTTATCTCCTGATTCCCACTGTAATGAAGCCGGTGTGCCCCACCATCCTGTTGTCCGGCCTTGTGTGACCCTTTCTAACCAGGATGTTCCGCTTGATGAGTTCACAGGTTTCTAGGTGCAGGTACCCACCTTCCTCCATCACCGCCACCGTCTCCTCGACCTGGTTGAAGTTAGGACTGTAGGCGACTATGGTACCTCCGCGTTTAATGTATCCTGACAGGTTCCCCAGCGCATTCCATGGGTCAGGGATATCCAGGAATACGGCATCAAACTGACCCGACATATTCAACGCCCGTACATCTCCTTCAACGAGGGTCCATTTTCTGCCCTGAAAAAATGGGGATACATTTTCCCTGGCATTCTTCAGGCTTTCTGGGTTGTTATCCACGCTTACCAGCTCTCCGCCGGAGAGAATCCAGAGGATTGCTGCGGAAAGTGAACCAGCGCCGACCCCGGATTCCAGCACCCGCGAATTCATTGTGATACCGGATCTGAAAATCATGTATGCATAGTCGCTTGGATGAATTACCTGAGTGTTTCTCCTGAAAAGCTCTGGCATGTTGGCCGCATTCGGGATCAGCACGTCGAATCTCTCTCCATCAACTGTGATCTGATCACCAGGCGTGTATACCTTGTTGCCAGCCAGGCTGACCAACCTGTCCTGAAACTTTACCACGGATTTCGACGTATCGTAAAGTGCGGCCCGTTTTGCAGATTTTATCAGGTAAAACGTCATTTCTGTCTATCCCTGTTCAGAATATTCCACGTCCAGTCCTGAAAGATGCCACTTTATCATACCTCCAACCAGGTTGCACACGTTTTTCAGACCCACATCATTGAGGTATGCGCAGGCATAAAAGCTTCTTTCACCGCTGTGGCAGACTAAGGCCAGGTTTCCGGTTGCAGACATCTCCCTGAGTTCCTCAAGCCTTTCAGGAATTTCCTGCATTGGGATACTGATTGATCCCTTTATGTGCCCGAGTTCCCCCGTGAATTCGAATGGTTCACGGACGTCTATAATGAAGAATTCCTCACCATCATCGAGTTTTGATGCAAGCTCGTACGGGGTAAGCTCTTCAACTTTTTTCTGTAATTCCATCCGCGGTACCGCCATGGCGATTTAGGATTGCTATTAAACCATTTTTCAATCTTTGATGTTTTTATCAGCAAATGCCCTGACATGATCAGCGTCGGAAAACATTGCGTTGAATCCTTTTTTCCTGAGCAGGCTGGCTCCACGTGCACTGATCAGGCCTTTACTGCAATACAGGATCAATCCCTGGCCACGTTCCAGTTTTGAAACGTAATTTTCCAGTTCTCCAAGCTTCAGGTTTATCGATCCTGGATAGTGCCATTCCCTGTATTTCTCATCAGTTCTCATGTCGATTACAGTGACATTCCCGGATTTCAGCTGTTTCGCAAGGTCTTCAATACCCGCGCCTGGAAAAGACTCTGACCTTTCAGCATTGTCCGTATTGAAAGTTCGCGCAGAGGAGACCATGGACTCCACAAGATCAGAAGATACGACATCTGATTCCAGCTCCTCCCTTGATATTCTGGTTATTGGCCTGTCTGCAAAGAATGAACAGAATTCTCCCAGATTACGGGCAGGAAGCAGGCCCCTATTCCTTGCCTCTGCAACAATGTCATCCTTGTCCATACCTATGAGCGGCCTGTAAATCGGGATTCTCACAGATGTAGATAGGGCGAACAGGTTCTCGGTAGTCTGTGAAGAGACCTGTCCGATAGACTCTCCCGTAATGAGGCCCATGGAACCGAGGCGCATGGCAAGCTGTTCACCAATCCTGTAAAGAGCCTTCTTGAATGTGACGTTTGAATATTTCCACTCCCCATCGGGGCCAGCCATCTCTATCAACGGTGTGCCATCCACTACATAGAGCCTTGATGCGTAACCATGACCCCATACTGAAACAAGCCTCTTGTATTGATCCACCGTTATATCCGTATCAAATGGATCTGCAAGTGAGACAAAGAGGAAATCCACCATAACTCCTCTTTTCATCAGGTACCACGCAGCAAGGGGAGAGTCTATGCCTCCGGAAATCAGGGAAAGCATCCTTCCCTGGCTGCCTACAGGCAACCCGCCCGGGCCATGCAGGATATCCGTGTAAAAATATGCCCTGGAATTCCTTATCTCAATGTTAACCACAGCATCAGGGCTTGAAAGATCGACCCCGGCAGAAATTGGGTTGAGCATGTTCCCCAGCTGAATTTCGACATCCCTGGATCTGAAACTGTGGGTACCAAGTCTTCTCACCCGGATCGCAAACCGCTTCCCCCTGACAAAGTCGCTGAAGTATGTCAATGACTTCTGCAGAAGGTCTTCCAGTGAATCAAAGGGTACTTCTTCAACCCAGGATATTGATTTTACTCCGAATGTGGTAAGGATCGCAGATTCGGCTGCCTCACTTCGCTCGCATTCGACGAAGAACCTTCCATTTATCCTGACTGCCTCAGCCGGTACTGTTGCTGCTTTCAACGAACGGGAAAGATTACGGACAAGGAGTTTCTCCATCGAGGCACGCGCCCAGTGACCTTTAAGGCCGATTTCGGAGTACCGAATCAGATACACGAGCTAGTATGCAGTTCACGTAATTTATCTTCTCTGCTTACAATTCTCGGCAATAGCTATGGTTAGTTCAACCTGATGTTCAAATTCGCTGGTGAAGATGGGAAAGAATTATTAGCAGTATGCAATCCGGGCTTGATTTTATGCAGGAACTCATCTGTAATATTGAATTTGACCGGGACGGGGAATCTTTCATAGCCAAACTCAGGACCGAGATAGGAGGGCTGAGAGAATTCACGGATTCCACGTTTGACAGCGTCCTTAACCAGGTCATGCTCGAGCTTGAGGAGGAATTTCTCTAATTTCCCGGCTTGTACCACAAATAGTTAATTATAGCCAGCCATGCTTGAACATTGATGCCTAAGGCACTCCCTATAATTGCCATAATTATTCTGACCATACCGTCTGTAAGCGGAGCTTATGGGATCCAGCATCAATCGGGAACCCAGTATTCTGGAAATTCAGTAATACTTCAGCTTCAAAATTCTCCCGGATTGTCAATTAACGTTACAAAAAACACATTAGTTTCCCTGAAATTGTTCGGGCTTGGATTTGTAGGCCCGGGCGGGACAGTTTACGGATCCGCGTTTGCAGATTCGAACTGGGCTGTTTCGCGCGTATCGCAGAATCAGGTTGAATACCGTACACAGCTGGATCTGAGGGTGGTGAACGAAATGGAGCTTTCCAATATCTCCCAGTACCTCCCGGTAAACCTCTCCAACATTACCTCACTGGAAGGCTCAATTCCTGGGCTCAAGGCCATACTGAACATGCAGGGGCTACCGTTAAACCTCTCACTGGCTAAGTCAATCCCCGTAAACGTTTATGTAAACCTCACCAGATCAGGCATCTCCGGTAACTACAACGTGTCAGTGTACCAGAACAATATGTCGCAATTTTACCAGGGGCAGAACTACTCACTGTTGGAACTCAATTACTCTTACAATTTTCCCTCTCAGGCACCGCCTGGTTTCCTATTCCTTATCCAGTATGCCCACGGCCTTTCCAATTTCAGTTATGCCGACTACAACCGGGTTGCAGTGAGGTACCAGCCTGATCACATTATGCATAGCGGCATAGAACTCTATTTTGGAATGCGAGCCAGAGCCACAGCCTTCTTCTGGTGGAACGAAACTTATTCTTCTGACAGCAGATTGCAGAATCTTTACAACTTTACGGACAACCTGGGATTCGGCAGGCAGTCGGTGATATTCTTCTATAACATGACATCCACTACGCATGCACTGAGCGAGGATCCATACTTCATGATCCCCGCTGTCGACATTGGGCCAAATCAGATTTCAGTCCCGCCGCCAGTGGGCCAGGCAGTGAATTTTCTCCTCCAGCACCTGTTCTTGCTTTTGGCCGGAACTGGGTTTGCAGGCCTGATGCTGCTTGCCGGCTACGGAGTTTACAGGAGGAGGCGCATAGTCTAGCCTTTGTCAAACAGATTGATGAGAGAAGACGCAAGGCTGTCCAGGAACTTTTCCCTGTTTCTGATTAGAAAATTCCTGACGGTGTCATAATCGACCAGTTCAACGATCGTGCGGTTCCCGTTGACAGTGAAGCTTACGATGGAATCTTCAGCCATAGTTTCCAGGGCGTCTTTCTTCCTGTCGCCAGGTTTCCATGAAAGAGTCAAATTGCCCTTGTTACGCAGGAGTTCCATGAGCAAATCCCTCGAAAACTTGCTTCTGAGGTGATATGAAAGATTTCGTTCGAGGGCGTTGCCTGAAATATTGGAAAAATAGCGGAGTAGCCTGCCATCCCTCCTGGATACTATGGTTCTGTCCTTTTCCATCTGATATAAGTGGTATTCGAGTTGTCCAACTGCAAGACCCGTCCGCCTCTGCAATTCCCTGAAGTGAAGCCCAGGATTGCTCTCTATAACGGCAAGAAGCACTTCTCTCGAACTACCCTTCTCCATCTATCAGTTCAGCCCGGATAAAAGGTAAAGATACATGATCAGGATGGAGAGAAAAAGAAACATGAGAATGGAATCGTAGTATGGAAATGAAACCACTCCAAGGAGATTGAGAGAGATAAGTACCGATGCCAAAAAAGCCAACGCAAATACAATCAGCAGAGGCCTAAGTATCTTCAATCCGGACTTAGAATACGCCCTGCTGGCGATGACGATCAGGAGAAACGACAGGGCCAGTGTCACCCCGGCTAACAGATAGTCCACTTCGGCTATGTACAACGCTAAACGCACCCGATATTTATCATGAGACCCTGTATAAACGTTTAGGTATGGGCGGGGCAGTGTGATGCTTTGTGCAGCCGCCAAATATAATATAGAGATAGGGAAATCCCCATGCAGCTATATTATGTGCGAAATGTGCAAGATCGAAGGAATCCTGTTCGGATCAAGCACCCCGCTTACCTTGAGAGAAATAGCCTCCTTGCTTCACATGGACACTGGCCAATGCTCCAGTGTGCTGAGATCCCTGATGAAGGTCTACAAAAACAGGGAATCAGCACTTGAAATCAGAAAGGCAGGCAACAGATATCGGATCGAGCTGAAACCGGAATATGTTCAGTACGTGTACCCTGTGGCGGAAAAGGAATTCTCACAGACGGAACTTAAGGCCCTTGGCATGATTTTCACGTCAGGCGGGCTTACAAGGACCGAGATGAGGGAGAATTTCGGCGACCGCTATCCCAGGATAATAAACAAGCTGAAGGAAAAGAAACTCATCATTGCCAGGAAAGTTGGCAGGGCAGAAGTTTTCAGGATCAGTAGCAATTTCTTCCGGTATTTTGGCGTCAGGCCTGACGAAATACCAAGGAACCCGGAGGAGCGGAAGCAATGATAAAGGTTATGCTCGTTGGTGGGGGAGCACGCGAGGACGCGATATGCCGAAAATTGGTTGAGGACGGTGCGGTTATACACGCTGGGCTGTCCAACCTTAATCCATCCATAGTTTCTATGGCAGAAAACGTCTTCGTGGTGAAGGAGACTGATTCGGACGCGCTTTTCAGGTATGCGGTAAGGAACCAGGTGGATATAGTTTTCGTAAGTCCGGACAGCGCACTTGAAACAGACCTTGTGGACAGACTTCTGGAGAGAGGGATAAGGGTTGCATCTCCGAGCAGGAGAGCGGCCAGAATTGAGACATCCAAGGCCTTCATGCGGGAACTTGTTGGCAGGCATGGGATACCAGGGCAGATCAGTAATCGCGTGTTTGAAAGCCATGAAGGGCTGGAAAAGTACTTTCATGATCTTGAGGGCGAGTACGTCATAAAGCCCATTGGACTTACCGGAGGCAAGGGAGTCAAGGTAAAGGGAGATCACTTTGCCTCTGACGAGGAAGGGCTGAAAATAGCAGATTTCCTCATTAAAAAGGATGGCCAGGTTCTCGTCGAGAAGAAGGTATACGGCCAGGAGTTTTCGCTCCAAGCATTCTGCGATGGATCCAGCCTGATTTTCATGCCTGTCGCCCAGGATTACAAGAGGGCACTCGAAGGTGATCTCGGCCCCAACACCGGAGGCATGGGGTCCATTACATCGGCGGATCATGGTCTCCCCTTTCTCAGCAATGAGTCAGTAGAAACGGCAAAGGAGATCATGAGGCAGGTGGCGAGTTCTCTCCGCAAAGATGGATCGGACTTCCACGGGGTGCTTTACGGCCAGTTCATGTTCACAGGACCAGAGACCTTGATAATCGAAATCAATGCCCGTTTTGCGGACCCGGAGGGAATAAATGCAATTTTCCTGATGCAGGGGTCCCTCTTGGAGACTCTCTTTGGTATAGCTGACGGTTCCATTAGAAACAGGATTTCCTTTGAAGCGAAATCGACAGTCCTGAAATACGTGGTGCCTCCAGGTTACGGATCCGCCCCGAAGGTCGTAGATCTTACTGTACAGGTTGATAAATTCCGCCCCAACCCATGCCTGTATTATGCTTCAGTGAGTGGGAGCATGACGAAAGTGAAGACTACAAGCTCCAGGGCCCTGGCAGTGATCGCAAGCGCCGACAAGATCTGGGAAGCCTCAAGGAAAGTTGAAAATTCTCTTGAATGGATATCCGGGGATTACTATCACAGGAGGGATATAGGGACGAGAGAATCCATCGCGGCAAAAATGAAAAGCACCGGCCTCAGGGCATCCTGAATGATCCAAGGATTCTCGGAGTTGCCGTATTTGAGCAGATAACTCCCTCGTTGCCAAGCATATAGATCGGTGAATCCAGGTCCAATCTGTTTCCGGACATGGTGCCTCTCTGATATCTCATGGTGGATGCCAGGAATATCTCCCCACTTTCAGGCATCCGGTTTCTGACTGCAGGGTGGGGAGAAATAGTGCCAGTCAGCGATTTCTCTGTTTCCAGTTCTTCACTGCTAAGTATCATACCCCGCTCAAGTTCCTCGGTATCTATGTTCTTCAGCGCCAGGCCAACCCGGGTGCCTGTGTCGGCCTCAGGTACGTCTTCATCCTGCACCTGTATCGACTTAACCTGGACTTCCTTTTTCAGATAACTTGCGTGAAGCTCCTGATGCTTCTCCACCTTTCCGGACAGCACGAAGCCAAGAGCTACGGTGCCCACACTCCTGACGGTGAAAAAATGATCAATCAGGACAGTTACTCCTTTCCCACGGGTTCTGTGCTGGAATCTCTCCGCCTTTGCGATCACGTCCCCTCCTCCGCCTTCGGCAAAACTATAGTTCTTCAAGTTTGTGCCTGAAATAATCTGCCTGAGTTTTTCACGGTTTTCCTCATTGGAATATATGATCCCGTTGGTGATGCCGAACAGGTCAAGAGCCATTATTACCTCTCCCAGGCTGCGATCAATTGACTCTACCTGAAGCACTGCAGCGTCCACAGGAGCTATAGAATCTGTAAGCGAAGAGAGTTTTTCCGGGAACATGGAGGGGTGAAGGATAGTGAAAATGCAATCATCCGTCTTTCTACCATACAGGGTGATGTCGCTCTGAGTGCCCTTTTTTCCGATCTCTCTGACAAAGTCTCCGCTGCCGTAATAAAACAGATTTACGCTTCTCAATTTGATTTCACCTCTGACAATACAATTTCCTTCAGCAATTCCAGCATCTCCTTGGAGTGGTTCGGGAGTTCTGTTCTACTATATGCAACTCCCATATTTCTTATCATGTTGCCAACAATATAATCCAGATCGTATAGAATCTCCAGGTGATCATAGCAGAATCCAATAGGTACAGCCACGACTTGAGTAATCCCCCTTCCTATGGATGCAACGGAATCCTCTATCCTGGGTTGTAACCACCCCGTTCCATATCTGCCCTGGCTCTGAAAACCGAATGAATAGTTCAGGAGGCCGAGATCCGCAGCGACGGCCTCCACCGAGTCCCTGAAACTATCTGCGTAATCAGCTTCGGTATGGGAATTAGGAAGCGAGTGCGCACTGAACAGGAAATGCGTTTTCGAATTCCCTTCCCTACCAGTCCTTTTTATAAGCGATTTCCACAGATACCTGAACTTTACATTTTTGCTAAAGCCGTTGACAAAGCTTGATTTCCCGGAAAGGCCATGCTCAGAGTTCATCTTTTCAAATTCCGATCGGTATGACATCTCTACGTTTTTCGACGGAAACGGGAACAATGGAATGCCTGTAATAGATTCAACAGCAGTACCGTTGAGCATTCTGTACGAATCAGAAATCCATGGTTTCCAGTGCTTGAACGCAAGCAGCACGGTGAACCTGCCGGAGATCTCGGTTTCAAGTTTTTCCCTGAGTTCTCCCAGGATACGGTTTGAAGGGGACGATCCACCGAACATGCTATATTTAGCGAGGTTTTCTGCAATGGCATAGTCTGGTACAGGCCTTCCTTCGTATATGCCGGAAAGGTATTCGCGGATGTCAGACAGCCTGTCCGGGCTTCCATACCCCATTAGCAGCACAACTGCCTTTCCATACTTATCCTGGGAATTCATGAACCGCCTCCACGATGCGTCCTACCGTGTCGTTCCTTGCGTGAGGTGGTATGCCGTGACCAAGATTAAAAACATAGTTGCTTCTGCCTGCCAGCGAGGAAAGTATTCTTTCCGTTTCCCTGATCGCGATCTCAGGTTCGATGCAGGTCATTACCGGATCCAGATTTCCCTGCAGTCCGATTTCGGGTTTGACCTGCATTGAGTATGTCGGGAGGTCGTGCCTCCAGTCCACGCTGAGAAAATCGAACCCTGTATCCTGAAGCACGTTGTCAATGTGGCTGCTTCCTGAAGAGAAATAAATTGTTGGAGTAAGACCCGTTAACTCGGAAACGATTTCCTTCAGGTAACTCACATAAAAGTCAGTGAAAATGGATCCCGGCAGGTTTCCTATCCAGCTGTCAAAAATCTGGATTGCCACTGCGCCTGCTTTCACCTGGACCTTTGCAAATTCTATAACCATTTCTTTCAGCATATCCAGTGTCGTTCTGGCTTCAGCCGGATGACGTGCAATGAACTCCCGCGTCAGGCTCAGGTCGCTGTCATGCCGGCTCTGCACTATGTATGACATCAGGGTCAGAGGTCCGCCTGCAAACCCTATCAACGGGATATCTTTGTTTTTGCTTTTGAACAGTCTAATTGATTTCTCAATCTGGTATCGGTCTGAGCCCTTTTCATAGGCAACGAATTTTCCTCTTTTCATCGCGCTCAGGAGCGCCAAGTTTGAAACTGGGCCGACTCCTCGCTGGTAGTCGAATTCAAACCCCATTGCCTCCATGGGGAGAACGAGATCATGAAATATTATGGCAGCATCAAACCCAAATTTCCTTACCGGGATCGTGGTAATCTCCGCAACCTTTTCCGGGTCGAGACAGATCTCCTTTATGCCCATATCGCCACGGATTGCCCTGAACTCCGGAAGATATCTCCCAGCCTGTCTCATGAACCATACGGGCACGCTATCGTGTTCCTCTCCTTTCAGAGCTCTGACGAAATCCCTGTACGTCATTCAATCAAGGTTTTGTTCTTCTTATTGTCCTGGGAAATGGTATCGCGTTCTTTATCGTGTCCAGTCCGCAAATCCAGGTTACAAGCCTGTCGAGCCCAAGTCCGAATCCGGAATGCGGTATGCTGCCATATTTCCTGAGATCTACATACCAGTAATAGTCCTCCTCATTCATCCCTAGATCCCTGATCTTTTTCCTGAGGACTTCCAGCTCCCATATTCTTTCTCCGCCACCAATGATCTCGCCATATCCTTCTGGGGCCAGGAGGTCATGGCACAGCACGGTTTCCGGGTTCTCAGGATTCGGCCTGTGGTAGAAACTCTTTAGCTGCGCAGGGAAATCCGTTACAAAGATCGGTTTTTCAAAGCGCTTGGTTACGGCTCTCTCCTCCTCCATTCCCAGGTCATCGCCGTACTTCAGTTTGAGCCCAATCTCGTTTGCGAGGTCAATAATCTTTGAATAGGGAATTCGCTGAAAAGGGGATTTCATGCTGTTGAGTTTTTTGGAATCCCTTCCTATCCGTTCAAGATCCTCGGCATTCCGCCTCGTGACTTCTGAGATGATGTAGTCCATCATTCCCTCCTCCTCCTTCATCATGTCTTCGTTGCTGAACCAGGCTGCTTCGCCTTCAGCATGCCAGTATTCAGTGAGATGTCTCCATGTCCTGGATTTCTCTGCCCTGAAACTAGGGGCGACTGTGAATACCTTCTCGAGGCTGAAAATCATTGTTTCGAGATAGAACTGGGAACTCTGGGTAAGATTGACTTCCTGCCCGAAAAATGGAACCTTGAAGAGCGTTGATCCTCCTTCGGTGGCTGTTGAAACCATCATTGGACCCTGTACCTGATAGTAGCCGCGGGAGTAGAAATAGTCGCTGAAACTTTTGAAAACCGTATCCCTGATCTTAAGCATGGATGTAAATTCCCGGCTGCGAAGCCACAGGTGTCTTATGTCAAGAAGAAAATCCTCGCTTTTGTCCTTGGTTACCGGAAAGCTCTCGTTACGGCAGTAAACCTTCAATGAGGATATCACGAGTTCCCGCTCCCCGGGTGCCCTTTTGTCTTCCTTTACCGTTCCGGTCACCTCAAGGCTGCTTTCCACGGTGAGTGAGGATGCTAACCTGAAATCCTCTGGGGAAAGGTTAGATTCTTCTGCGACTGCCTGAATTATGCCAGTTGAATCCCTGATGACCAGAAACGCCTTTTTTCCAACGCTTCTGGAACGGTAGACCCACCCTCTCACTGAAACCGACTTCCCAATGTTTTCACTCGATAGTGCCTGAAGAATGCTGATCATCGACGTGCTCTGTAATTGGAAGCTGATTAAATAACTTCTATGACAAGTACTTCTTGACTCTGTCTGGTATAATTCGCAAAGAATTTTCAGGTTCTGTAAGTATTGACCAAATCAGACCCGCGTCATCAATATTTTCCTTGAGCAACCGGATTGCGCTGTCGAACAATCTCTTTGACTCCACAGTCTGTGCCATCTGCTTCTTTACCCGGGAGGCGCATAGTAGTATCAGGGAACGAAGGATCTCCCTGTTTTTTTTCTTTGTGGCCGGTTTCCAGACAGTTTCCAGCAGCACATGAGCCTGCCAGTATCTTCCGCTGTTGATCAGGTAAAAGGCCTCATCCAGTGATTTCTCAATCTCAGCTTTGCTCAATGCCACATCAAGCTCCTCGGTCAGGAAGATAACAAAGTCAGAGTTTTCCAATTGAGTATTCCGGGCAATATTGTTCTGGTCTAGTTTTGTGTGAAAATCAAGTTCGACTGTGCGGACGCTTCGTCGCACTATCAGATCAGTTACCTCCAAGTCCTGCAGCTCGTGAATCGCCTGATTCTCATTTTCCCGATATGTTATCATAACATACCTTTTCGGAATACCCATATACCGGTCTGCATCCATTAAATACCTGATAGCTTTTTCCATAACTTGCCAGCATGGATAGGTGGCAGAGTGGTTATGCGTGGGACTGCAGATCCCATCTATTAGGGTTCGAATCCCTACCTATCCTTTTTCACTTGATTCAGCCAGGTCAGACGCAGAATTCCTGACCAAAACGTTAATGAGTCAATGCTACGCTACATAAAAAGAATGAAGGCCACAGAACTTTTGCTGAGAAAGCCCGTGGATGCAGACGTTGAAAGTATGTACATTATGCTGGAAAACTCACTAAGTCCGTATCTGACGGTTAATAACTCTTCCTCTAGGGATTTCCAACTGATCATTGACAGAAATGTAGTCGAGGATTATGTGAAAAGAGATGTTTATCTGTGTCTAGTCGTTGAGATCAATTCGGAAATTGCAGGATGGCTGGCTGGAAGCAGCAAGACTGAAGTTCTCTCTGAGCATAGCTGTTCATTAGGGGATTTTTATATCGAAGAGATAGTAGTCGATAGCCGCTACAGAAGAAAAGGCATCGGTAGTTTTCTATTAAGAGGAATACCAAAGGATCGGTTGAAAGCTATTGTCGTAGATACGCCACTGATTAATAAACAGGCCATTACATTTTACGAGAAAAGCGGATTCGTAAAGGTTTTAGGACTATCAGAAGAATTTTATAAGACATGGACCAGAATGTCAAAACCTGTCTGAATGCATTTTACTGGGATTTACAAATCATCATAAACATTCTTTCTGTTTCCC
>JAJZNS010000040.1 GCA_021811635.1 Thermoplasmata archaeon
AGACCGCATCCAGGATACTCAACACTTCATATATCGACGAGGAGGATTTTGTGAAGGCGATACTGGAGGCAGAAACTGAATATGCGAAGAACAGGAGATTCTGGAGCTAAAGAAGGGCGTGCAGCGCTCCTCCGTATGCCTTTCTTACTGAATCCACGCTGATCTTGACAAGCGCAACCCCATTGTGAAGAATTTCCAGTTCCCTGCCGCCGGAAGTCCCTATCCTGGTGAGTCTCAGTTCCCCCAGTCCTTTCCGGATTATCTCCTCATTCGAGGGATCGGCTGCAATGACCATCCTGTTTCCAAGCTCTGAAAACATCTTCTGTGAGGGCGTTCCGTAACCGGTGCCGCCGATATCCACCTTCATTCCAATTCCTGATCCCAGGCACATTTCCGCAAGAGCAGTTGCCAGACCGCCGTCAGAGACGTCATGCATCGCTTCTATGACGCCCTTCTGCACAAGCCCCGGGATGCGGGACAAAAATGCCCTCATCTCATCCATATCCGGAGGATCAATGTTTCCCGCCTCAGTTCCAAGGGAATGCTCGTAAAGGCTGCCATTGAGGCTTGAAACAAGGTTTCCCGCAACAAAAATGGCATCACCTTCCCTGGAAAGGTACTGCTTTACGGCCTTTTCCGGCCTGTCAAGCAACCCTACCATCATTATTACCGGTGTCGGGATTATGTGGCTTTCCCTGTATGAGTTGTACAGGCTGACGTTGCCGGATACCACAGGCAGGGACAGATCCCTGCAGACTTCTGAAATTCCCCTGATGGACTCTATGAGTTCATTCATCACATGACTGTCGGTGGGTGAACCGAAATTCAGGCAATCCACCACTGAATGCGGGACTGCACCGCTGCTCAGTATGTTCATCGCTGCCTCCGTCACGCAGTACTTTGATCCGTTTGCGGGATCGGCGGAAACCAGGATCGGCCTGCTGCCCGATGTCAATGCCAGGCCTATTCCCGAGGGCACCTGGGCAAGAATGAGGCTGCTGTCACTCGGCCCCTCAATGTTGGGGTTGCCGGAAAGTGGCCCCTTCAAGGTTGATCCTCTGACAGTGTGGTCATACTGCCTGACCACAGGCTCCCTTGAACCAATGTTCGGGTTGGAGATCATGTTGATCAGGAGCGGTCCAAAATCTGCAGGTTCCTTCGGCAACAACGTTTTCCTGGGTGATCTTGTCTCATCGGCCTCCCTCTGATACTCGAGACCGGAAGTCATGAATTCGAGGTCCAGGTCGAGCACCTTTTCACCGTTGTAGGTGATGACCAGCCTGTCACCCTCGACGGTCTCCCCCACAACAGAAAATTCAGTATCCCACAGCCTGAATATTCCGCTGATATCCTCCAGCCTGTCAGGGTGCACGGCAAGGAGCATTCTCTCCTGGCTTTCGCTTACCCAGATTTCCCATGGGAGCATTCCCTCCTCCTTGAGCAAAACTTTTTCCAGGTATATCTTTGCGCCTATTCCTCCGGCATGAACGAGTTCTCCGATAGCGCTTGACATACCTCCCCCTCCGAGGTCCTTCATTCCCTCTATCAGCCCGCGGTCGGATGCCTCAAGGATGGCATGGATCAGTGGCTCCTCAACGATGGGATTGCCCAGCTGCACCGAACGGCTGTCGTCTCTGCCGTGCGCAATGGAGCGGGAGGCAAAGTTGACCCCATGGATGCCATCCCGGCCTGTTCTGCCTCCCGCGATGATAAGGAGATATCCTGTTTTGGATATCCTGCTCCTTATCACATTAGAGGTACGGATGATGCCCAGGCAGCCGGCATTAACGAGGGGATTGTGGTTGTATGAAGGATGAAAATATATAGAACCGGAAACGGTGGGTATGCCTACCCTGTTTCCATAGTCCCTGATGCCGGCTACAATACCGGAGAAGAGAGACCTTGTTGACATAGATGTCCGGTCGCCTGCAAACGCCGGGTCGCCAAAGAACAGCGAATCAACAAGGGCTACAGGCTGGGCCCCCATGCAGAGTATGTCCCTAATGATGCCCCCCACACCTGTCGCGGCCCCGCCATAGGGCTCTATGGCACTTGGATGGTTATGGCTCTCCATCTTGAGAACGTAGGAAAATTGATCGTCAAGTCTCACAACGGCTGCATCGTCCTCCATTGCCAGGTACACGTAATCCCTCTTGAGATCCCTGAAGTATTTCTTCAGGTAGAACTTGGAGGATTTGTAGCAGCAGTGCTCGCTCCAGGCCTGCGCCATTGCATTCAGTTCAACGTCGGTCGGGTCCCTTTTCTCTCCTGCAAAATACTCCTGTAGGAGCTTCATTTCCTCAATGCTGAGGGAGAGGCCAAGCCGTTTGCTTAATTTATCAAGGGAACTGCCGTCTTTTCCCAGTATCCCGATGATCTTGCTTGAGGTGCCCTTTACCAACGCTCTCAACTCAGAATCTTGTAGGACTGTATTACGGGATTCGAGAGGATTTTCTCTGAAATTTCCCTGACCACCTTTTCTGCATCCCCCGATCCTTCGATGGTGATCTCGTAGGTCTTGCTGATGCTTATGTTCCTGATCGAGGAATATCCAAGAATCTTCATGTTCCTCGTTATGGTGATGGCTTCTGGGTCTTCTACTCCCTTCCTGTAAGTTACTTCCACCCGGATTACGGTCATCAGTGGGGTATTGCGGCGCGGATTAAATCTTGTCTATTTTGCCTGCCTGACCGCTGCAATAATTGGCTCCAGAACCTCCCTGACTCTCTCCGACTTCTCTGCGACGGTCCCGGTGACCACGATGTCTGCGCCAGCCTGGGCAACCTCCCTTGCAGATTCCACGCTTCTGATTCCTCCTCCCACGATCAGGGGAATCCCGATTTTACGCTTAACAAAGGTGATCATATCCGAGGGGACATGTTCAGGTGCACCGCTTCCCGCTTCCAGATACACAAGCTTCATTCCAAAGAGTTCTGCCATCATGGCATAGGAAGCCGCGCTCTTGAGGTCGTTCCTGCGGACCAGGTCTGCCCTCCCTGCCCGACCCGCCGTCATTCCCGGTTCCACGATGACATAGCCCATTGAAATGGTTTCAAGCCCAATGCTTTTTATGTACGGTGCAGCCTTGAACTGGTGGCCAACAACAAACTCCAGGCTCCCGGAATTGAGGAGGGACATGAAGTATAGGGCATCTGCCTTTTCCGAGACCATTGAAGCTGATCCCGGGAAAATGATGATCTTGCGATCCGTGACTTTCCTGATAGACTCTATGGATTCATCAAGGATTTTCTTATCAATATCGGTAGAGCCGCCCACCATCAGAAAATCCGTGCCAGACTGATCTGCCGCAAGAGCTATCTCGGCTGTCTTGGCAGGGCTCTGCGAAGCAGGGTCAATCAGGGTCATGTGAATCTTTGATTTTTTGAGTTTTTCCTCTATCTCATTAAATATCATGGAATAAACGCCCCCGAAGCAAAAGCGACGAGTCCAATTATCATCGCGATCTTGGAGAATCTCTGCCCGACATTGGGTTTCGACCTCGCCACGGCGGCAGAGAAGATGAACACAGCGTCCGCGACAGCCACTGGAATGAGGTATGCATAACTGAAAATCCCGAGGTAATAAGGCAGATATGAGATTGAAATGGCAACTATTATGCAGGCAAATGAAAGATAGTATGCAGCATCAATACCGTAGCGCATTGGGAATGTCGTTCTGTCAATATCGCCCTTTATGTCTTCAATATCCTTGATAAGCTCCCTGGAGACCGTAGCCAGTGATGCCATAAGGAAAAGAAGAATCATCCTCAGAACCGAATTTACCACTGTTCCGCCGAAGATGAAGATTAGGCCGACGAGAATGCTTATCGAGGCATTGCCTGCCAGTCCTGATCCCTTCGTTTTCAGTTCGTAGGTCACCAGGAGCGCCTCTGCAACGAGAACTATCAGGAGCGATACAAAAGGGAGGAAGAGGCCGGCAACCACGACAGGCAGGGCAAACAACATGAAGAAGTAATATGAGGCGTTCCTGGGGGAAATGCTACCCGATGCTATAGGTCTCCCCGGGTGGTTAATCCTGTCCGTGTCTGCGTCAAGGATATCGTTGAGCACGTTCCCGCCGGACGTGACCAAAAATACGACAACGGCCGCAAGGATTACCTGAACCAGGTAAGATTTATAAAAAGCGGCGTTTCCTATGAAGGCCGAAAGAAAAGTGGCAAGAAGACCCATGGCTCCGTTTACCGGTCTTGTTATTCTGAAATAGCCTTTCATTCAAGATGGGAAATACTTCGGCAATATTTACTTTAGTCCATAGCTGAAGACACAGTTAACCTGCCTGCAGATGCAGTCGAGGCAAGTATTTGATAATGCTTGACATTCACACGAATGTCAGAGGAGGATCTGGAATTTCTCTACGCGCTGAAACGCGAGGGGATAAAACTGGATCTCGATGTTATGAAGGAGCTTGCCGACGGGATGGGCAACCCGCAGGAAAAGTTCAAATCATTCCATGTTGCAGGCACAAACGGAAAGGGATCGGTTGCCTGCTTCATCTTCAATATACTTTCCCAGAGGGACAGAGTCGGCCTTTACACATCCCCTCACCTTGTTGATTTCAACGAACGAATCATGGTGGAGAGGGAATTCATCCCCACCAGTTACATTGAGGGTTTCATCCATAAGTACCGGCCTCTGATAGAAGAGCTCGAAACAACCAGGAGGAATCCCACCTTCTTTGAGACCACGACGCTGATGGCTTTCCTCTATTTTGCGGAAAACAACTGCAGATACGCTTCGGTAGAAGTGGGGCTCGGGGGGAGACTGGATTCAACCAATATTGTCATTCCGGCAGTATCCACGATAACAGGCATAGGTTATGATCACACAGACAAGCTCGGTACAAGCCTCTCCGACATAGCGTACGAAAAGGCAGGAATAATCAAGCCTAACGTGCCGGTTGTACTCTCGGACAGGAAACCCGAAGTGGTGGCGATTGTCAGGAAAATTGCTGCAAGGAATAATTCAAGACTCATAACCCCGGGCAGTGACTATAAAGTGAAGGATCTGGAGCTTGGGATAGACGGTACAAGATTCACCCTGAATTCTCCCGCCGGGGAATACCAGATAGAGTCAGAAATGATCGGAGATTTCCAGGTCAACAACATCATTTCTGCGATCGCATCGATTGAAGCCGTTTCCCCTGAGGGCATATATGCCAGGGAAATTGAGAATGGCATAAAAATATCTAGATGGCCCGCCAGGCTGGAACTGGTCTCCAGGAATCCACCGGTTGTCCTGGACTGCGCACACAACCCGCATGCAGCCGGTGCCCTTGTAAGGAACTGGAAGACTATCTCTGCCGAAAAACCGGTTCTGGTGACGGGAATGCTGAAGGACAAGGATATAATGGGAGTAATGTCCAAGCTCAGCACTTTATCGGAGGACGTTATATTTACCACGCCAGATGAACCGGAGCGCGCATCAGATCCTGAATACATGCAGATGATTACCCGGGGTATGTTCAGGAAAACCAAGGTAATCCGTGATCCGGTAGAAGCCTATCTGGCTGCCAGGAACATGGGGAAGCCGGTGCTGGTCGCGGGATCCATGTATCTTGTGGGTATTATAAAAAAATTTGAGCACGCTGACATGAGGCCGTTTAAATAAGCTTTAATAAAGACCCACCGGATCAAACTATTGATCTCAATTAACTTAATACCTTGCACGGACTGTGACGTCACATGAATCCCTTCCTCGATAGACCACTTGAAAATTCAATTCTTTCCGGAGACCTGAAAGTCCTTGGGGGTTCTTACATACCTGATACCCTGCCGCACAGGGAGGAACAGATACAGAAACTTGTTTAC
>JAJZNS010000014.1 GCA_021811635.1 Thermoplasmata archaeon
GCTTCAGGATCCGTACAGGACTATCTTGGTATACTAATCCCATTTGAACTGGCCTCGGCAATAAGCTTTTTTAACGTTTTCGTTTACTACCGTTTCTTCTGGAAAATGCCGGCCGCTGGTTCATCGCAGGATACCTCAACCTGAATGCACCTATATTTAGCCTTATTGACCGGTTTACCGGCTATCCCTTGAAGATTGATAAAATAAGTTAAAGCGAGTGGGTACATTTTGCAAAAGGTCAAAAATTAGAGGCATTTCTGAATCGAACCGAAGACAGATTAATATCAGGATAATAATTGCTGGCGCGTGGAGGAAGGATCAAATTTTCCGAAACTTGCTTACGTTTTTTGTGCTGTGAGTGCATTCCCAGTCATTCTTGGGGGCTTGTTGTTACTTATCAACCTCTATGAAGTCCTGCCTTTCTTCCCTCTTGGATCACTGTCAGGAATTCTTGGGCTTGTTTGGGGAACGCTTATTCTTACCTTCAGCTACAGATTGAAAATTCACCCGGAAAACCACATGATCTACGGCATACTGATATCGATACTTTCAATCGCAAGCATCTATGGGGGATACTGGGGATTTGGTGTTGGCCTAATCCTTGGTCTCATGGGGGGTATTCTGGCGATCTTATGGTCGCCTGAGGAACCAGAAGAGAGTGATTCTGAAGAGGCTGAGGCAGAAGAAAACGTGGAGCCTGAATCGGACTAATTTCAAGCTGGGAAAGCAGTTTTTCCTGTCTGGTTAAAGTAAAGGTAAGGGCTGGCTGAATCAACCGAATTCGCATACATTCATAGGTGTACGTCATGGGGGATTGAGAAGATCGCCCTGAAATCCACAGTGCTAATATCAGTGTACGCTGACCTGTTTTTAGACGAAACTGCTGATTACAGGTGCAACTTTATGTTTCAGAGTCAGCAAACCGTTCTGCACGCTAACTGGCCGGTGCTATCGATAATGCAACCAAGCCGTTTATAACTCCAGAAGGCAATGTATGAGTAGTTTTTCAGGTCAATTCAACTATTGCGGCATTTGCCATACCGCCGCCTTCGCAGATTGCAATGAGACCACGCTTTTTTCCTGCAGATTTCAAGTTGTTGATCATTGTCGCAAGTATCCTTGTGCCTGTAGCCCCGAGTGGATGGCCGATGGCAATCGCGCCACCGTGCGGGTTCACCTTCTGCTCGTTGACTTCAAATTCCCTCTGCCAGGCAAGGGGAACAGGCGCAAAAGCCTCATTGACTTCGAAAATATCAATATCCTCCAGCCCTATCCCTGCCCTATCAAGTGCGCCCTTTGTTGCAGGGATTGGGCCTGTAAGCATAGTTACCGGATCTACTCCAGTAACTGAAAAGGAAACAAATCTGGCTACAGCCTTCAGGTTGTTTCGATCAAGGCCTTCTTCGGAAGCAATTACCGCTGCGCTTGCCCCATCACTTATCTGACTCGAGTTCCCGGCAGTAATCAGTTTGAGGCCTTGGAATGCGGGGGGAAGATCCTTCATCCTCTGCAGATCGGCATTTGCCCTCGGGCCTTCGTCGTTTTCAATTATGGTTTCATCGGATGACCCGTCCGTCTGCGATCTGACTCTTACAGGGACAATCTCCTGCCTGAAATGATCTCTCGATCCGGCAGCAAGTCGGTGGCTCCTGTAGCTGAATTCGTCCATCTCATCGCGTGTTATTGAATACTTGTTTGCTATGGATTCTGCCCCCACTGCCTGGCTGAACCAGTTTCCACCAAGCGAGTATCTTCTTTCCAGATCACTGGTAATGGGGTTTCGATCGGATGAAATGTTTGTACCTATCCCTTCCCTGCTCATTGATTCTATTCCCCCGGCAATAACCAGGTCGTAAAATCCCGACTGCACACCTTGCGCCGCGAATTGCACAGCCTGGAGACTGGATCCGCACTGCCTGTCAACCGTTGTTCCGGGGACAGCCTCGGGAAAGCCGGCAGAAAGTATTGAATTTCGGGCTATATTCGCTCCCTGTTCGCCCACCTGCGTAACACATCCTGCTATCACGTCCTGAATCGCAGCAGGATCTATTCTGCTCCTCTTGACCGATTCTTTCAGCAGTCCCGCAAAAAGATCAACGGGATGCACAGCACTCAGTGATCCGTTCCTTTTCCCGATGGGGGTTCTGACAGCGTCCACGATGTAGGCTTCTATTGCGTGAGTCTTCACGCGATCATAAGCGATTGGTACATTATCACCTTTCAGGTGAGCCAAATGATCCTCATTGGCGGCACATGATTTGCTGCCTTTCGCATGGCTGGTTAGTGAAGAAATATTGACGCTGTGGTGGTAATACCGTTACGCTCTTATTCATACAGCACATAGATGCCTTAAACTGAGGTGATGGCAAATGGAAAACCGGTCTACCAAACCAAAGAAGGATGCCAAGCCAGGGCATTCAGATAGCCCAGGAACTTCGCTGGTCTTCTATTCCGTTGCCTTCATACTGATTGTTTCCATCGTTGTTGTTTCCACCGGAATCCTTGTACTGCTGTCGTATGCGGGTTTCGGATTTTCCTTCCTGATATTGTACCTCTATGTATTTTCCGTCGCAGGAAGCGCCATTGCGCTTGCCCTCTCCCTGAGAGGCCTGATACGATCCTACCAGTCCATTTTGAATTCGGCTTCCAGTCCTGGAAAAACTATTATTCTAGGGGCAACGGCGGTGGATTACAACCTGAAGGAACAGGTTCAGACCGATCCTGAAAGCTATTACTCCCCTGCAGAACGTGAAATAATTGATCTCATAAGGGATCATGGAGGGAGTATTCTGCAGAGCAGCCTTGTTTCAGCCTCTACACTTTCCAGTGCCACTGTTTCAAGGACAATAACCGCACTTGAAAACAAGGGAGTTCTGTTAAGGATCAGGAAGGGTGTCACCAATGAATTGCACCTTGTTGAAAGCAATTTCAGATAGACCTTAAGAACTCTTCCAGCCTTTTGAATAAACATGAGACACTTTGACAGACTCATATGGATACTGCTTGCCATGGTGATTGTTGTTATCGGGATAGCGGTCGCGATGTCCGTATTTTATGGTGGACACTATGCCAGCGGGAACTATACCTACCCTTATGGAATGATGGCTGGTTTCTCTGGTGCCTGGATATTCTTTCCGGTAGCGATGGTGATAGGTTTCGTGTTTGTAGTGCTGATAATATATTTCCTGGTGAGCACAGCAATGGAGACCAGTCACTCACACTTTGACTGGAACGCAGGCACACCGGAAAAGATTGCAAAGGAACGCTACGCAAAGGGAGAAATCACCGAGGAGGAATATACAAGGATTATCAACAACCTCAGGAAGTAACAACTTCTGATCTAACGCAAAACCAAGAGAGAGGTACGGCCCTTCAGCCCACCTCATCATTCTTTATTCTGTTTTAATTTCAGGCGTGTAACCCATGTGTTCTCTCAGGCCTGCAACCAGGTAGCCCTTTGCCTGTTCCATGGTAACATGCGGCGGCATTGGCCTGAAACCTGGATCGGTTATTGCTTCCAGAAGGAATGGACCATCGCTGTCCAGCGTCTTTCTTATTGCATTCCTGAGATTCGCGCCCCTTTCAATGCGCATTGATTCTATTCCGTACGCTGAAGCCAGAACCGAGAAATCCGGATTTACAAGATCCACTCCCCACTCAGGGTATCCAAGGACTTCCTGTTCGAATTTTATCATCCCTAGCTTTCCGTTGTTGAACAGCAGCATCTTGACAGGTATTCCATATTTCCTGATTGTTGACAGTTCCGCTGACGTCATTGAGAACCCGCCGTCGCCTATCACTGAGACAACCTGTCTCCCCGTGGACAGTGAAACGCCCAGAGCGCCTGGAAGTGCACATCCCATTGACGCAAGCCCGCCTGAGAAGAGGAACCTCTGGCCGGATGACGCGCGAAAATGCCTGGCTATCCAGGCGGTGGAGTTGCCAGTATCGGTAACTATCACGGCATCCTTTGCAGTTTCCTCTGAAAGGACCCTGGCCAACTCTGCAGGGTTTATCCTGGTGGTTTTCTTGGTTTCCCAGCCCGATATCCTCGCCTCCCAGTCCCTCCTGCCTCCCTCAAGTTCAGCATAGTATTTTTTCTCCTTTTCCATGACCATATTCATTATCCGTGTCATGAAAGTGCGGGCATCTGAATGCACCGGAACATCAGCATGAATTTCCTTGCTTAAATTACCGGAATCGATGTCGACCTGAATGATCCTCTTCCCCTTCGGTATGAATTTCGTGTAGGGGAAGGTGGTGCCAATCTCAATTATCAGGTCTGAACCTTCAAGCGCGTCAACTGACGGTCTGGTTCCCAGAAGACCCAGGCCGCCCATTACTTTAGGGTCATCGTCTGAAAGGATCCCCTTGCCAAGCAATGCATAGATTACGGGAGCTCCTATCTTCAGAGAAAGATCGGAAAGCAGTGCGGCATCATTGCGGCATCCTGATCCGACCAGCAAAACCGGCTTTCTGCTGGCTTCTATTGACCTTGCAGCCTGATCCAGATCTGGCGAATAGCTGAATCCGGGGGATCTAACTGCCTCAATCTCAGGTACCTCAACCCTTTCCATCAGCACATCAACCGGTACGCTGAGGTGGGAAACACCGCCAAGCCTTACAGATTCGCTCACTGCCCTGGAAACAAGATACGATGCGGATTCTGCATCCATCATGAACCGGTTGAACACGCTGACGTCATCAAATAATTTTGGCATGTTCACTTCCTGGTGGTAATCTCGCCCGACGAGATCCCTTCTTACCTGGCCGGTTATTGCGATCACCGGCGCCTTGTCGAATTTCGCATCGTATAGCCCGTTAAGAAGGTGGATAGAACCAGGCCCGGAAGTACCGAAACAGGCAGATGGCCTCCCGTTGAATTTGGCATCAAAAGATGCGGCGAATGCTCCGCCTTCCTCATGCCTCACCTGTACATATGTCAGCTTTCCCTTTCTCCTGATAGCCTCAACCAGCGGATCTATGGAGTCCCCGGGAACCCCATATATCCTTTCCACCCCACCTGCTGCCAGATAGTCAACTATTGCCTCAGCAACTGTTTCAAACATTTTCTGTCACTAAACCTCAATTGAACCGCCAGGTACTTTTCTTGTCCCTATGTTTTTAGGGATAGCATGTTTTCAGAATTCCATGCTCCGCAAAAGGTCAATCATAGCTGCATCTTGCAGTCCCATGCATTGCAATCAGTGAAGCAATGATCTCAAATCAGGCAATTTTAGATTCCACGAATTCCTTCAGGGCTACGGCATTATTGTATCTCTGTTCCTTTGCCGAAAAAACGAAGATTACGTCCTGTTGTTTGCAGGCATCCAGAAGCTCCTGAACAGAGGCGTTTGATTTCAGTTCGGAAAAATAGCGGTTTTTGAATTCTGGCCACTTTTCGGGATCGTGCGAAAACCACGTCCTCAACTCATCTGAAGGTGCGATGCGCCTAAGCCAAAGGTCAATCTTCAAGGAATCCTTCGTGACTCCCCTGGGCCACAGCCTGTCGACAAGAATTCTCTTCCCCATCTTTCTGTCTCCCTTTGCGTAGGCCCATTCAAGAGATATCATTTAGGTCACCCCTGCACACCAGCAAACAAATTTTGAAGCTACAGGACAAGCAATTCGATTCTCTTCGTGACATCCTCCCACCCCTAAAGGAGTGGGCTTCCCGTTTCAGCGACCGGAGTTACCATTGCTGGCAGAGCTCCAATCTCCACGGGCGTGAATTCGGGAGTGCCCCTCCCTATCTTTATCAGTCCCA
>JAJZNS010000023.1 GCA_021811635.1 Thermoplasmata archaeon
CGACGTTGAACTGGGCTTCATAGGTTCTCTCAGCATTCTCTGAAATAAGTGCATTCCCTCCAAGTGCTATCAGAATCCTCATATGCATACCGGAAAGTTTGGGATGCGTTGGCGATATTTAGCTGTTCTTTGTGAGGCGAAGCAGAAACTGACTATTTCATATACTATATGATTTCCATCTCTCTTTCACGGATCTGTTCAGCCTGATCATCAAGTAAATTGCTATGACCACCGGCACAATAATCAACGGTGAAATCAGGAAAATCTGCTCGAAGGCAGATATAAGGAGAAGGCAAATTACAAGGCCAAGGGCAAAATTCTTGATCAAAAGCTCGTTTCCGTGAACAGGGAGATAGCGGATAAGTGCGGTGAGCAACAATAGGTATGATCCTGCATAGAGAATCGCATCTGCGAATGGCGGGATCAATCCTCCGGACAGATTAGGGATCAGGAATGCATAGACAATATAGACTGGAAATACAAAGATCCCAAGAGCATAGAATCTCCGTGCCGGCCAGGCCGATGCGATACCTTTGGGCATGCCAACGCCAGACGGGATTATATAGGCAATCATTGCCAGAACCATGGCAGCAGCAATAAACAATACATATTCGCCCGGAGTAGGTGCACTTCCAGCTACGGAAATCTGAGAAAAATTGATCAGTGCTATATCCGCCAGATAAACGATAAGGGTCAGAGGCAGCCCAAGCTTTCCCAGCAGTGGTTTACCGGAAATTTCAGGATAGGCAAGCCTCAGCAGAAGCAAAGGCAGGGCAATGCTGAAGATTGAATGGAGCAGATCAATTCCCAGCACCAGGGACCAATCTACCCCGGCAAACCTGCCATACACAGCCAGGGTTGAGGCAATGCTGTCTGTGGAGGACAGGAAGAAGGAGTGTGGATATCCACCCCTTCCGGAATCTAACCGAGAACTCCCTGATCAGGGGTGCTCCAGAAGTGTACATCCCTATGTTAAGAAAAAGGGTCACAAAAAAAGACGGAGTGGAAAAGACAAATTCTGAAAAATTAGACGACCCGGTGAGATACTCCGGAATGCCAGGAGTCGCAATAGCCAGAACGAGGATAATCAACCTGCGGTTCTGTGGAAACTCTGTCAACTGAAACAGAAACAGCCAGAATACAGTAAATTACTGCTTGAGAATGCGTACTTCGATATTCTCCTTGGCCTTGTTCGACAGGTGATCTATGTATTCTCCCATGATTCCGGAGGGCACTTCGAGCATGCCAATCCAGCTTCCATCATTTCCCCACTCTTCCTTCTGAAGGTACCCGCTCCTGGCAATATCCCCATACAGTTTTCCATAAGCATCCCCCTTCAGTTTCACGGCAATCTTGCTCTTTTCCATCTTTATCGGGATCAGTGGCCTGATTGCCTTGAGGACCACCTGCATCTGTTCCTCCACCGACTTAAAAGGATCAATATGCACTTTCGCCTCCTCCATCGCCTGCGCAATCCTGATCGGAGGGTTGGGCAGATTGGTCTGCGGGTTCAGGCTTTCGCGTGAAATGATGTTGATGATCTGCTTTGTTTTTCGTTCAAGCATCTCCCTCCTCTGCTCCGTGGTGAGCTGTATCTGCCCTTTCCTGACTATGGCAGTTACGACTTCCTTGAGGTCTGTGGTCTTGAATACCTCCATCAAAGTGTCGTTACCTATCTTTTCGCCCTTATGTGCATCCTTGAAAACCTGATCTATCGCAAGATCCCGGTCAAGATCAAGCTCGCCCGATCTTATCCTGTCTGCCGAGGCTGGATCAATGAGTATCTCGAACTTGTGACCATGCGACTCAAGACGTGCAACTATGGCATCTTCCACCCTGACCATGGAAAATATATGTTTATTCCTTTAAAAAACGCTTTGATTCCCGCATAAGAAACCTTTAATGCCTGTGGCATACTTATCGCTCCGCAAGATGAAACTTCGGCTAAGGTTGTTTATCGCCCTCATGGCACTGGTCCTCTTATTCTCAATTCCCGGATATATTGTGGTTGACATTGCATATTTCCTCTGGTCTGCATATCAGTACCTTACCGTTGCCCTGGGAGGGATAGCAGCCGTGGCATTCACCATCTTCCTTTACACAAGCAGGGAGATAAGGGGCCGGGGGAAAACAGCAGGGTTATCAGGAGTTTACCTGATTTTTATTGGCATGCTTTATGTCGCCTCTCCCACATTTTCAGAGATAGTGCTTGGATATCTGTTTTCAACTATCCTGTTTGTTTTCGCAGTGGGATACGATATCTCAAGGAAAAGATACCAGGCATGGGTAGCCATTATCCCCTTGTTGATGATCGCTGCTTCAATTGCTTTGCCCGTAATTTCCGCGTATTTCATGATGCTCGGCATACTGGTGTTCGGCTTGGCAATGTTTTATGAGTTAAGTGGCCCGAAACCCTCAACCGTGCCCGTGCAGCAGGTTTCACCCAAACAGACCGGCAACCAGCCAGCAGCACAGACTGTGGCTAATCAGAACAGCAAGCCTTCCACTTCTGCTCCTGCCAGATCCTCGCCCATCAATACGTCCCCTATAACTGCAACAATAACGCAGACACAGTCAAAAACGGCGCAGACATCGAAACAGCCGGCAACGAAGAATGACAACCAGTTCGGGTACAAACCTGCCGCTTCACAGGCATCCCAGCCCCAGCAGGCAAGCTTCAAGGTTATCAAGACATGGCCTTCACAGGGGGATTACCAGAGGGCTTTCCAGAATCTCAAGTTCTCTATTTCGGCAAAATATCCGGATATAAAGGCGGGAAAAGTACTCAGCAACCCGAATGTCAACGTTCCCGGAAACATAGTCTACTCCAGCGGTAATTATGGAACAATATTCAAGATGGATGTTGGCGGGCAGCCGTACGCCATAAAGTGCTTTACCAAGTCCAGCCAGGACATACAGCGCCGATACTATGAGATAAGCAGATACCTTAAGGAAATACAGGGAAAATACAATATTGAAGCACTGAAGAATTTTCAGTACCTGAACCAGTGCGTGAGGACGATGAAGGATCCAACCTTCTTTTATCCGGTTCTTAAAATGGACTGGATCGAAGGCTCCGTGCTGAACAGCTTCATTGCGGCAAACTTAAAGAAACAACCCGTCCTGAAAAACCTGGCACAGCTGTTCCTGGAGACTTCGGCAAAACTCCACAGGCTCGGGGTATCCCACGGTGACCTTGCAGGCGACAACATAATCGTCACGCCGAAAGACAGCATTGCGCTTATTGATTATGACGGAATGTACGTACCGGCCTTCCGCGGTGAAAAGGCACCGGAAAAGGGACACGAGCATTTCCAGCACCCCGATCGATCCATTAATCACTTTTCCGAGGACCTTGACAATTTTTCAAGCCTGATCATATACACCTCCCTGCTGGCAGTTTCCTCGAAACCTGAACTATGGAACAGGTACAACAAAGGTGATTATGACTGCCTCGTATTCCGGCACAACGATTTCAAGGATCCAGGCAGTTCGCCGCTCATCGGAGAGCTGACGAAGCAGAATGGTACTGTGGGAAAGTTATCGAACCTGGTTTACAAGGCGATTGACCATGAGCCCCTTTGGGATCAGATTTCCCCGGAGAGAATTCTTAAGATCTGATTTTCAGGGGTTAACCAGCATGACGGTGACGTCGTCATTCCTCATGGTCTTCTCCTTTCTGAGCTGATCGACCTTCTCCCCGAAGGCATCGAATCCCTCAATCAATGAGGCTATCTTTTCCATCGGATCTTCTTCAAGAAGCCATTTCGACATTGCATCCGTGGCGAGGATGAACGAATCTCCGTTCTTCCATTTCCTCCTTGCAATGGAGGCTTCAACCTTTATAGGAGAAACCTTTTCCAGGGACGGATATCCATATCCGCTCCAGATCAACTTCGGGTTGAACTTGAAATCCTCCGGCTTCATGTTTGGGTAGACTGTGTATCCGGATTCATCCAGATGGAACAGGCAGGAATCTCCTACAAAAGTTACGGTAAACTCGTAAAGGGAGGTATTGACTTGAACACCGAGAAAGGTTGCGTAAGCGCCGCCTGTGACCTTGTTCTTCACGAACCAGGGAAGAGCGCTCCAGTCCACGCTTTTCTTCCATATCTCCCTGCTTCTTTTTACGAGAGTCATGAAATCTCCGCTTTCATGAACCCCTCCTATCTCAGAAAATGTGGCCGTGAGGGCTCTCGCCCACTGGCCGGCGAAACTAGAATCGCTGGCGCCATCTGAAACGGCAAATATTCCCCGGTCTTCGGAAAAGGCGAACGAATCCTCGTTCTCGTTGGGGCGGTTCCCGACCTTCGGGACTGAAAGATACCGGACGGAAGTCAATTACTGCATCTGTCCGGAAGGTCCTCTGGTGCCGATGTCAATGAACTGTATGAGCTGTTCAAGCTGGGCGTTGTACACATAGCTTCTGGCGCCTTCCGATATGTTGTAGGACATTTCCCTTGCGTAACCCATGTACTGCTCAGGGAGCGGGCTGGAAATATCAAAGAGAATCCTCGCGTATTTATCCTCAGGCAGCCCCTCCTGGTTGGATGGGAATGTAATGGGCGTGCCCGGTGAACTCGAGACATGGCAATTCCAGAGAAGCGTATTTCCGTCTGTGGAAGCAATATTCATGATCTCCCTGGCCAGATCCGTTGGATCGCCGTCTGTGGCCTGTCCGTCAGAAATGTTGATCACTATTGGAGGGTAGGTGTCTGGTCTCTTCTCCACCCAGTCTTTAACCAGATCCCTGGCAAGCTTGAGCGCATGGACCATTGGGGTGTCGCTTGCGGCCACCGGATCGAACCATATCCCAAGCTCATAATCAACGTCTATCAACCCGCCCTCGCCATCTGACACTTTGGTAACCCTCTTCTCTGTTCTCAACGGATTGTTTGCGAGTGCAGAAATTGGTTGCACAGCGTCTCCCTTAAGAATTGCCTGTGCAGTTCCAGCACGGAATCCATAACCTATAACGGAGATATAGAAGTAATCCCTGATACCGTCTGCCTTAGTACACCGGCCTATAAATTCGCCAATCTGCCTGTTTATTGCATCTGCTGCTTCTCTGGCCTTGGAATTGTCGCTGCCAGGTATCTTATGGCTCATGGATCTGGATTGATCAATCATGAACACTACCAGTGCGGGATTTGTTCTGCTGATTTCAGCTTCGTAACTCATCAGCCTTTGATCACCCTGCTATTACAAATATTTTGCTACTCACACCGCACAAAGTCAAAAGGATGGATAAGAAATTTATGACCCTGGTTTAACGCGGGTCACTTGGCATGTTAATTAAAACGGGGAGAATTCACATTAACTTCGAGACTTCGTCCCTGCCGTAAACCCTGTACTTGTTGCCAGATGTAACAGCAGCGACCTCCGGAACAGATTTCGCAGCTTCCTCTTCCTGTGATGTCTTCAGAGCTGCGATTGCCAGCGAAATGGCTTCGGTTTCCTTCAAGTCTTCTGAATATTTCTGCTCAAGATATGCGGTGACCTGATCCTTTCCCGCGCCAACGGCAACAGCCTTGTACTCGTTGATCGTGCCTGCGGGATCACAGTCAAAAACCCTGGGTCCGATCTGATCCATTCCGGCGAAAATCATAGAAACGCCGTAAGGACGGACCCCTCCATATTGGGTATACTGCTGCATCTGATCAGCGACCTTTTTTACGAGGCTCTCAAGATTGACCATCCTTCCGTACGTGACCTTTTCCTGCTGAGCCGCAACTCTAGAATAGTCAATCAGGACTCTTGCATCGGCAACAAGCCCCGACGTAACAGTGGCGACAAAATCATCAATAAGCTGTATCTTCTCGACGGAATTCTGTTCCACCAATCTGCTCCTTACTCTCTTTTCTGAAATCAGGGCCACTCCGTTCTTGAACTTAATCCCAAGTGCAGTTGAACCTTTCTTGACTGCTTCTCTGGCGTACTCTACCTGAAACAACCTGCCATCAGGCGAGAACACTGTGATTGCACGATCGTAGGCCATTTGTCCCTGTTGCATATAATTTCACCGGGCAATGGAATCCCATTCAAATAATAAACATTTGGTAACAGGTTTGACAGCTAATGAAGTATCATAGCCAATCTCTCGGCAAGCGGTGCATCGACCGGATACGAAATAGATCAGAAACTCTCGATCCTTTCCTTCATATTTTGGAAGGCTTTCCGGAGCCTCTCAGGGAATGCATCTCCAAATGATAGGAAGAATTTCTCTGCTTCCACGAACTCTTTCCTGAATCCGGTCTTATCAACATGAAGCAGGGAAGAAATGGTATCTGCAGATACCCCGCCGATATCTGAAAACTCTTCCGCGTTTGGGACATACCCAATTGGCGTCTCCGTAGCCCCGGTCTTATCATTCACCCTGTTCACTATCCACCTGAGCACGTACATGTTGTAGGAGTAACCAGGCCAGAGGAATTTGCCCGATTCATCCTTACGGAACCAGTTTACGTTGTAAATTCTCGGCTTTCTTTTCATCCTTTCTCCCATCTTCAGGTGGTGATCGAAATAGGCAGCCATGTTATAGCCGGTAAACGGTCTCATAGCCATGGGATCATTTCTAAGCACTCCCACCTGGCCGGTGGTTGCCGCAGTAGTCTCGACCCTCTGCATTGCCCCTATGAGAACACCCTCATCCCATGAAAATGTCTCAAACACCAGCGGAATCAGGTCCCTCCTCCTCCCGCCATAAAGAATTGCGGAAATTGGAACACCGCCGGGGTTGTCGAATTCCGGTGAAAGGTAAGGATATTGTCTTACCGAGGTCGTGAATCTGGAATTCGGGTGTGCGGCATTTCCTTTGCCCGTGTATCTGCTTCCAGTCCAGTCCCAGAGGTTTACCGGAACATTATCTTCTTTTCCTTCCCAGAATGGGATGCCGTCCGCGTCGACTGCGACATTGGTGAAGATAGTGTCTCTGTTTATGGTCTTCATTGCATTTGGATTGGTTTTGTAGCTGGTGTGTGGCACCACGCCGAAGAAGCCGCTTTCAGGGTTGATGCCCATTGGCGTTCCTTTGACAACATTTATCCAGGTTATGTCGTCGCTGATCAATTCCGTGAACCATCCTTTTTTCTTGAGATCCGGCGTGGGCTCTATCATCGAAAGGTTTGTCTTTCCGCTGGAACTGGGAAATGCACCTGCAATGTAGGTTTTCCCGCCTCCTGGCCCATTCACTCCAATGAGCATCATGTGTTCAGCCATCCAGCCTTCATTTTTAGCCCGTCTGCTGGCAATCCTCAGCGCATGGCATTTTTTGCTGAGAAGGGCATTTCCCCCGTAGTCAGTGTTGACGCTTATCAGCAGCCCCTTTTGGTTATTGAGTTCTGGAAAGTGGCAAATGTAACGTTTACTTGCATCGAGGTTGCAGGTGGAATGCACTCCCAGAACGTACCCGTTCTTGCCAGCGAAAGAATGCGCAATTTCAGAGCCGACCTTTGTGATTATCTTGAGATTCAATACTACGTATGGATTGTTTGTGATCTCCACCCCTGCATCGCCGAATTCCGATCCAATGGGTCCAAGCCAGTAAGGGACAACATACATCGTCTTTCCCTTCATTGATTTGCGAAGGATGGGCGTGAGAATTTCCAGCGCCTTCTTGGTGTGCAGCCAGTTGTTTGTGGGGCCAGCATCCCTTTCTGTTCCTTCTGTGCAAATATACGTGTCCTTTTCACTGCGGGCAACGTCATTGATATTGCTCCTGTGCAGGTAACTGCCAGGAAAAAGCTCCTGGTTGAGCCTGATCAACATCCCGGAATCAAGCATCCGGGAGATGAGATCTGCGCGATCATCACTGTCAATGACAAGTACACTGTCAGGTTCAAGAAGCCCTGCGATCTCAATAATGTCGGACTCAAGCGAATCGGCAACCTGGTTGTTGTAAGATTTCACGGAGGAGATAAAACTGCTCTTGCTTATCATCTTCCTGTAAACATCACTATCTTTGTCAAAATCGGTCTTGTCCTCAATAAACATGACTTGAACGTCCCCGGCAACTTAATGGGAACATCCCTTAAACATTTTCATTGATCTTGCTGAATTGTCTGTCAACATGCGGTCTGGAAGGGGAATTTCTCCACTTTCCAGAATTATCAATGCATAATTGGGAGAGACCTGGTTGGTACTGTTCGGGACTGAAAGGATTAAGAAACAAACGAAACTTCCCTTCCAAAAGATGTTTGAGATAGTCCTGTTTTTCGTAACCGTTTTTGTAGCCATATTTTCAATCCTGAATCCTATCGGTGCAGTACCAATCCTTGTTTCCCTGACTGAGGGATACACCAGGGAAGAAAGGGTGCGTGTCATCAAGAAGAGCTTGATGGTGGCGGCAGGAATGCTTTTTGGATTTATGCTGCTTGGGATTTACATATTCGAGGGGCTGAGTATTGATATTTCGGATTTTCAGATAGCCGGCGGTATACTGGTTTTCAAGGTGGCTTTTGACATGATGCAGGGAAAGACCTCAAGCACCAAATTCACTGCAACAGAAGAGGAGGAATCTCTGCAGAAGGATTCCATCGGCGTGGTGCCTCTTGGAACTCCGCTGCTAGCCGGTCCAGGCTCGATCACAACTGCCATCATATACTTCAACCTGAAGAGCGTCACTCTCTATGACAGGTTTGCCGTGATATTTGCCATTCTGACGGTGCTGATTGTGTCTTTCGTGATCCTGGTATATTCGGCCAGGATATTCGAGAAAATAGGAAAGACAGGTTCTTTGTTGCTATCAAGAATAATGGGATTGCTGATTGCAGCAATCGGAGTATCATTTATTGTGGAAGGAATAACCACCCTTGTACAGACTATCGCCTAAAAGGGATTGAAGAACGGAGTCTCGTTAATTAGAAGATTGAAAAATTTAACGACTTGTTTAGATGATACTACTTTCCGCTCTTAGGTGATTTTTTAGTTCCTGATGTCTTACTGCCGGATCCCTTTGAAGAGGTTGTGGATTTGGTAGTCTTCTTTGGTTTTGCAGGGTCTGGCGTAGTAGACGATGGTTCTGCTGCTGCAGGAGTTGCCGCAGGTTTTGGGGTTGCCTTGTTAGATTCAACTGATGGTTTCTTGGCAGTTTCTGGAGCGGATTTCGCAGGTTCGGAAACAGCTTTCGTTTTTCTTTTAAATGGCCACATAAAGAAGTTAAGTATCCTCCAATTAAAAAGCTATCGGAACTTCTATTGACCATCACTGTGGCTATTATGACGCCGGTCAACGAGATGTATAATAGCATGCTCCGGCCGGGATTTGGACCCGAGTCGAGGGATTGAGAGTCCCTTATGCTTGGCCTGGCTACACCACCGGAGCTTTTCTTCGCGGCATTGGCAATTTGGATTTATTGTTTTTCCTGCATGATCAGAAATCAATAACGAAAAACCGCCAGCATTATGTTATGGGCCAGAAGAATTTGATAAGCTCAACAACCACTGCCACCATAATGCCCAGATAGATTACAAGTTTAGGATCAAGTGCAGGCCCATTAATCTCCTCTTCTTCGAAATACCTAATCAGCCCAGCGCCAGACTGGAATCCCTCGTTGTTCTTCTGTGCCACTTGTTGTTCATCAGAACACTGCATTTAAGTTTTTCTTGGGGCGGATAGAGAACTCATGACGATAGCTGGTGAACCATGCTTAAGCTTAAGATTTAATGAGCGCGAAGAATATGCGGCTATGGCTATGATAAACATCCTCGGTTTCGGGGGCAGCCGAAGGAAAGGGTCTTACAATTCCGCTCTACTCAGGACTGCGGCACAGCTTATGCCCGATGATGCCAGGCTCGAAATATATGATATTAGCAATATTCCCATGTTCGAGCCGGAACTTTCTGCCAATCCTCCAAAGCCGGTAATGGATTTTCAGGATGCCATTCGAAAAGCAGATGGACTGCTTGTGGCAACCCCGGAATACAATTATTCAATACCCGGATACATTAAGAACGTATTTGACGCCGCCTCGCTGCCGGCAGAAAGAAACCCGTTTCCGGGAAAGCCGGTAGCCCTGCTCAGCGCTTCAATTGGAATGCTCGGTGGTGCGAGGGCCCAGTATCACCTCCGGCAGGTGTTCGTTTTTCTCGACATGATCCCTGTAGGACGCCCTGAAGTTTTCATCACATTTGCCAGCCAGAAGTTCAACGAGAACCTGGAGCTCAAGGATGAGAATTCTAAGGATCTCATCAGGAAGCTGCTTTTCAACCTGGTGTCGCTCTCGAAGAAATTGAAGAGATTAGACTAAAGCAGCAGGATCCATAGATACAAGAAGGTGGCGGAAAAGCCAATCTGGATAGCCGCCGATGCGATCCTGATGGCCTGGGAGAGTTTCCTTCCATATTTAAGCACACTCCTGTTTATTGATATCGAGAGGAAAGAAATCCAAAGTATAATGCCAAGGAACAGAAAATAGAATGGAAAGATTCCAAGGGTGTCCAGAACGCTCAATCCTGCTCCTGCCCACCAGGCAATCTGGAATGGATTGACAATCCCCATCTCCAAACCAAGAATATAACCATTCCCCAGCAATACAGCGCTGGACGGTTCATGACTCCGGAGAATAAGGACCGCCATCAAGAAGAATATCCCTGCCCCCGCCGGATAAAGAATGAGATCTATGTGATACCCCGAAATCTCCCCGTAAAAGAGGAAAACCAGTGTCATGAGGATGAAATCCGCAGTCATTGCGCCGAGCCCTACCAGGAATCCTGAAAGGGCACTGGATCTTGCGCGAAGCACAATTACCGATGTGACAGGACCTGGAGGGCCCGCCAGGGAAACACCAAGAGCGACACCCAGAAGTATCAGGTAGAGAAGCAAGCGCATATTGATCTCGAAAACCTATAAAAGACTGATTTCCTCGCAAACGAATGAGATAGGTTAATATCTTCCAATTAATATCTTCACCCGATAAGACTTGGTCATAGCCTACGTTTTGGTTAACACGTTACCAGGCAAGGAACTTGAAGTGAACAGCGCACTATCGGCTATTGATGGCGTGGTGGAAGTTTACACGCTTTTCGGAGAATATGATATAATCGCAAAGGTGGAAAAGAAGGACTACTCTGAAATTGAGGAGACTGTGATCCGCAAAATAAGGACAATCCATGGGATACTTGAGACCAAGACACTCACGGGAATAAAGTTCTAGGTATTTTTCCGGGAATGAAAAAATATGCTGCAGTTCCCGCAATCATTGTTGTTATCCTCTTTATAGGTATCACACTGTATTCTGGCATATGGCCCCCATTAACCATAGTTTCGTCCGGCAGCATGCAGCACTCAGGAAGCTGGACACCGGGTGTAATAACCACCGGGGACGTCGTATATTTGAAAAAGGTACCGGATAACTCTGCCATAGTGACCTACATAAATGGCAGTTCAACCGGCTACAGTACGTTTGGCGAATACGGTAATGTGATAGTCTATGACTACGGCGGATACCAGATAATACACAGGGCGATGTTCTACCTTGGCTGGAACGGAACACAACCGATAGTCTATGGTTATTCCGGCCAGCCCTGGATAAAGATCACAAACATTTCGATCACGCTGTTCGGCATTGGTTACGCCGGAAAGAACCTGATCCTGTATCTGGCACCTATCAGGGGGCTCTCCGGATTTATCACATGCGGCGACTACAACCTTGGAAACAGCAATCTTAACCCTTCCCCTGTTGCAGATCAGGATCAGGTTCTGGGTTTTTACGACCCTCCTGTCAAGGGGAGTGAAATCGTTGGGGTCGCCCTGGCAGACCTTCCATGGATTGGGTTGCTGAAACTGTGGCCGATGTGGGAACTGCATCTCGCAATTCCACAAAATCCAGCTCCATTGAATTCATACGGTTTTCTCCTCCTGCTCATGTTTGCTGTTGCCCTGGCTGTACTATCACCCTCCATATTGCATAGAAAACGGGAAAGAGAAAATAAAACTTGATCAGAAATTCCTGCTAACTGTGATAGGTTCGCCGGCCACCTTGAGTATACTTGGAGTGAAGTGAAATTCGCCTGCCTTTTCCATGATGATATCAGTCCTGTCCTTTTCTACCACGGTGAAAACGTTGGAACCTCCGGTCACAATGTACGTAACCCACATGGTTTTCTTTAGCCTCGCGAGGAATTCTATATATCTGCGCATCTCACCAGTGATGACCGTGACACCGCATCTTTCTATGATCCTGTGGTAATCCACGGTATCTCTTTCGGCAAGCTCGAATATGCCGGGTATGTCTCCTTCGCGTGCCAGATCCCTCAGCTTTCTCACTCTCGCTGAGGCAGTCTCCACCCTGCTGCCGTATTCCGGATCCATGACAATGTTTGAATGTATATTGTCGGACGGGTTCCTTGACGACGAGAAATTACAGCCCACCACACGATACTCTGCGAAGTCTTCAGGATCAAGCAATCTTTCCGTGACCATCCTGCCGTTCTGCCTAGTTGTGCAGGTGAGGCCGCCCCGGAAACTTCTTCCGGCACTTTCCGAAATCCCTCTGAGCCTGTTTTCAAGGTCGTCACGATCTATGTTTCCATCTGAAAATTCTAGTATGCACTTCCCGAATGAAGCGGCTGCGGCGTCTGAACTACCGCTGAGTATTCGTACGTTCTCGGAAAAGAAAGAAAATGAAGCATCCTGTGGAGACATTTCGTCTCTTTTCATTTTCTCTCGGTAATGCCTGATCACCTTGAATGGTGATCTAGTGTCGCCTGGATCTATTTCCTTTCCGTTCACGAATCCCTGCCATATGTGTGACGACAGTAGCCTGGTAAGGACGTAACCCCCATTTTCGTCAGCAAGTGTGTAAGCAATGCCTGCAGAATCGTGGAGGGGTATTCTTTCAACCTTGTCCGAGATTCCGCCTAACAATACGATTCCTATTGTCGGATAAGCCTTTGCTTCACAGAAAAGTCCTGGCAACGGGATCAAACCTTCGACATCAGCTTCTTTCTTTCGCTCACGCTGTAGCCGGTAACGTCCTCAAGGAATGCATTGAATTTTCTGATAGCTTCCATCGGATCGTCGCACTTCTCTGTAACGGTCTCGATGCACAGCTTTCCTTTCTCCATCCTGGATGAGATGGATTTCAGTCCGGGGAAGGTAGCCACTACGGTATCTCCCTCAATCTTTCCATTGCCGAAGGTCTTAATGGCTTTTTCCAGGATTGTATCCGGATTGAGCTTCACTGTCCTCTTCACCGGGTAGGTTCTCACTTTTTCAAGCACCTGCTTTTAACGCACTCTTTCGCTGAAGCCTCTTTGCTATCGCCCTGAGGAAAATAACATCCATGTATTGAGCGTCGTGCTCCAGAAGCGGCGACATCGATATGATAGTCATGTCCCCTGAATAATCCTGCAGGTATTCGGAAAGCGTCTCAAACTTAAGATCGCCATGCTTGATGGCCGTCATCTTAATCTCGCTTCCGTCCTTGTGCTCGACGCCGGAAAATTCAGCGTACAGATCGCCTTTGGCATACTTGGCATATTCACCTATAATGGCCTCAAAACTGGCAATGTCAGTCAGGCTCCCTCCAGTGAGTGAATGGACATGGGGAAAATTCAGTATCGGCTCCACTCCGGGCACCTTTTTAGCCAGTGAAATGAGTTCGGCCGTTGTCCCAAAAAGTTCGGGTTTGCCGGCAGTTTCCACGCCAACATAGGGGAACCCCTGTTCGTGGGTAAACTCCTTTGTGATTCTTGAGTAAATTTTTTGGGCGGATAAGAGGCTGTCTTTTTTGTTCCCCCGGTAAAAGCCAGTGTGGGATATGACCCTCCTGGCACCCATGGTTCTGCCAATGGTGAGAGACCATTTCAGGTGATCGTACGATTTTTCGGATATCTCTTCATGAGACAGGAGATCCATATAGTAAGGGGCATGCAGGGAAAGCTGGACATCCAGCTCCTTCGCAATTTCCCCTCCCTCAACGATCTCATCATAATTCTTGGCCATGTTCCAGAACAGTTCCTGCAAAATGTCTTCAGACTCTATCTGGGTATCAATTCCCACACTCTGGTAGTTTCCGTTTTCATCCGGTCTAAGTATGTTTACGATAATGGAATCATCAACATCCTTTGGATACATTCCTGAGTATTCTATTGCGGGTGCCTCCTCAACATTCACCCTTAAAAGCTGGACTTCCAGCGCATTTAGGCCCAGAAAATGCGAATCGATTATAGAATCAACCAGTGTTCTGCCTTTACTGGTAAGAGGAATGCCCGCTATCCCAAACCTGATCATAAGTTTAATGCCAATGATATGAAATTATTTAATTAGTTCGTTCGTTTAAGAATGCCCCTTATTTTATCATAAATTTTAAATAAATTAACGAATAGATTAAATATTCTTTAGAAATCTATATGTGGAATGGTGAGTGGAAGGAATACAATTCATTTACCGAACTTCGCAAATGACATAAAATTAGGTGGACACAATGAACGTGGATCCGAATCTAACAAAATATCTGATCAAGGTAAGAATAACGGCCGATGGAGTGGTGGAAAAACCTGACGTAGTAGGGGCTATTTTTGGGCAGACAGAAGGATTACTCGGTGAGGAATTAGACTTAAGGGATCTCCAGAAGGGAGGCAGGATAGGTAGGATAGAGGTCGAGATCGACAGCAAGAAGGGAAAGACCGAAGGATTCGTCCTGATACCTTCTGGCCTGGACCAGGTTGAGAGTTCAATCCTCGCTGCAGCCCTTGAGACAATTGACAGGATAGGCCCATGCAAGGCAAAGATGGATGTTGAATCCGTTGAGGACGTAAGAGTCCAGAAGAGACAGAAAGTGATTGAGCGTGCAGAAGCTCTCTACAAGAAGATGTCACAGGTGGGGAAAAACGTCTCTGAAAACATAGTTCAGGCCGTCAGGGAGGATGTGGAAAGGGCAGAGATCACCTCATATGGCGATGAAAAGCTGCCAGCGGGGCCTGCTATAAAGGACTCCGACTCAATCATCGTTGTCGAGGGCAGAAATGACGTCCTGAATCTCCTGAAGTATGGGATAAAGAATACCATTGCAGTTCAGGGTACGAACATTCCAAAGACGGTTCAGGATCTCTCCAGGGAGAGGACGGTTGTTGTGTTCCTTGACGGGGACAGGGGAGGAGACCTCATTCTCAAGGAGATGCTGCAGGTTGCGGACGTTGATTTCGTCGCAAGGGCACCTCCAGGGACTGAAGTGGAGGAGCTTACGTACAAACAGATAGTGAAGGCTCTGAGATACAAGATGCCTATAGCCCAGTATCTTTCCGTGAAAGGGATGTCTGAAGAGTTGAAGGAACTCAACCAGAAGAATGAGAACGAGAAGACGGGCAGCACAAAGAAAGTGGTGGTTGAGCGATCTATGGATATTGAAGACGATGCTGTCCTGGAAGAGCCCATGCATCCTGAAGAGCCTCCAGCAAGAAAGCCTGCGAGGGCAAGAGAGGAAGTGGTGGAAACCAAGCATGAGGCCAACGGATCTCATGAAAATGATAAGATTGACCTGCAGAACTACAAGTTCATTGAAGGCAGGGCAGAGTACCTCCTGAAGGAAAAGCTCCTAGAAGTTTACTCCGAGGATGGAAAGGTTGTAGCAAGCATACCCCTGGCTGAAGCAGTCGATAAGCTCAACGGCGTGAATGAAGGACAGACAATCATTTCCGGCGGGGTAATATCGCAGAGGCTGATAGACGCTGCCCTGAATGCAGGGATCAAGAACGTGTACGGTGTCCGCCTTGGCCATGTGACAAAGAAACCCGCAGAAATGAGGGTGATCACTTGGGATCGTCGTTTCTGAACGCGGATAAGTCTGATATCGTAGATTCATCAAACGTAAACATTCCCACGTCGCCTCTGGAGAGGGTTGTAGGTCAACCGGAGGCTGTCAGGCTTGCAATAGTCGCGGCCAAGCAGCGTAGAAACCTATTGCTTGTTGGTCCGCCGGGCATTGGGAAATCCATGATAGCGCAGGCTCTGTCTTTCTATATACAGAGGCCAAAAGAGGAGATAAGGGTAGTCCACAATCCTCAGCAGCCGGAAAGGCCGCTGTTTGAAGTGAAGACAGCGGAAGAGATCATTGCCGAGAGGGAGGAGAACTTTTCAGCGGAAGGCTTCCTCTCGGACCCAAAGCAGATCCCGCCTTCCGTTGCCGAACGCCTGGGTTACAGGTGCCCCAAATGCGGCCAGTATTCTTCCTACACGGAGGCCATCTGCCCCCACTGTTCTTCCCAGAAGGCACAGGGACCTGGGCAGGGGCCGTTTGGCGATGTCTTCAATGTGATTGGCGCAGCTTTTGGTGTCCAAAACAATCAGGAGAGGGTGACTTCGACACGGAGGGTCGGAGATAGATCGGAAATAGTGATCTACGAACGTGCTGGAGAAATGGTGAGGCTGCTGGATGAACGCACGCTAGAAAGAAGGAGAAAGATGGAAAAGAAGAACCCGAGCAAAGCCATCGTTCTGCTGGAAAGGAACCCGTTTGTATTGGCCACTGGCGCAAGCGAAACGGAGCTGCTGGGCGACGTAAGGCACGATCCCTACGGGAGCCACCCTCAACTGGGGACGCTTCCGTATGAAAGGGTGATTGCAGGATCAATTCACGAGGCGCATGAGGGCGTCCTTTTCATTGACGAGATTACACACCTCGGTCAACTGCAGAGATTCATTCTCACAGCAATGCAGGAAAAGACATTCCCGATAACCGGAAGGAACCCACAAAGTGCCGGTGCGAGCGTGAGGGTGGATAGGGTGCCCTGCGATTTCATACTGGTAGCGGCCTGCAACATACAGGATCTGCAGTCTATTCTTAGCCCGCTGAGGTCAAGAATCCTCGGGAACGGTTATGAGGTGCTGATGGAGACCTCAATGCCGGATACCCCTGCGAACAGGTACAAGTACCTCCAGTTCATCGCGCAGGAAATTGCTGTAGACGGCAAAATACCACCCATGAGCGTGGAAGGGATGAACATGGTCATCGAGGAGGGCAAAAGGCGTGCAAAGATCGTGGACAAAAAGGACAATGTCCTGACGCTCAGGCTCAGGGAGATGGGGGGTCTTGTCAGGGTCTCCGGCGACATCGCCTTCATTGAGGGTTCCAGAATCATAGAGGCTTCCCATGTCAGCGAGGCTCTGAAACTGTACCTTCCCGTGGAAGAAAAGATAAAGAAGAGCTACGGAAATCTCCAGTCTGCAGTTTCCTCAGAATCCACATTGTCGCAGAAGCCGGAAGAATATTACTATACTTCCACCAGCAATCCGGAAGATCCGGCCTACAGGTGATCTGGTACTGCCGTAATTGCCTGTCACCATACGCCGGGGGCAGGTGGATTCTCTTAGATATCCAGTTCAATAACGCATTTTCTGGATCCGTCTGTGAACTTTTCTGCAATGGTAAAATCGGCGTCCGTCGACCTCTTTATGATGTCGGACTCCAGAACTCCACAGATCTGGCCGGAATGCCCCTTTGCCAGCTCGTAGAATATGCAGTTGCTTCTCACTATTCTGACCTTGTCTCCGGAGACCTCCAGCCTTGCATAGTAACCCAGCCTGTTAAGGGTGGAAACAAAGCTTTCCAGGCTCCTGATTTTGTCCTCCCTGCTTGCGTCTGCATGCAGGAAACCGTCTCCAGAAGAAGATTTCAGGATTTTCATGGCAACCTTGTCAAGCAGCTCTCCAACCTTATCCGATCCAAATTCCTCCTCAAGGGTTTCAACTATCAGTGATGCAAAGAGACTGTATTTTTTCGGGAAAAGTTCGTAACCCTTTTCAGTAAGGCCAAAATATTTCCTAGGCCTGCCCCTTCCGCTGTTCCTGAAAAATGACTTAACGTAGCCCTTTCTCTCCAGGTAATCCATGTGCTCATTTACCGCAGTCTTATTGATATGCATCATTGATGAAAGATCATCGACGCTCTTGTCCTCCCTGCACAGGGTCTCGAGGACTGAAGCTTTCACTCCACCGAATACCGATTCCACAAGGCTGACATCAGACTCTATCAATGAACATCTATTGATGCGCAGTATAAGAATTTAGTTATTAAAAACATACAAAATTGTTTAAATAGGTTATGACGATTAAAGAAACGTTATGCCGACGCTAGAAATCAGAAACCTATCAGCAAGGGTGGAGGACAAACAGCTTCTCAAGGATGTTTCCATGACTGTCAAGGGTGGCGAAATACACGCCCTGATGGGCCCGAATGGTGCAGGCAAGAGCACTCTAGGATACGTGCTAATGGGTCATCCGAATTATGAGGTTACCTCCGGGTCAGTGAAGATAGACGGCGTGGAGCTCATCGGGAAGTACCCGGAAGAGAGAGCCAAAGCCGGTCTTTTCCTCGCTTTCCAGAATCCGGTTGCAGTGCAGGGAGTGAAGCTTTCAACCTTCCTCAGGACTGCCTATAACCAGGTGCATCCGAACGAGAAGCTCAGTATTCAGGAATTCTACGACAGGATGAAGCAGCATATGAGGAAAGTTGGGCTGGACGAATCCTTCATTTCCCGATCGGTGAACGATGGCTTCTCTGGCGGCGAAAGAAAGCGATTCGAAATACTGCAGATGGTAATGTTGAGGCCGAAATTCGTGGTACTCGACGAGATCGACTCTGGCCTGGACGTTGATGCCCTCAAAATGGTTGCAGAGGAGATAAAGGAGTACTACAACCAAGAAGTTGGGTTCCTGATAATCACCCACTACCAGAGGATTCTCAAGAACATAGAGCCACAGTTCGTTCACATCCTTATGAACGGAAAGATGGCAATGGAAGGGGACAATTCAATATCCCTCCGTATTGAAGAAGAGGGATACGACTGGATAAGGGGTGTTTGAAATGGATGTAGATTTCAAGAAGGACGAGGAACTGGAACAGCTGCTTAAGGAGCTTAACAACCTGAAGCAGAATGATTATGAATTCCATGATAATCTTAAGCCCATATATTCCACCGGGAAAGGGCTGACCAAGGAGACGGTTGAGGAGATATCCGAGATAAAGAAGGAACCGGAATGGATGAGGAGGGCAAGGCTGAAGGCGCTGGAAGTGTTCCAGTCCAAGCCCGTACCCACATGGGGCCCGGATCTGTCCGGCATTGACTGGGAAAACACCTCATATTATAACAGGCCGGATGAAAGGAGGGTAAATGACTGGAATGAAGTCCCTGATCAGATAAAGGAGACTTTCCAGAAACTTGGAATTCCGGAGATTGAGCAGAAGTACCTCGCAGGTTCAGTTGCCCAGTACGACAGCGAGGGAGTGTACCACAACCTGAAAAAGGTCTGGGAGGACAAGGGCGTGGTCTTCATGGATCTGGATTCGGCGATTCAGAGATATCCTGATCTGGTGAAGGACTATTACTGCAAGGCTGTGCCAATCACTGACAACAAATTTGCAGCCCTTAACGGGGCAGTCTGGAGCGGCGGATCGTTCCTGTACGTTCCAAAAGGGGTACAGATAGACATGCCCCTGCAGACCTATTTCCGCATGAACGGAGAAGCTACGGGGCAGTTCGAACACACCATAGTCATTGCAGACGAAGGTTCCAAGGTCCACTATGTCGAGGGCTGCCTTCCTGCAGATGAAATAGTAAGCAGGGGAGACACATTCACGCCCATCAGCACTGTCAACCTGCTGGACAGTGTCATGACACATTCCGGCAGGAAATCGCAGGTCACCAGGACATTCATCCATCCTTACGAGGGCAAGATGCTGACAGTGACCCCGCTTTCCAGGGGCAATGCATTCAGGCTTACGGTTGAGCACCCTGTTCTTGCTGTGAGGAAATCCGATGTTGATGCCGGCGGATCACGGAGAGGAAAAATGAAGCGGTTGTCAACCGGGACGCAGCTGACTAGCCAGCCTGATTTCATCAGGGCGGATGAGCTGAAGGAAGGTGATTTCATTGTGTATGTCGCCCCCACAGAGACAGCTGATGATCCTTCGATAAACGAACCGGTTTTGAGGCTAACTGGGCTTTATGCAGCAGCGGGTTCATTGGACACTGACCAGGCATCAGGGATCAGGGAAGTCAGTTTCAGTTACGGAAAGTCAGGAATTGCAAAAACTCTGGCCATGGAAACAGCCAATCTCATAGAATTCCTGGGAGGAGAAGCAAACATTGCCAGATCGGATAACGGGCTCACCACAGTATCATCAAAATCAGGAGATCTGATAAGGCTGATGTCGGGCCTGATCAGGGAAGATGGGAATGGCAAGAAATTCTCCGAGAGTGTGATGCTCCTGCCGCCCGAGAAGCAGAAACTTATCATTGATCAGTACCATAGCGCCGTTTCATCATTCGAGGGAAGGGGTCACCGTTCAGCTTCAGTATTGAGGCTATCCGTTGCAAGCGAGACAATGGCCTTCCAGTTGCAGGAAATGCTGGCACGTACAGGAACATTTGCCACCATAACTCCTGGAAATGCCGAAAACAGGGCAACTCATGACACAGGCAGCAGCAGAAAGGCACAGTACGTGGTGCAATACCATGAGAACAGGCAACTCTCCGAGGTGCGGAGATCAGGCAACTTTTTCTTTGTTCCAATAAAGAGCATCACCAGCGAGGATTACAATGACCTCGTTTACAACCTTGAGGTGAACGGGGAGAACACCTATCTGGCAAAGGGGTTTGCCGTCCACAACTGCACAGCCCCAAGATACGACAGGGACTCGCTCCACAGCGCAATAGTGGAAATTTACGTGAAGAAGAATGCCAGGGCAAGGTATACGAGCGTCCAGAACTGGTCCAAGAGCGTCTACAACATGCCCACAAAGCGATCATGGGTGGACGAGAATGCCCAGATGGAATGGGTGGGCGGTTCTCTCGGTTCCAAGGTCACCATGCTTTACCCATCTTCATATCTGAGGGGTGCGCATTCCTCGGCATCAAACCTGAACATAGCACTTGCCGGTGCAGGAACCTACAAGGACACAGGGGCCAAGGCACTTCACTTTGCACCATACACCAGTTCTAGGATAGTAGCCAAGAGTATCAGCATAGAGGATGGAAAGGCCATATACAGGGGCCTCCTCAGGGTGAACAAGGGAGCAGTGCACTCCAAGAGCAAAGTGCAGTGTGATGCTCTTCTGATAAATGATCAGTCATCGTCGCTCACTTTCCCCCATGACGAGATTTATGAACCGACTGCGACTTTCTCCCATGAGGCATCCGTGGGAAAGATTGGTACAGAGGAGCTAACATACCTAAGATCCAGGGGACTTTCGGAAGACGAAGCCAGTTCAATGATAGTGCTGGGATTCCTTGACGACGTGATGAAGGAGATTCCGATGGAATTCGCAGTGGAGATGAACAGGCTGATAAAGCTTGAAATGAGCAAATTCGGCGCAGTCGGATAAGGCAGGAAGGGGAACTGGATGGAATCGTTTGTCGATGCACTAAGGGATCGTTTTGGGAATTCAGCCTACGAATTCAGGCTGGAAAGCTTCAAGAAGTTTCTCAGGACAAAGCCAAGGGAATACAAGGAGAGCCCAACCACCAAGGACTATGTCAGCATATCCGAAGGCGAGCTCGAAATACTGATGGGAAGCAGTGCGGAACCAGGGGCCGCACCTGTTCAAACGGAAACCCATTCCGGATCTTCTGGCGTTGACATACAGCTCTTCGACGGAGAGCTTCGGCCGGTGAGGGAGATAAACGGGGTGACCATCGCAGATCTCAACTCCGTCTCGTGCAACGCGAACCGAGGAACTGAGGTCTTTATGAGGGTTGGAAAAGAGAGGGAGGAACACTTAATCAATGCCTCCTGGAGGAACGGCTATTACGTGCAGATAGAGGACGATGCCGGTAAGGTGAACATCGATATAGAAAACGTCTATTCCGGGGATTTCAGCATACCTACGAAATCCTTCATAGAATGCGGCGACAACAACTCCGTCATCATTACTGACAGCTACAGTTCCTTGAAGGATAACAGCAACGTTTTCGGAAAAAACATTTACATAGTTGTCGGGAAAAATTCAAAGGTAACATATAACTACATCCAGGACAAGGCTGATCACAGCACAGATATCACATTCGTCAGGTCATTCCTTTCCGAGGGTGCGGAATTCAGGATATTCCACCTGAACAGCGGATCTTCCAAAGTAATATTCCATAACGAGTCGGAAATGATTGGAGACAACTCCACCTTCCGCACGCATGGTGTGAGCTTCTCCTCAGACAAGCAGGGAATGGACATAAGGGACAGCAGTTTTCAGACCGGACTCTCCACTCATGCCGACATCTCGGTCAAAGGAGCGGTGACCGGCGAAAGCATAACGATGCACCGCGGAAACATAGACATAGAGGAAGCCAGCGTCCAGTCAACCGGTTTCTATGACTCAAAGCTGTTACTTCTCTCTGACAAGGCATACGCGAACTCCAAGCCTGCACTGATAATCCTTAACAACAACACAAGATCAAAGCACGGATCGGCAATAAGCAGCGTTGATGAGGAAGAGCTGTTCTATCTTCAGAGCAGGGGTGTGGACAGAAACAGCGCCAGATCCATAATCACCGAAGGTTTCATGGTTTCCGCAGTTGAACAGTCAGGGTCAGACAGGTTAATTAATAAAGTCCATGAACTTTCCCGACATGTTGAGCTGTGATGTTAAACCCTGCCAAAATAAAGAACGATTTTCCAATTTTCAGAAGAAAGATAGAAGGAAAGGAGATCATCTACCTGGACAATGCAGCGACCACCCAGAAACCAAAATCAGTCATTGACGCAATTAAGGATTATTACGAGAATTTCAACAGTAACGTCCACAGGGGAATTTATAAACTCAGTGAGGAAGCTACTGATATGTACGAAAAGGCCAGGAGGAACGTTTCTGATTTCATAGGAGGAACGGACCCGAACGGCCTTGTATTTGTCAGGAACGCCACTGAGGCACTGAACCTTCTTGCATCCTCGATAGGGCAGTCCCTGAAGAGGGACGATGAGGTTCTCCTCACCCTTATGGAACATCACTCAAACATCGTTCCATGGCAATTCCTTATGGGCAAGGGGGTGAAAATTAAGTACGCTGACCTGAAAGATGACGGAACCCTGAACATGGAGGATTTCGCCTCGAAGCTCACTCAGCACACAAAAGTTGTCTCCGTGACCCATGTCTCAAACGTTCTGGGCACAATAAACGATGCGAAGGAACTTGCCAGAATCGCGCACGAGAAGGGCGCGACCTTCATACTTGACGGTGCGCAGAGCGTGCCTCATATGCCGGTAGACGTGAAGGACATAGACTGTGATTACGTCGCCTTTTCGGGCCATAAGATGCTTGGGCCCATGGGTATAGGGGGGCTATACGGCAAGCCTGATTTGCTCAGCAAGCTTCCTCCGTATATGGGCGGTGGAGAAATGATCAACACCGTGACAACCGAGGGCTCCACATGGGCCGATATCCCACTGAAGTTCGAGGCAGGGACCCCAAACGTGGCAGATGCCATCGGACTCTCGGCTGCGGTGGACTACCTGAAGAACATCGGGATGAAGGAAGTGAGAAAACATGAAAGCGAGATGATCCTCTATGCATTCCAGGAGGAAAAATACATGGAGAACCTGAAATCTTTCGGTCCAAGGAACCTGCACCTGAGAGGCGGCGTCTATTCATTCAATATCGGGGATATACCGTCGTTCAACATCCAGAAGGAACTGGAGGCGAACAGCATACGCATTTCAAGGGCAAGCATGCATCCGCATGACGTAGCTTCTGAGATAGATAAGGAAGGGATAGCGATAAGATCCGGACACCACTGTGCAATGCCGCTAATGGCAAGACTTGATGTTCAGGCAACGGCAAGAGCCTCGTTCTACATATATAATACCAAGGAGGAGATCGACAAGCTCTTTATAGGTTTGCAAAATGCAACGGCGAGGTTTGGGCATTGAGCGAAGACATCGCATACGAAGTGATGATGGATCACTACCGTAATCCTCACAACTATGGAACGATCGAGAATGCAACCAACAGGATCACAGAGTATAACCCCCTTTGCGGTGACACTGTCCACCTGGAAATGATCATAAACGAGGGAAGGATAGAAGACATCAAATTCGTCGGGCGCGGCTGTTCCATCAGCCAGGCGTCTGCATCAATTCTCACTGAAACGGTAAAGGGAAAGAGCATATCCAGCCTGACTGAACTAACAGACCAGAAATACCTTATGGAACTGGGAGTCAGCCTGGGACCTGCAAGGGAAAGATGTGCCCTCCTCTCCCTTAATGCGCTCAGAAAGGCGGTTGCGGGTGATGGAACTGCACCTTAAGGTGAAGCTGGACAGGGAAAGCTGCCTTGGGGATGCAATATGCACGGCAATTCTGCCAGGGATCTTTGAAATGGACAGTGAAGGGAAAGCATTTCTGGCAGGAGATGTAGAAGGAAAAGATAATGATCTGCTGGAAGCGGCTTCACTGTGTCCTGCCAGGGTTATTTCTTTAATGCAGAAAGACTGAGGGCATTTAGCTCCTTCATCAAGTTCGTATTCTGAAGAATGGGGGAGCAGGTAAGATCATCTATTTTCACCCGGATTTGGGAGGTGCTATCCCTTTCCCTTATTGTGACCGTGGAATCCTCCTTGCTCTGGTAATCCACGGTTATGCAATACGGCGTCCCTATCTCATCCTGCCTCGCGTATCTCTTTCCTATTGATCCGGACTCATCGTAGGCAACATAATCGTTCAGATCCATGAGCTTTGCGAAAAGTTCCCTTGCAATAGCATCAAGCCCGTCCCTGTTCTGCAGCGGCAGTATGGCAATAATGTAAGGTGATATATCTGGTGCCAGGCGCATTACCTTGAATCCGTTTTCCCTTACATAGTATGAAGATGAAAGAACTGCCATGGTAATCCTGTCCACGCCATAAGCAGGTTCGACAACCACCGGCACTGATCCACCCTCTGCTGCAAGCGGTTCTCCTGAAAAATCTGAATGCTTCCTGAGATCATAATCGCCGCGATCGGCAATTCCCACTATCTCCACCCAGTCGTCGTCTATTACCGCCTCTGCATCCCAGGCATCCCTGGCGTAGTGGGCAAGCTCGCTCTTGCTGTGCTGCCTGAACCTTATCCCATCTTCGGGAATTCCGCATTTCCTAAGGATGGAGTACGTGACGTAAATGAAATACGCCATCCCACTGTTCGGTATAACTCCGCGCTCATGCGCGTTCTTCGCAGATGTCCGCAGCTTATTACCGCTGTTTGGCAAGAGCGTCAGTACAACGTCTTCAGGCGAATCCCTGGTCCATCCTGCTTCCGGATCCAGGAAGACCTCCACCTCCGCCATAAAGAATTCGCGCTGTCTCAGGAGGGCCTGACGCGGAGATATCTCGTTCCTGTAACCCTTACCGTACTGACAGACGATCATCGGCAGTTTCCCCCTGTTCTGGTTCAGGAGAAGCTTGAAATTCACGAATATACCCTGTGCAGTCTCCGGCCTCAGGTAATATGGTTCATAGCCTTTGCCTCTCTCCACCCTGAACATCTGGCTCATCATCTCGGCAGAAACTATCTTTCCGCCGCAATATGCGCAGACAAGTTTCCCATCCCCGATCAGCGAAATAGCATCTTCCAGTGTTGTAGTTTCCTTTGTAATGCCGGATTTTCTCAGCGAGGAATCGATCCTGTCGTACCTGCTGCACCTGGAGCATTTTACTGCAAGATCCTCGAATTTTTCAAGATGCCCGGATGCCTGAAAAATCCTTTTTGGCGTGACTGTGGGTGTGTCTATGAATATTCCTCCTTCGCGCAGGTAACTTCGTTTGAACAGCATCAGGAACCTGTCTTTCAGCAGGGTGCCAACTGGTCCGAAATCATAGAAGCCGGACTCCCCGCCATATAGAGAAAACGAAGGCCAGAAAAATCCTCTTCTTTTAGCGATCTCCACGATGTCGTCGAAGCGACTCAGGAAATCACCCCTAGTAACTCGAGATCATAAAGCATCCCCACCAGCCTGGTTCCCCTGAGTACAGGCAGCTGGTTGAAATTGTGTTCCTTCATTATGTCGACTGCGCTAGATACCTCGTCATCGATCTCTACGGTCTTGGGTTCG
>JAJZNS010000077.1 GCA_021811635.1 Thermoplasmata archaeon
GTATTTCCAGGATGTCGATGAGAAGCCTCAGCTGGCTGTCCAACAGCAATGAAAGTTTCCTCAGGAACTCCTGTTTCTCTTCCGGCACTTCCTTCCTCCTTGCGGAAATGAAACAATCGAAGTGGACTGCTCCAGACTTTGTAAAGGTAAATTTCTCGCCAGTAAGGACTTTCCTCTTGCAGGAATAGCACACAAATTCAGCCATGAAGCCATATTCTCCTGATTTATAATAATCTGTTTGAATCTTTTTCTGAACAAAAAATAGATTTCCCCCTGATAAGGGGGACTATCTGTTCAGAAGACTGGGATTTTTCCTTCGACAAACTCGTCGGTCAGCTTGGATATGTTTTCCAGCCTGTTGTCGGCTATGCCCCTGATGTTGCCCGTGTGCTTTGATGGGTCGACGCCCTTCTTGTAAATCACTTGCAGACTTGCCACATGGGGATCACTGATGTCCCTGCCGATCTGGGAAACGATGCGCACGAAAGTTTCCTCGATGTCTCCTGCTCCTTCCTTTACCACATCTCCGGCTATCAGGTTGGCAAGCACGTTATACAGTTTTCCAACATGAGTTACTGGATTCTTGCCTGCAGCCGCTTCCATGCTCATGGCCTTGAATGGCGTGATGAGACCGTTTACACGGTTTCCCCTTCCGACAGATCCGTCATCGCCATTTTCCATGGAAAGGCCGGTGACCGTGAGGTATTCTATGTTCTCTTCCTTGACGTCTCCTGTGTTCACGAAAATTGAAACCTTCTTGTCTGTCAACTTGCTGGCATTATCCTGTAACTTATCCTTCAGGTCTTCCTTGATTGAGAAGTACTCCTTCTGGTTTGCAACATATCTGTCCACAAAGGCTGCTGCAACCGTAAGGTTGATCCTGTCCTTCTGCCTGAATCCCATTACCTTGATGTCGTGCCCCACTGCCGGCAGCTTTGACTTGAGAGGACCGTTTATGTATTTCTCCGTGGCGAGCACGAGTCTTTCAGTGTCGGTGAACGGGGCAAATCCAACGCCAAATGAGGTGTCGTTCGCCTTGAGTTTCCTCGTGTCGTAAAGTCCTCTAAGATCAACTGAACCGTGTCCGATCCTGGAGTCAATCATTACACTGCTGTCAAGATCGAGGTGACTGAAGTTGGATGTGAGATATTCCTTTGTTGCCTTGATAGATATGGATTTAAACGGGATTCTCTCCCCGTTAACTGAGGTTGTTGCCCTGCCGCTTAACAATATGTAGCATGGCTCGAGCACGACGCCTCCCCCAAACTTTGGAGCCGATTGCCCACCGACAATTTCAATCTGGTCGGTGTTGTGGTGCAGTATGCGTCCGAATTCCTTCAGGTAATATTTGCTCAGACCCCTGCTTACAGCTTCTGCGATGCCATCGGAAATGCTGTCAGGGTGACCAATTCCCTTTCTTTCCACAAGTTCTACTTCCTTTGCATATGTTGGCAACTGAGCGAGATTCTCTATTGCAATGTTTCTTTCCATGTTTTTCAAAGGGGGTTATTTATATACTTTTTTAAACCTTTTGTCGGCCTGCGAAAAATATTACCTCGCAGACGGATATATTCGTGACAGTAATAGACAAAGTATTCATTGGGTCCAAATTATAGCGGGATGATGAACGTCCTTGCCAGTGTCCATGAAAAAAACGGTCTGTTCGAATTCCTGAGTGGAATAAGGGAGAGATTAGGAACCGTGGTTGCGAGTGAAGGCACTGCCGCTTATCTCGAACAGAGGGGAATCGCATGCATGAGGGTCGGTGCGATCACCGGCATTAACGATCTCTTTTCCGGAAGGGTCAAGACACTTCATCCCGGAATATACGCAGGTATACTGAATCCAGGGGATGAGCCGGATGACATTATGAAAAGGAACGGGTACATGAATTTTGATATTGTGATATCAAACCTGTATCCGTTTGCCGAAGCTGCGTTGAGCGGGGACTTGGACAGGATGATCGAAAACATCGATATTGGCGGTGTATCGCTCACTAGGGCTGCCGCAAAGAATTACAGGAGAGTAGCTGTTCTGACCGACCCCGCAGACTATGGCAGGGTGTCGGAAGAAATAACCTCAACTGGAACCGTATCCCTTGGAACAAGGGAAAGACTAGCGATAAAGGCTTTTGCCACAACGTCCAGTTACGAGTCCATGATTTACAACAGGCTCGCAGATGTGACGGGAAAACCTGTTGCCGGATACTTCTCCATTTCAAGATCAGGCGGCAAAAAGCTCAGGTACGGAGAAAACCCTGACCAGTCGGCTGAGATGTTTCCTGACGGATCCGCACTTGGTATCCCCGCTGCTTTCCAGTTGAGCGGCAAGGAACTTTCCTACAACAATATCATGGACGCGAACGCGGCGATGGAAAGCGTGTTTGATCTTGATGGCCCATCATGCGTGATCGTAAAGCACAATATCCCCTGCGGCGCTGCTTCCGCTAAATCTCTGCGCGAGGCTTTCGTGAAAGCTCTTGATTCCGACAGAGAATCAGCGTTTGGCGGGGTGGTATGCGTAAACGGGGAAGTTGACATGCCCACTGCTCAGGAAATATCGAACTTATTCCTTGAAGTGGTCTGTGCCCCAGGGTACCAGGATGACGCGTATCATTTGATGCGAAAGAAAAAAAACCTCAGGCTTCTGAAATTCAGATACGGAAAGGACGATTCAATGAGAATTCGCTCGATCTCCCACGGGATACTGGTCCAGTCTCCGCTCTGCCCCGAATATGAAAAACTGGAATGCGCGACAAAGGTATCTGCGGACCCTTCATTGCTTGCCGATCTCGGCTTTGCCTGGAAGGTTGCCGCAAGATGCAGGAGCAACGCCATAGTTCTGGCGAAGAATCTTGCCACTGTCGGAATAGGCGCCGGGCAGACGTCGAGGATCGAATCCGTGCGCATAGCAGCGAGAAGAGCAGGAGAAAAATCCAGAGGTTCTGTGCTTGCGTCTGACGGGTATTTCCCATTCAGTGATTCTGTAAAGCTAGCTCATGAAATCGGGGTTGCGGCAATCATCCAGCCAGGCGGATCAATCAGGGACAATGAGAGCATTTCAGCAGCAGATGAACTGGGGATCCCCATGTACTTCACCGGGAAAAGAATCTTCCTGCACTGATGCACCTTCAATAGGAAAATTAACCACTAAGCAATTCGAACAAATGGATTACAGGAAACTCGGAAGGAGCGATCTCGAGGTACCTGTAATCGGATTCGGTGCCTGGCAGGCCGGAAGGAAGGGCTGGGGAACCGAATTTGATGACGGGGATACGATTGAGGCAATGAAGTTCGCTTTCTCAAACGGGGTCAATTACATAGATACCGCAGAGATGTACGGGCAGGGTCATTCTGAGGAGGTAATAGGAAAAGCTCTTTCCGGATTTGACAGGGAGGATATTGTAATAGCTACCAAGGTGAATCCCCCTCATTTCAACCACGACGACATAATCCGGAGCTGTGAGGCGAGCATCAGGCGGATGAATTGCGGGTACATAGATCTTTACCAGCTTCACTGGCCCGATCACACTGTTCCGGTATGTGAGACCATATCAGCCATGGAGGAACTGATAGACAGAGGGATGGTCAGGTACATAGGCGTTTCAAATTACGGCGTCAGGGAGCTGCAGGAAGCGATGTCGTGCACGAAGCGGAATGAGATTGTGTCAAACCAGATGAGGTACAATCTCATCCAGAGGGATGTCGAAAGTGAACTTTTTCCTTTCATGAGAGAGAATGGCATTTCCATGATCGCATGGAGTCCTATCGCCAAGGGACTGCTTTCAGGAAAGTACAGTGTTCAGAACATTCCGGCTGATGAGGCGAGGATGGGTGATCCCCTGTTCCGGAAGGAGAATGTCAAGAAATTTGGTCCAATGCTTGATCTGCTTCGATCTATTGCGGAGAAAAGAGGAAAGACCATGGTGCAGGTGGCTCTCAATTTTCTGCTGAGGAGAGAGGCGTTCGCAATCCCGGGGATAAAAAGGGCTGATCAGATCAGGGATTGCATGGGCGCAACCGGATGGTCTCTTTCGGAAGAGGAAATCAGGCAGTTGCTGGATTCCTCCCCACGGTCGGATTTACCTGGGGATTAATAGGGCAAGAAGGAAGCCAATTATAACCCCGGCGTTGAGGAGTGGGAGTCCGGGGGCAGGCCTTTTGGTGAAGAACATCAGAACCAGGATTCCTGCCACTGCCCCAAGAAGCGGGAGATAGAAGAATGGAAACAGCTGGTAGTTTCCATAAATGGTGGAGGAGATGATCATTACATTCGGAAGCGCAACGTCGCCGAATCCAAGGAGAATTCCCTTTTCCCCGTCTGGTTCTGTGCCTTCGCCACGGTTTTCTTTGAACTTGGCAGAGGGATCAAAACCCCTGGATGCCGGTATGACAAAGAGCATATTGAGGGAGCTTGAGGTCGCAAGATCTGCGAGTTTTATCATATGCTTCGTTTTGTAAACCGCGATGTAGTCATAGCATGCAAAAATTATAAGCAAACCCACGGTGAACCAGACATCAAGCGTGAGCCCCCACACTGCAGCGAATCCTGCAGACAGCATGAACCCTATGATATTCCCGATAATGAAGGACTTCGAGGTCAATGCCATGAATCCCAGATATCCCGGTATTGTGAACCATATGATGAGAAACACCGGCAGGGCTGCAACCTCGCCCATCGGGATGACAGATACCACAAGGACAGCGACTGCATAGGAAACGATGAAGGTCGCGTAAATGGAGACTATTATAAAAATGCCGCGGATGAGCCTAATACCGTGCTTCTGCGAGAAGTATAGTATTGCGCCAGTCATTATCAGCGTGACGGCAATAATGAGAATAACGTAGAGCAGGTTGGTGGTGTTCGACGTCGATTGCTGTATACCGGCAGTTGCACCGTAAACGTATGCCACAAGAAGTGAAAAAAACGACACTGCTGCGAAAAGCAATATTACGGCAATTTCAGGTAGCAGTCTTAGTCTTTCCACCGGTTTTCACCTTCCTTGTTTTCTTTTTCTTGTTGTACTCGCAGGCCATATTTGGGCAGAACTTCCATTTCCTATTTCCCCTTGTTGATATCAGCAGGGGCGAAGAACAGTACTCGCAAGTTTCACCCGTAACAGATAGAAAACCCATTTGTGGCAGAGGGTAGGTGACAGTGCATGAAGGAAAGTTAGAACAGCCTATGAACCTCTTGCCGTATCTGGATTGCCTCACCACAAGCTTTCCGCCATCTTTAGGGCATGTGCCAAGCTCCTGCCTTGAAAGATTGAACTGGCACTTCGGGTCTATGCATACCTCCTCCGGGGACTGGCCACGCCTGATTATCCTGATCAACGGATTGCCGCAAACGGCGCAGACCCTGTCCGTTGCAGTGATCTTCCCCCTGATAAGCCTGTCAAACTTTCTTTCGCACCCTTCGGTGATGCACCAGAATCTGGCTCTTTCCCTGTCCCGCGAGAACATGATGTCGGTGTTGTGTTCAGGGCACTTGCCAATGCTTTCGCCCCGGGTAAGTCCACTGTTTATGATTTCCCTTATCTTTTCCCTGT
>JAJZNS010000085.1 GCA_021811635.1 Thermoplasmata archaeon
GCTGCTGCTTCCGGACAGGTTGAACCCAAAGTTAATCTGGCCTGATTCAAACATATCCTGGAGCGTGTTGCCATACGGCGAGATCAAAGTTTCGTTATTTCCGTTCAGATTATATGTATTGTTCCACCAGAAAAGCGCAGGATATCTGGAGTTGTTCAGCAGGTACCCGTTGAACTGCTGGGCATGTTCATTTTCACCCATCATACCTGTTCCCATAAATTCGCTTCCAGTTATATCCGTTCCGTCTTCCCTGCCTCCGAAGCTTACCACCAGAACTAGTTTCCCTCCGCTGGATACAGTGGTGGCAGAAGTTGCAGAAATCCATGTTGTTATCCTGTAATACGTATAGTTGGCAAAGGTTGTCACGTTATGGCTGTCTGGCGATTGGTTTGCGAGATTGCCGGGTTTCACAGGGGTAACGTTTATGAAGATTGATACTGAGATTGAGTTTCCCGCCTGCGAAGAATGGTCATCCATCATGCCCATGCCGGTAGGTCTTATCTGGAAGTTCGAGTGATAGGACATGCTACCGTTATTGCTGAATGAATTGCTCCAGTTATCTCTGGAAAAATAGTTGGCGGAAGGCTGTGGTGACAGAGCCCCCGGCACATAAACCAGTCCAAGGTAAGTCAGGTTGTAACTTACGTTATGAGGAAGGGTAACATTAATAAAAGGGGCATTTCCAAAGACCACGCTGCCATTGTCGCCATGTGCTGCGCCAGCCTGAACCACTATGCCTGACATGAGAACAATGACAAGAGCAATCACCTTTAGGTACACTAAAAAATCATGCCCTAGTGAAATAACTTATTTTTGGTACAATAATGGATTACGAGAATTCTTCCTCAAGCTCGACCATTACGTCATTGAGCACTTCGTCAAACGTGTTTCCAGTATATTCCCTGAGGCCGCCAATCTCTGTCCTCAGTTTTGCTATGAACTGGTCCTCATCCTTGTCAAATTCAATGTTGCAAATCAATTCCTGCATAAAAACAACCTAACGAAGCAATTAATACCCTCTTAAAAACCTTTCTGAAAGGTCTTCAGCCTGAAATGCAAGCCAGGAGAAAATAGGGTTAGAGTATTACTGATTCAGCATCCAGTATACTCAAAAGGCTAGAGTTCGAAACGTGTGTGCCTGTATATACCTCAAAGATCAGGTATGACTGATACAGCCCGATGTATATACTTGATCTGGGTAACCCGTACCCGGATGGGAATGTAATATTGAAGTACTTCATCCCGGAGGTGGTACCGTTTGCATAATCATCAACGCTGCTGCTGCTTTTCCCGTTGTTGCTGAGATTTTCATACGCATTCGCTGCCAGGGTGGAGTTCCGTGCACCGAGATATCCCAGTAGCAGCGCTCCGTTACTGCCGTTTGAGAATGCGGACAGGCCAAAGCCCGTTACATTCGAGTAAGATTCATTAGCTAAGTACAGGTCAGAGCCAAAGGTACCCGGAGATGTGCTGTTTATGAGGTTCCCAAGCATTCCGGTGCTTCTCATGAAGTTGACGCTGAAATTGAAGTCGCTTGACCAGGTTGTCGCGCTCATGGCACCGTTCACGGCGTTCGATTGAACCAGCTTCTCTGCAGTGGTGAAGTTAATTGGCTGTGACTTGAGTATGCTGACTTCGCTTGAAACAAGCGACGTGAAATTTCCCTCAGAAATATTGGCAGATCCGATGTAGAAGCCGGCAATTATGTTCTTGCCATAGACCGCATATATTGCGTTTTCATAATACCCGTTCATGGTCTTATTGCTAACAAACTCATATGCTGCACCGGAAACAATGCCATAATGGACATAGTTTCCATGGGTGTTGCTAATGTAGGATGCATTCTTGGAAAGCGTCTCGTTGATGAACTTAGTATAATTCACGGCGGAGAATTCCATGTATCCGAACAGCAGTGATCCGTTATGGGCAGGTGTTCCAAAGCCCGCGAACTGGAAGTACCTCAGCTGGGCTGCAGAGTTGTTGATGGTCTGCATGCCAATGCCGCCGTTTGACCCGCCAATGCCAGAAAATAAGTCCTGCAGGTTGCTGATATTGCTCAGTCCGCCAGTTACGTTGTAACCCTCGTACCATTTGCCACCCATGGAACTGTTTACTGTATTGGTGGAAACTACATTCATTCCGCTCAGTGTCTGCGGAGTAGATGATTTTGAACCGGTGAATAACGAGGGGTTACTGTAAGCCAGGTATCCAATACCGCCCACAATTATAATTGCCGCAACGATAATAACTATCGCATTGCTTTTCATAGTGAAGAACCAGTATCATTTAATATAAATACTTTCCTGACTGATCTATTTATAAGCATAAGCTGCACATCACATGAAGAAACCACTACCAAAAGCCGTTCATTCAAGCTTTATCATAACCCTTCCAAGATTCCTGCGGTTTCTGATCTCTTCATATGCAGAGTTTATTTTATCCAGCGGGATTTCCATGTTTGATACGGCTTTAACTTTTCCGGCTGCAGATAATTCCAGTGCTTTCTTCATATCTTCCCTGGTAGAACTGATGCTGCCGAATATTCTGTTCCCCTTGAGTATAATCAGCCCAAGAGGAAGGTTGACGGGATCGGGGATCACATTTCCAATTACTGCCATTCTCCCGCCAGTTTTCAAGCTCCTGAGGGCACTATCAAAGGTGGGTTTCCCTACGCTCTCAAGCACAACATCAACCCCTCCATCGGACAGGTCCTTCACTTTCCTGCTGAATTCCTCTCCTGAATACACAACATGGTCTGCCCCTGCGGCGAGGATCTGTTCCGTTTTCCACTTTGAGGACGTTTCTGCAATAACCCTTGCCCCAAGCGCCTTCGCTATTTGTATGGCGTGCATCCCTACTCCTCCGCCGGAACCTGTGAGCAGGATGGTCTCTCCTTCCTTTATTCCAGCCTCGACCCTGATCGCGTGATAGATCATGCCCGTTACGCAGGCAGATATGGCAGCTTCATGATTTCCCACACCATCCGGAACGTGTACAACAGATCTCTCTGAAACCTTGACATATTTCCGGTATGAACCATCAAGCAGTTCTCCGAAAGTCTTCTTATTGGGGCAGAGATTCTCGCGGCCAGACCGGCAAAATTCGCACTGTCCGCACGGTATGTAAATGAGGCTGGCTACCCTCTCTCCAACTTTGAATCTTGATACATCCGGCCCAATTTTTACTATCTCTCCCGCAATTTCATGCCCTGGAACTATTGGCAATCTCACTCTTGGGAAAAATCCATCCATGGTAAGAATATCACGAAAGCACACACCCGTGACTTCCTGCTTGACAATTATCTCATCGCCAGCTGGATCCTCAATTTCACTTTCACCAATCCTCAACGGATGCTTCAGCTCATCGAGATATGCAGTCTTCATGCCCTTGTATCTGATTCACATATATATCCAATTCCGCACAAATATAATATCGCAGGTTTTGATATGGCAGCGTCTTGAAAATCAGGGGAATTATTTTCGACCTTGACGGAACTATCCTTAACTCGTTTGATTTTCGTATACTGGCATGGAATGGGGCATTCAGGAAGTTTGGAATCACCCCGAAGGAAGACGAGCTCAAGCCCCTGATAGGTCTTCCGGGATCGACCCTTGCGGCCAGGTACTCCAGCGATCCCTATAGCGTGGAGATGGAAGAGGAAAGGATATTTGCGGATCATCTCCCTGAAATCTCGCTTTTCCCGGACGTACCGGGCACTTTTATGGAACTCGAGCGGAGAAACATAGGCACGGTTATCGTCACCTCCTCCAGGAGGAAACTGGTGAATATGATAAGGCTGCCCACGAGCCTGGTGGTTACAATAGATGATGTCAAGCACGGAAAACCGGATATAGAACCCTATGTAAAGGCAATGCAACTCCTCGGCATAGCGGAACCCGGTACAATAATGGTTGTGGGGGATGCATTGACGGACATGATCCCAGCCAGGAAGCTTGGCAACCTCGCAGTCCTGATCAAGCATGGAAGAAGGTTTGACACGGATATCCCGAATTATGAGATAGATGAGGTGTCAGAGATTCTTGGTCTGCTAGATCAGCCTTAGGCGCCATTACAAAGGTATCCTTAAAGTGACAGGTTTTGCAGTCTTTCCAGCGACAATGTTGCATTATTCTGCTGATGTGGTGGATCAGAGGATAATTGGGCGGCCCAGGGACTGGATTCGGTTAAGGCATACCCTTTCCGTTCGAATCAGTTTGGGTAAGGGACTTCAATTCATTCAATGATCTTTCCCTTATCTTCCTCGGGGTATCGTATTGGCCAGTGACAATGCCGCCGCTCAGGTATTTCTTCATCAGGGTTTTCATTTCTCCGCCGCAGGTGCACTGCAGGTTACCCTGACCGAATGGGACAACTCTCAGGCTGTTGCACGATCCGCACCTGAGGACGTCTTTCCTGCCTGAAAATTTTCCCTTCTTAGTGCCGGATTTGCCTGCTATCTCCACTATATCCATTGCAAAATCAAAGGGCTTTGCTGCCGATATTGATGTCCCCACTCCAAACGCGTCGGCTCCAGCTTTCCTCAGCTCCATGACAGAATTCTCATCCAGTCCGCCAGAGACCATTATCTTCACTCTGGAATAGCCCCTCAGGTCCAGTTCCCACCTCACTTCCCTTACTATGGCGGGGAAGCTACCGCGGCGTGAGGAAGGTGTATCCAGCCTTATGTAATCTATTTCAGGGAATGTTTCTGCGGCTTTAAGGGCAGCAAACTTTTCATCGCTGAATGTATCGATAAGCACTGTCCTGCTTCCTGGTGGTGAGCTCTTTACCACACTCTCCCACGCATCATGATCTCCAAGCAGCAGTGAGAGAGCGTGGGGCATGGTGCCTACGGGCCTCTCGCCAATTACCTCCGCTCCGAGTATTCCGGATACGCCATCTGCTCCACCAATGAAGGCAGCACGGTCTATCATTGGTGACAGGGCAGGGTGCATACGCCTGATGCCGAATGAGTAAAATTTTGCATCGCCAGCTGCAAGGCGGATCTTTGAGGATTTTGTGGAAATTCCCGATGACTGGCAGAGAAATCCTAGAATGGATGTTTCACACTTGCCGAATTCGGAATAATCGCCCTCTATCCATGCAAAAGGCACGGGTGTCCCCTTTGGGTCCCTGGGATTCAGCACTGTTCCCTCAGGTATTGCGTACAAGTCCACGTTTTTACCCTGAAGCAGGTTTATCACCTCGTCCAGCCCGGAAAAATTAATCCACGTATCCAGTGGCCCGGACACAGTTACCTCAGAAACGACTTTTTCGCTCCCGCTTATTTTTTCGATTGAACTTATTGATCTTTCGAAGTAAACGTCGGAAGCCTGGCATGTGCTGATCTCCTCATCCGTTGCAACGTTGAATTTTCTAGCTGTCATAAAATCTCACTCAAAGCATCCTCTGCATTTATTATCCGGGCTCCATA
>JAJZNS010000020.1 GCA_021811635.1 Thermoplasmata archaeon
GCAGGAAACACCATTTAAGTCAAAGCCCTTTGGAAAGGCCAGTCCGCACTCGGGACATGCCAGGATCTCATTTATTCCTGCAATTGTACTTCCATTGCCCTCACTCGTCTGCAGCAGGTAAAATGTGTTGGGGAAGACGAAGAAATCCTGGAAAACAGCACCAAGCTTTATGAAAAAACGTGTTGGCAGGCGTCGCAGCAAGAAGAAATCTTCCAGCCCGGACGAAACCCTCTTCAGCTCCGCCAGCTTGTTTATCCTGAACAGGTTTCTAATGAATCCTCTCCTCATTGCATAAGTCGGAGACGATGCAGGGTGAACCTCTGAAATGTCCTCCCTGGAAAATGTTATAGTTGTGCTTTTACCGCGATTTGAGGGCGTCTCATGAAAGTGGTATTTCAAGTCGTCCACAAATGTGGAAAGCGAAGGCTTGGGGTTTATTGAGATTATAAGGAATCCACCCGGTACGAGGACCCTTGAAATTTCCTTCAAAACCCGGTCAGGTAAAGACGCAAAATTGAATACTCTTATCATAACTACAGATGAAAAGGAACCGTTGGCAAATGGAAGATGATACATATTGGATGCGACGTATTTCCCATCTTTCCTTACTGCACTTTTCATCGACTTTTTAAGGAAGGTCTTATTGATATCTGCAGCCACGTATTCTTTAGAATTTCTCTGTACGATTTCACCAAGCCTGCCATTTCCTGTTCCCAGTTCGAGAACCCTTCTTTTGTCGACGAAGTTGATCATATCAGATAGGATACTCTTCTCCAGAAGATCGACTTTATCTCTTCCTTTCCAGAGCGATTCAAAGTCGAATTTTTCGAATCGGCTCACAATCTCCTGGCCTTCCATGACAGAATTTTTGTTTTCTTGCACAGATGTTTGAAGAAGTTTTTCCTTCTTAATCTAACTTCCTCCCTCAAACTTTGGAAAAAGAGATATTTATGATCAGTGGTATCTTGCGATATTCAGGGCAAAACAGTCTGTCCCATCACTGAACGTTTGGCAGCAACTTCTCCGTTGGTTCAATGTACAGTGTCGTACCCTGATGTGACAGTTTGGCGAACCCATCTCTCTCGAGCAGGCTTGCAAAATCCTTGGGCCTCCTGAATCCAAAGGTTGTACAGAAGTTCCCCCCATATTTCTTGTGTAGAAAATTCGAGATGGAAGCAAAGTTGATTGGATCGCCTACCTTTACCTGCGGGTTCCTGCTCCCTATATAGGTTACAAGGCTGGAAAGAAGTTCAGGCGGAATCTCCATCTCCTTTTTAATCTGCTTGGGTTTCTTTGCAGTTTCAGCATCCTTGGGTCTGCGTTCAGATGGTACGTTATTCACAGACGGTTCTGCGGGTTTTTGCTGTGTCGAAGGAATCTGTTCGTTATGGTTTGTCGGTTTTACAAGGTCATTGAGATTTGGCTGGAAGAAGATATCATTGTCTACGAACATAAATGAAATCCTTCGGATGTTCTTGGTTTCTGCAGTGGTTGCCTTGGTAATGGGAAAGCGATCGTTTGTGACGACGTAAACCTTATTTCCCTTTTTCAGGTGGTGCTGTGCGATTTCCCAAATGTAGTCATCAGCGGATGAAGCTGCCGGAACCTGCATTACCTGGCCGTTGCTCATCATCTTTTCGAAGCTGTCCTTATCATCAATATTGTGCCTGAGGGTTGCGTCAGCAATCGCCAAAACTCGAGATCCAGTGCCGTTAAGGGTATCCAGTGCCTTGATCACGTTTCCCAGCATCGCACCTTTGCTCCCCTGGCTGTTTCCATAGGCTACGTTGTTGGCATCTACCAGGATAACAACCTGGGTTGGTCCTGGAGCCTTCTTCTGAACGTTTTCAATAGCCTGTGTTTTCTCGTTCTTGACAGTTTCTGGCACTGCAGCTTCAACTTTCTTCTCTTCTTTGCGTTTCTTCTTGAATTTCTCGAACATATGAACCCCGGAGAATAAACAGGAATCAGGTGATCGCAAATCCAACTGTCACGGCTTTGTCGTATTGGGAATTTCCGTTCCGGCAATAGTCGGCTAAATCAAACTCGTGACATTTTAAGTGCAAGCAGATATGGCAACACATGTCGCGCATACACCATCTTGCGCCGTTTATCCTCCTATTTGCAGCTATACTCGTGGGAACTATAAACATTTGTCTTTTTTATATTACCAAATTGTGTAAAATAACCGTAAAGCGGATCTGCACCACTCCATTGCTCAATCTCTAGGAATATCTATTTTAGAAAACATGTGAATCAGTCGTACGGAAATGGGTCAGAATATAATAAAAAAATATTGGACGGAGCCCGCCCAACGAGTAAGTGAAAAGAGCCTAAGATCAGGTCCTGTTGGCTCTTCTTGCTCTCTTCAGTCTCCTGATCCTCTTCTTTCTCCACTTCCATCGCATTTTTCCGCGTTTTTTCCAGTCTCTTGAGCTTCTCTTCAACCAAGCACCTCATTGCTTGAAATCAGTGCAATTTGGATTGCAATTGATCTACCGGGTCTATTGTTGTACAATATTTATAACTTGATACTAATCCGACCATCAGTTGTCATTGCAGAGAAAACCCGGCTCTCAGTTTTATATACGCACGTTGAATCACGAAACGGTGCATCTATCATGGTAGCAGATCCAACTCTAGCATTAGCCGCTGGTATTGCCATTGCGGGTGGACTTGTTGGTACAGGCATGGCCCAGCAGGGTATAGGAGCGGCAGGTATGGGAATTATTGCCGAGAAGCCAGAAAAGTTCGGACAGGTACTTTTTTTCTTCGTGATTCCGGAGACTTTGTGGATTATCGGCTTCATCCTAGGGATAGTTCTGCTGCTCAACATCCTCTGAATATTGCATGACACTAGAGGAAATAGTCAGCGAAATAGAAGAGAACAGGAAGAAGAGCCTGTCCTCCCTCAATGGGGAACTTCAGGCAAAAGAGAAATTGATGGAAAAGAAGTTCCAGGAAGAACTCAAATCTATAGAGGATGAGCATCGAAAGAAATCCAGTCGCGATCTCAAAAGTTTCGAGAACCGTGAGATTGATCTGGCTAACCTTGAATCTTCCAGAATAATACAGGCAAGGAAATACGATCTCATAAAAGATGGTCTGGCCAAGGTTTCGGCTTCCTTTGCGACCTTCCCCACAGACTCTTATTATCAGGAGTATCTGGCGAGAGGTTTTGAGATAGCCAAGGCCAAACTTGTGGCCGTTGGGGAAATAAGATGCAGAAAAGCAGATGTTGCAGCTATGAAGAAAATCGCCGGCAGTCAGGTCAAGATATCAGAAGGCAACATGTCTGGGGGGTTCCTGGCCACCTCTTCAAACGGGAAAATCGAGGTCGATTTTACCTTAGATTCGCTATTTAAGGACTCGATCGAGGAAATCGAAGCATTTCTTTCTTCAAAGATAGGTGAAAAGTAAGTTGGACCTTACTTACACAGGAAGTTTTGGCACACTGAAAGCGAACTCCATCTCTTTTGTTCCCTATCAGAAGATGAAGGTAATGCTGGAAATGGAGATTGAAGGGCTTACATCCGCGCTGTCAGAATTCCCATATTCCGAGGATATCTCTGCCCTTTCCGGTACTCAGTCAGGGTACGATCTTCTTGAAATGGCGGTGAACAGAAGGCTGGCAAAGAGAAATTTTCTTGTCATGAGAAGCGCACCTGGGCAGGTACTGGACTTCATCCAGTTTTATCTCTCGAAGTGGGACATCGATAACCTGAAGAGCATAATTTCATCAAAACTGGTAGGGCTTGAACAGTCGGTATCAGATACCTTCCTTCTAAGTTTCAGGGACGTACCAATGGGTGTCTTTGGCGGCATGATCCCGCATGAGGTGTACAGATCAATCATCCAGGCAGGGTCACTTGAGCAAATAATAGAATCGGCATCTTCCTACCACGCCGGGAGAGTATTCCTTTCCCAGCTTGAAATCTACAAAAAACATAAGGATGTATCCATGTTCTTTTCTGCGGTGGACTCAAGTTTCAACAATAAACTGATTACGATGCTCAAGTTCTTTAGGGGTGACGAGTGGATCGTAAGAAGATACTTCAATGAATTGATGTCCGCCCGCAATGTGGACGTAGTATTGAAGGCACGCACCCTTGGGCTCAAGTTTGAAGTGCTCAAGGGAAGTTTTGCGCAGACCACCGTGATGGGAGAAGAGAAACTTTTCCAGATTTACTCTAGCAGCGAACAGGATTTGATTCAGAACATAGGCAGCGCCTTCGGCATCAGGATACCAGGCGGTTACGAATACGACGCGGATCTATCTCTTGCTCTCTGGTACGGCATCAGGAATAAGTACCTGCAAATTATGTCTTCAACCGCATCTTCCCTGAATTTCATTATGTGGTTCCTGATTAAGTCTGAAGCTGAAAGGGAAAAGTTAAGAGGCATTATCAACGGAAAGAGATATTCCCTTGACAGGAAAAGGATAATTGCCCTCACCGGGCTTGCGGAGTGAAGGAGATGAAACTGAAGGGTATAGCATTCATTGGCGAACAGGAAATGTCCAAGGGATTCCGCCTGGTGGGAATCGAACAGACATTTTCACTCACCGCTGAAAGGGGGGCGGCAAAGCTTGCAGAACTCTTCGAAAGCAACAGTTTTTCAGTCATAATGGTGTCGGATTCCATCAGGAGGTATATTGACCGGAGGTTCCTTTCCAAGCTTGACATAACGACTGAACCCCTGGTTGTGTTTCTGCCATTCACGGGGGAAAGCGATCAGGAATCGATAGAGTCACTTGCGAAAAGAATACTGGGCGTAGACATAGGAGGTGTTAGCATTGGGAACAATAGTTAAGGTTTCTGGGCCAGTGGTGGTGGCCACAGCCGTAGAAAACGCAAAGATGTATGATGTAGTGAGAGTGAGCGACCTGGGACTTGTAGGGGAAATAATAAAACTCTCCGCCAGCGAAGCAACGATCCAGGTTTATGAGGATACCAGCGGAATTAGGCCTGGAGATAAAGTTGAGAATACTGGAAGGCCCTTGTCCGTGGAGCTGGGACCTGGGCTGCTGAAGTCAATATACGACGGTATCCAGAGGCCGCTTGACGTAATAAGGGAAAAGAGTGGAGATTTCATACGGAGGGGATTGACAGCCCCACCGTTGGACACAACCAGGAAGTGGGAGTTCAAGGCAACCGCAAGGACAGGTGATACTGTATCAACGGGCGATATTATAGGAGAAGTGCAGGAAACCGCACTGATCAATCACAAGATAATGATCCCGGAAGGAGTGCAGGGGAAGTTGGAGAGACTTCAGTCCGGCACGTACACTGTGGAGGAAGAAATAGGCAGTGTGAAGACTGAAAAAGGTTCCGTAAAGCTTTACCTTCGGCA
>JAJZNS010000080.1 GCA_021811635.1 Thermoplasmata archaeon
ATTCCATGAAAAAAGAATGAACGGGAACGGCGGCCGCCGTTCCCGAGAATAGCCAGGCAAAAAAGGCTGCAGATATGGAATCTTAAGGAGAAGACCCCCCTGAATTCCTCCTTCTTGCAACCATCAATCCTGCAATTATTCCGACTACGGCAATCGCGACCCCAGCTCCTATGACACCATAATCAACAATTGAAAGTCCAGCCGATGCAGTGGAGGTCCCAGAGGTCCCAGAGTTAAACTGTACGATGTTCAGGTTAGACCCACTCCCCACGGTTATCTGCTGCGGTGCCTGATAAAGGAAGTGCCCAGCAGCCGTGATTATGAATCCCTGTATCATGTATGTCCCCTGCGGCAGCATCAATGTTATGTACATCGGGGTTGACTGTATCTGGTACATGCCGAATACTGCGCCAGAGGAATCGTTGAACACGTATCCGTTATCGACCACCACTCCCCACTGGACTGTGGGGACAGAGAGCAGACCCTGCTCTGAAAACTGTGTATCGTAAACCAGGTAGGTAGCAGAGACGTCAATTGTGACATTCCCCCCATTTATTGTGAAAGTCCCGCTGGTAGGGCTGAGGGTAGCAGTAGATCCAGGGTGGACACTCAGGGTATATGTATACGTTCCATCAGGAAGCCCAGCCATGGAGGCAACACCGGCAGTGCTGCTGAAGGAAATTTGTGTAGATCCGTAACCGGGTATTGGATAAGGTATACTGACGGAAAACAACGGGAAACTGCTAACAGGAGACGGGGTTGTAACGGTAAAAGAAACCTCCCACGAGGGTTCCACACTAAGAGATACCGTTGTTACTGAACTGCTTGATACAGTAAAAGTCCCTGACGAAGTGCTGATCGCAATTCCGATTCCCAGCGCCATGAAGTTATATGTGCCTGCGAGCAGTCCTGGAATTTCCAGCGTCGAGTTTTTGGAGGAATATCCAGTTCCGTTTATGTACACCTGCCAGGACCATCCAGAGACCGGTGAGACGGCCGGAGGATTGGAGAGTTTGAAGTATACCGAGTAAGTGGCGGGAGCAACATGGAATGCTATATTCACTATTATGTTACTCCCTGAAACGGTCACGGATCCAGTGGAAGGTTCTGGAATATACACCGCGGGATTGCCGTCTGTGGCAGTGAAAGTATAGGTCTGGTTGAAAAGGCTGAAGCCCACGAATTTTGATGAGGACACCGCAGTAGTATTGCTGTTTGAGTAATAAGATCCAGAGGTCGGGGCATCCTTGACAGAGACCGTGAAGGTCTGTGATGACGGCAGGCCAGATTCATAGAAGTCCACATTGTAATGTTTCATCAGGATTATCGAGAAGTCAAGATTCACGTTCCTTCCGCTGATGGTGAAAGTGCCGATAGATGGTGAAATCTCAGTGCCCATTGCCGAGGATGCTGTGAATGAATATGTGCCATTGACAAAAGAAGGTTTAAGGTTCATGGTCATGCTGGTGCTGCCATAGGCAGACGGTCCAAATGGCACAGATACCCCACTAATTGTAACAGACCAGGACCATATGATCCCGGGCATAATGGCGGGCGGGTTGGGAATTGTAAGATTGATGCCGTAGGTCTTTCCGGTCGGCGCAACTACGGTCTCGTTATAGAACGACACAAACACGGTAATATTGTGTCCCTGTACAGTCACGTCGCCACTGGACGGGGTGGGAATGTAGCTGTAATTGCCAGAAGTGGATTGCCCAACATAAAAATAGAAGGTTCCATTGGCTACGCCTGTCTCGTTCAGGTAGGTTCCATTGCCCGAAAGCCCTGAGTAACCGGAAAGGTCAACCGTCCACAGCACCGAAGCAGGAACTCCAGACTGTTTGAACGAAACCGTGTACGTCGGAATGGCCAGAGTTCCTGATGTGGTTACCCTATTGTTCACCTTGGCAGGTTGAGCATCAAATGCCGGGAGGGCAGAGAGAAGTACCAGTAAGACTAAAAAAACAGCCAGAACTAATCGCAGATTAGCGGTCTTTTGCAGATCCATATAAAGTAATGCGTAAAGCACCTAAATAAATTATCTGTTAATGTTCAAAAAAAGCGATTTTAAAAGCCCTTGAAGGGTACGAAACCCGGAAAGCGAGCTAATAAACGCTCCATCATGCCGGCATTAACCTGGATATGGCGGTTAAGAGCCTTGAAATGATGGTCTAATTGTTGGCCACAAGATTATCAGATGGGCATTGCTGCCTGTGATTCCGGGATTTTATTTTCAGGCGTTTCCTTATCTTTACATTATTCTCTGTCGATGCACCGTTTCATCGATCCCATAAATTCAGGATGTACTTGTCAGAGGCCTAATAAGGCTAAGCGGCAAGACCACCATTATTATTCGGTTACTGGGTATCCCATGTTTCACTTTGGGAGGCTTCAGGCAATCGCTGAGCCTGCAATTAGCCAGTCAGTGGTATTTCCAAATTTCGAATCCTGGAAAATCAGGAAAGTCATCAAAGGCAGGGAAAAAGTTTGTATGGCTTGAAACTCTTTAGGTGCCTGAACGAATTTGCTGGCTCATCCAATTCCGGCTAGCTTAAATTTCAGACACTATCTGTGATGCAAAAATGGAACAGGACAAAAACAAGGAACTGCTTATTGCGATCAGGGCAATCGCCGAGGAGATCAGGAAGAGCAACGAAGCCCTTGCAGGATCAGTGGGCAAACTTCAGAAGCTGGTGGAGCAGTTTGTAAGCAATGGGCCGAGAAGGCAGCAGGATCAGATATCAAGGATAATAGCCGAAGTTGAGAATGCGCCCCCTGCACCAGATGACGGAGAGGACAAGAGCGTAGAGGTTCCGAAAAGGATATCCACTGGTAATGAAAAGGTGGATGAGTTGCTTATCGGCGGCCTGCAGACTGGTGCTAACTGTCTTCTCATTGGCCCACCATTCTCTGGGAAGTACATTCTGGCCTGGAACTTCGTGGGTGAATCTCTCAAGGAAGGAGTACCAGTACTGATTATCACCACTGACAGAGACATAAAGGACATTAAGACAGAGATTTCAAAGATATACCCTGACACGGAAAAGGCGGAAGAGGACGGTTTACTCAGATTCGTAGATATTTATTCGAGAACCATTCAGAAACAGACTTCCTCCAAGTATGCGGTGGTAATTGACAATATTTCCAACGTGAGCTCGATGATGAAGAACGTGGACTCCATAACTGCTGGCATGGTAGCCAGGAAGGGATATTATCGCCTTCTGTTCTCCTCATTAACCTCGTACATCACGGAACTGGACGAAAAGCTACTACTGAAGTTCATACAGCAGTTCATTCAGAAGAGGAGAGGCGAAAACGGAACCGCCTTTTACCTGATAGAAGGAGGGCTGTTTGATCAGAAGACCATCGAGGGCGTGGCTTATACAATGGACGGTTCAATTGATTTCAAGAACGATGGTTCGAAGCTTTTCCTCAAGGTCTCCGGGCTGGGATCGGCAAGATCAAGGGACTGGGTTGAGATTTTCATGAGTGAAACTTCATTCGATCTGGGTTCGTTCACTCTGGAAAAAATCAGATGAACCGACTGGGATTGCACATTTCTGCTTTAAGCCCCCTCTTTAGGGGCGATCTAGGGAATCGATCAGGAAATGAAGGTTTTTCATAAGATAAGACATAAGGCATTACACATATAGGGGGTGCAGCAGGAATGATGCCGGGGAAATTTAATTCAAGGGAAATGCGGAGAATGATGGCCCAGATGGGTATTAAGGCCACCGAGATGCCTGACGTGAAGAGGATAATTATGGAGGGGGACCAGAAGGATTACATCATAGAAGGCCCGCAGGTGACCAGGATAGAAGCACAGGGGGAAGTCACATTTCAGGTCACCGGCAAATTCAAGGAAGTTCTCAAGAAACCTGCACCGCAGGCCGAAGCCAGGTTTCCAGAAGATGATGTCAAGCTCGTTATGGAACAGGCAAATGTGACCAGGGAGAAGGCAATCGAAGCGCTGAAAAAATCCGGCGGTGAGCCGGCAACCGCTATAGTAGATCTGACTTCATGAACCTTGAAGAGTTGCTGGAAAACAGCACGCCCACCCAGGCAGAAACGCTCCTTTATATGGAAGCCTACAGGCAGATTGTAGATGCCATCAGAACTGAAATCGACAAGTCGGGGTTAAAGGCAGAACCAGTTCTAGTGGGTTCTGTTGCAAAGGGAACCAACCTCAAGGGATCCGATCTCGATATCTTCATCGCTTTTTCAAAAGAATACACTGAAGAACAGATAGAACAGAACGGGATTAAAATTGCAAAGAAGGTGCTTCCAGGAGGGAAAGCCAGGTACGCAGAACACCCTTATATTTCTGGAGAATACCATGGCATCAACACGGACATTGTGCCTTGCTACAATATCTCGCCAGGTGAGACCAAAATAAGCTCTGTTGACAGAACTATTCTTCACACCCGGTACGTGAATGAAAATCTCAAGGCGTCTGCAAAGAAAGAAGTTAGAAAACTGAAGCTTTTCATGAAAGTATCCGGAATTTATGGGGCGGATGTGATTACTTCAGGATTTTCAGGATACGTCTGTGAGCTCTTGATTATAGAAAAGAAAACTTTTGACTCAGTGATCGAGATGGGTGCAACCCTCAGGGGAGATATGAATCTGTCGGAGTGCGCCGATCCAAAGGCAGGCGCAGGTTCTCCTGTCTGCATTGTTGATCCCACTGACAGCCGGAGAAACGCTGGAGCCGCCGTCAGTCTGGAATCGCTGACCAAATTCAAGCTGGCATGCCGGCTCTACAAGGCCAGAGGATACGAGGGACTGACGGAAAGCGTTTCAGGAGCAAATGGACATAAGGCAGAACGGGGGACAGTCTACAGGCTGATCTCCATCGACAGACCAGACAGAACAGATGATGTGCTGTATCCGCAGGCCTTAAGGCTTCTCAGGAAGGTTGAAGAGGCCTCGATAAAAGAAGGGTATGGAATCATCGGTGATGCCATCTACCTCGAGGAAAAGAAAGTGCTGATCCTCTTGGAATTTGATCGCCCGGTCGTTCCAGAAGTGGTATTGCACGAAGGCCCGCCAGTCGACAGCGGAAACGTGCTGGATTTCCTGGAAAAGTGGAAGGGGGATAGGGTGCTGCGCGGCCCGTATGTAAAGGGAAACAGGGTTTACGCTGAAATTCAAAGAAAATCAACGAAAATTGATGACTTTTTAGGCAATTTCCTTATCGGACTGGGCCTTGGAGGGAGCCTTGAGAAAATGCGAAGCTCCCTTGAAATCGTAAATCCAAGCGGTAAGATCGAATACAATG